>JBDHAS010000155.1:0-8861 GCA_039588015.1 Gemmatimonadota bacterium | reverse complement strand
TAGTTCGGTAACGGTATGAGTTTCGGCTCCATCTTCCGCTCCATGGACGATCGACAGGCAAGCGATTCGAGCCGCGAACCCGGGGCGGTCAGGATCTAGAGCCTGCCGCCGCAGTACTTGCAATAGCCGGCGTCGCTGTCGTGGCCCTCGGCCAAGCATTCCGGACACGATCGAGTGCTGATCGGCCGTTTCCGCACGCTGGCCATCTCCACGGTGACGATGCCGGTGGGCACGGCGATGATAGCGTAGCCGGTGATCATGACGATCGAGGCGAGCATGCGGCCCAGAACGGTGGCCGGCGCGATGTCGCCGTAACCCACGGTCGTCATCGTCACGATCGCCCAGTAGATGCCCTGCGGGATATTGGTGAACCCGCTCTGCTCGCCCTCGATGAGATACATCAGTGCGCCGATGATCAGCACCATGGTGAGCACCGTGCCGAGGAAGACGATGATCTTCCTGCTACTGGCGCGCAGCGCCGCGCGCAGCATACTCGCTTCGCCGACGAAGTGGACCAGTTTCATCACGCGGAACACCCGCAGCAAGCGCAGAGCCCGAATGACGATCAACGACTGGGCGCCCGGCAACAGCACGCTCAGGTACGTCGGTACAATGGCCAAGAAGTCTACGATGCCGAAGAAGCTGAACGCATAGCGCGCCGGCCGGCCGACGCAGATCAGGCGCAGTAAGTATTCGACCGTGAACAAGCCGGTGAATAACCACTCGGCTGCCCTGAGCAGAGCGCCGTGGCTCGCGCGTATGTCCGCCACACTTTCGAGCAGTACCGCGACAACGCTCAACAGGATGGCCAGCAGCAACGCGATGTCGAACGCTTTCCCGCCGGGCGTTTCGGCACCGAAGATGATCTCGTGAAGCTGCTCCCGCCAAGCAGCCCTGGCTCGATCAGAACTCGACTCGGTCATGTCAACGCCCTCTCATGTCACCCGGTCCGATGGTGCGAACGAGCGGGTCGAGGAGGAGGCCAGCTATCCGCCTCACGCCCTGCGGCTCTCGTCCAACAACTCGAGGGGGTGGACGACGCGCAAGGGACGCCGGCCTACGATTGCGCCGGCGCCTATCTGCATGAGACAACCCGGGTTTCCGGTCGCGACGATCTCGACCCCGGCTTCGTCCGCCTCCCCCAGCTTACGTCGCAGCAGGCCGTGCGACAGTTTTCGGCGCAGCAGCCCGTAGACCCCCGCTCCGCCGCAACAGCGATCGGACCGCGGCAGGCTGACTACTTCGAGGTTTGGGATGCGCGAGAGGAGCTGCAGCGGCGGCTCGTTGATACGCTGGGCGTGCAGGAGGTGGCAAGGCGCATCGTAGCCGACGCGGGCCGGCAGCGGCCCGTACTGTGGCATATCCCGCTCGGCGAGCCACTCGCTCACCGCCCTGACCGACTTCGCCAGCCGCTCCGCCCTTTCGGCGTAGGTCGGATCGTCGCGCAACCACTCCGGGTAGTCCTTCAGCGCGGCTCCGCAACCGGCCGAGTTGGTGAGGAGCAGTCCGGCCCGGCTTATCTCGAACAAGGAGATGATCTTGCGCGCCATCGCCCGAGCCCCATTCAACTCGCCGGTATGGGCGTGAAGAGCTCCGCAGCAGAAGCCGGACGGCAGCAGCACCGTGCGACCACCGCTCGCCCGGACCAGACGTTCGGTCGCTCGATTGACGTGGCCGAAAAGTCCCGCCATGACACACCCTTCCAGGAGGGCTACGGTCTCCCCATACGAGGGTGTGGCGGAATCCGAACTCTCCGCGGTGGTCGATCCAGATGGAAACGAGTACCGAGACGTGCTCGAGCGATGGTTTGAACCGGTGGGAGCCGTCGCCGCCAGCATCGCCATCCCGAAGCGAAGGCTGCCCGGTGTCACGTTCTTACGGCCAGCCCGTGCGACCAAGTAGGGCAGACGCGTGGCACGAAGCACTCGAAGCAACGCCCAGGAGAGGTTTTGCAGCCAGCGATTGGCAAACAGGGTCCTAAGGCCGAATCGAGCCAAACGATCCATCACGCCGCCTGATCCCGCGCGAGCCTCACGGGCGTGCTCGAGCAACTTGCCATAGCGTACTCCGGAGGGGCACACCGGCTCGCAAGCGCGACAACCCAAGCACTGGTCGATATGAAGGCCGAAGGAAGCGTCGGAAGTACTGAGTCGGCCCTCCGCCACTGCGCGCATTATATAGATCCGGCCTCGGGGCGAGTCGTTCTCGTTTCCCAGCAGCTCGTAGGTCGGGCACGCCGGAAGACAGAACCCGCAGTGAACGCAGGTGAGTATGTCATCGATCTGCGATGCCAGCGGCTCGCCCACCTCGTTCGCCTTCGTCATCGGCGCATGCCACGAACTAGCTGCACGGCGCTCGTCAGTCGACGCAGCGGCCCGCGGCCATGCCTGAACGTCAGCAGGGCCTTAGCCATCTCCTGGCCGCTGCTTCCCTCCTCGAACCAGTAGGGCTCACGTTTCATCGCCAGTCGGTCCTCGACCCAAGCCTTGGGACGTACGAACTCGCGCAGCCCTTCCAGTCCGTGCACGCGACCGAAACCACTCTGGCGAGCGCCGCCGAAGGGAAGGTCGGCCATGGCGTAGTTGATGAGATGGTCGTTGATCAGCACTGTGCCGACCTCGAGCCGCTCGGCGATCTGCCTCGCCTTGGCGGAACTGCGACTCCAAACGCTGGCGTCGAGGCCGTACGAGCTATCGTTGGCGAGACTCACCGCTTCTTCCTCATTGGCCACACGCATGATGGGGAGTACGGGGCCGAAAGTCTCGTCCCGCATGATCTCCATGTCGTGATCAACGTCCGTAAGAACCGTCGGCTGGAAGAAGAATCCCGGCCCCTTGATTGGACGGCCACCGAGCAACACACGGGCGCCGCGAGCCTGCGCGTCCTGCAACTGGCGCTGAACCTTGTCCAGCTGGAAGGGTGCGATGAGCGAACCGATCATCGCCTCAGGCTCGTCGCTGGTGCGAACGCGTCGCGCCTCCGCTGTCACGGCTTTCACGAAGTCATCGTAGACGGCGTCCACGACGTAGGCCCGTTCCACCGACATGCATACCTGGCCGCAGCCGTAGAAGGCACCCCAAACAGCGCCTCGCGCTGCCCGTTCGACATCCGCATCGCCGCACACGATCATGGCATCTTTGCCGCCGAGCTCGAGCACCACCGGCGTAAGCGACTCCGCGGCCGCAGCCATCACCTTCTTGCCGGTCGCCGTTGATCCCGTGAATGCGATCTTGTCGACGCCGGCCGCGATGAGAGCGGCGCCGGTACTGCCGTCCCCTGTGGCGACGGCGACCAGGTCGTCCGAGGCCAAAGCTTCGCCCACGAGCTCGACCACAAGCTGACCGGTCATCTGCGTGAACTCCGACGGCTTCAGCACGACACCGTTCCCACCGGCGATGGCGGTGCACACCGCGCCCATGCTGATGGCGAACGGATAATTCCAGGGGGTGATGGCGCCGATGACACCATACGGGTCGTAGCCAACGCGGGCCTTGCGGTGAGAGAGCCAGCCGCTGGCGGCCTGGCGCGCCAGCAGAACGGAGGGCACGTTGCGCGCCAGATAGTCCAGGTGATCACACGCGATGACAACCTCGAACAACGCCTCGCCGATCACCTTGCCGGTCTCGGATCTGATGACATCGGCAACGTCATCGGCGCGCGTATTTAGCAGTCTGCGGAGCCATCGCAAGGCCTGGGCCCGCTGGTTGAGCGACCGCTGCGACCACTCGGCCTGCGCGGCACGCGCCGCCGACACCAGGCCGCGGACCTCCGCGATCTGCATGATCGCAACGTCGCCGATCTCTTTGCCGGTCAGCGGGTTGGTACTAACCAGGCGCCCGCGGCGCCGCTCCGAGCGTGCGGACATTTCATCTGTCATACTCGTGCGCCCTCAAATCGCCGGTTGCAGGTGGATCAGCCGCCGTCTTCTCCGGGCGGGTCTTCGGCGACAGACGTGTGGGAGTGCACGAGTCGCCAACTGCCCTGGAGGTTCTGCATGATCGTCGTTCCGGCACCACGTGCCTCGACGTCTTGGCCGTCGCGCACGGCGCTCAGCCGGAACCCATAAGTTGCCCACGCCGTATTCCGCGCCAGTCTGACCCTGACGTCGTAGATGCGGAGACGCCGCTGGCTGAGCGCCTCTAGCTCGGGCAACAGGTGATGTTCGCGATAGTCAGCCCAGCCACGTTGCACTCGACCAGCCTCGAAGACGGTGATGCTGTCGTGGCAAATCGTGTCGAGCGAGGCCAAGTCCCCGGTCTCGAAGGCCGCCGCGATAGCCTCCATGGTGAGGCGCACGCGCGTCGTGTCTGCTTCGGGCGGCTGGCCGCCCGGCGTCCTCACGTCGCCGCGCTCGATCGTGCAGGCGCCGACGAAGATGGAGGCCGCCAACAGGACGAGAAGCCCGAGACGAATCAGCGAGCTACCCATGCCATGCCGTCAGGCTCATCGCCCCCGGAAATCGTCATCAACACGTTCAAATCGTCGAGATCGACCACCGTCAACATGTCATCGCGAGTATTCGCCACATAGGCGACCTTGCCGTCGGGCCGGATCTCGATCCCTACGGGCATCTGGCCCACCGCCAGCTCGCGACCCTTCTTCCAGCCATCGACGTGGATCTCGAGAAGCGTTTGTGCCGTGGCCTGGCTGACCAGGGCTCGCTTGCCATCCGGCGTCACTTCGACCCGGATCGGGAAACCGCCCACTTCCATGCTGTGGACGACTTCATCGCTAGAGGCGTCGATAACTGTAAAGGTGCCCGCCTCGCGGTTCGTCACCAGTACGAAGCGATCGTCGGGAGTCACTGCGATACCCTCGGCGCCGGCACCGGTCGGTATCTGCTTGATGACCTCGCCGCCACGCGTGTCGATGGCGGTGACGTTGCCGGACCCGATGTTCGCGGTGTAGGCCTTGCCCCGACTCTCGACTAGGATGACCATGTGAGTGACGCGCTGCCCGGTCTCTACCGCCCGCTTCACTTGGCGGCTTGCCACATCAACCTCCACCAAGTGCTGGGACCCTTCGGTGGTGACCCAGACGGAGTTGCCGTCTGCGCTGACGACAATGCCATGGGGCCGCTGGTGCTTGCCGAGATCGACTGTACCGACGGCCTTACGGTTTGGCACATCCACGACGGTCAGGCTGTTGGAGCTGTAGTTGGCGACGAAAGCGAGCCTGCCGTCGGGTGTAGCGGCGACTTCATGAGGCCCCGGCCCCGTGGAGATGCGTTCCAACTCCTCCCCAGTTGTCGCGTCAAAGAATGACAGCGTGTTCTCGCTCTTGTTGGTGACGAGCAGCACGCCCTCCTGCCCGCTTTGATCGGATCGCGGCGAAAAGGCGAACAGGGCGGTCGCCAGAATAGCCAGAGCCAGTCCCGAAACGCGCATAACGAACCTCCAGTTCTCAGCGACAGGTGGGCCGATGGGTCCGGCCAGGCCGTTCCCCAGCAGTCACAACCCTTGTGAATCGATCCTCGTGTACAGCCAAAACTAAGAACCGTCCAGCTACAGAAAAAGAGCACCCTCCACGTTCGCCCGGAGTCACCCCGACGGCGGCGTGATGCGGTAATTCTCCGGCGGCTCCTCACCCAAGAGGTGCTCGACGAAGTAGTCCCAGCGAAGCCTGAGCAAGTAAGGATCACCGCGCATGATCGAGTGCTCTCGATTGGGCATGAGCAACAAATCGAAATTCTTGTTGGCTGCGATTAACGCGTTTACCACCTGCATGGTCATCGCCGGGTGCACATTATCATCCATGTCCCCGTGAATGATGAGCAGCTTGCCCTCGAGGTTCTCGGCCATGGCGGCGTTCGACTGGCCCGCGAAGTTGTTTGTGCCACTCACGGTGTCGCGGGCAAACACGCCCTGGTACTTCTCACCGTAGGCAGCGTGATACGTGCGGTTATCGTGGTTGCCCGAACTGGAGACCGCGACCTTGTAGAAGTCGGGATATCGGAGAATCGCGTCGAGCGAGCCGAAACCGCCACCCGAGTGCCCGTAGACCCCTACTCTGTCGAGGTCCAGGAACGGGTGCCGCATGGCGAGCTGCTTGAGCGCTGTCACATGGTCGGCGATCCCGTTGTCGCGCATGTCCCCGTACCAAGTGTCACGAAACGCACGAGACCGGAATGCCGTGCCCATGGCGTCGATCTGGACCACTACGAACCCCAACTCGGCCAGCGCCTGCTGCTCGCTGCGCCGGTGGATGCCTGTGTGTGTGAACCTCCAGATGCCGACGCTGCCGATCCAGGGACCCGGATAGATGTACTCGATCACTGGGTACTTTCGATCGGGGTCGAAGTCGGATGGTCTATACATCAACCCGTAGATGTCGGTTACGCCATCGCGGGCCTTCACCGAAAAGGGCTCCGGTGGCCTCCAGCCGATTTCCTCCAGCTGCGAAACGTCGGCCCGTTCGAGCGTGCGGATCACACGCCCCTCTAGGCTGCGGAGTACGGTCACGGGCGGAACGTCCACGCTAGAGTACTCGTCGAAAAGGAACCGCCCGCTCGGCGAAACGGAAATCGCATGATCGGCAGGCTCTTCAGTAAGTCGGCGAAGACCAGAGCCGTCGAAGTTGACCGCATAGAGCGAAGCGACCGCCGGATTCTGTCCCACCTCCCGTCCCCTGGCGGTGAAGTAGATGCGGTTTGCGCCATCGTCGACATAGACGATGTCCCCGACGGTCCAGGGGCCGGACGTGATCTGGTTCTTTAGGTTTCCCTCATCATCATGGCGATACAGGTGGGCCCAACCGTCACGTTCGGAGAACCAGATGATATCGTTACCATCGTTGGCCACTGCCCAGTTCGCTTTACCTACGATCAACAGATTCAACTCGAGGTGTGTCTTCGTCGTATCCTGCAAAATGACCCGGGCCGCGCCGGAGGCCGCATCGGCCTCGAGCAGCCGGATCCGCTTTGCACCGCGGGAACCCTGAGTGAAATAGAGGCGGTCCCCGGCCATACCCCATTTCACGGTATTCCAGGTCGAATCGAGGACGCCGACTGTGCTGAACGTGGTGTACGGCTGGGGGTCGGCACCCACGCGTAGGTTGGTACGTTCCTCGACATCGAGGATGTGGATGTCGAAGCGGGAGATGATCGAGTCGCCCGGGAGCGGGTACGGATAGGAGTAGTGTTTCGGACGGCTGGACGTGTACGAGATCAAGTGGAAGTGTTCGACTTCACGTTCGTCCATCCGCTGCACGGCGATCTTGCGTGAATCGGGCGACCACTGGAGCACCGGCCGACGCGGCAGCCCCATCCTGAGCTCGGTGGGCCGCGGGTCCGGCAGGCCGTAGGCCCAGAAGCGCTGGCCGTCGTCCGTAAGCTGTATGGAGTCGCCGCCTTCGGCCGGCCGCACATAGAGGTTGTGCTCGCGAACGAACGCCTCCCAAGCTCCGTCCGGCGACCGGACGTACACGGGGTTGGTCGGAAGCGTGTCCCCGACGGAGCAAGTGTAGCTGGCGATGTCGCAGGCGAATCGCCGAGCACTCGCCTTGAATTCGATCACCCTCTCGTTAGCTCCGTGATCCGCGAACTCGAACGAAGTGAACGGCAGCTTGACCGGATCGTAGCTGGTGTCGTTCGCAACGGACATGGCCGCGGCGAGGCGCGCGTTGTCGAAAACCAGCGTACGCGTGTTCCGCTCCGGATCCACGAGAACGAACTCGCCGCCGCGCGGCGTGTTAACCCGGTACCAGAAGCGGTTTCCGCCGGCCATCCAGTGTGGGCCATCGGGATCGCCAGTTGTGAGCCGCTCTAGATTCCAGGGCAGCATCTGCTCGGCGCGGGAGTACCGGCCCTGCGCGTCGACCGGCGGCGCGTCGAAAAGGAGCACGGGCAAAAAAGCGAAGCACAGGGCGTGTTTCAGCCGCAGCGGAAGCCAGGCGAGCTTCATCGCGTTCCTCCCGAGAACCGGGAACAGTTGCTCAGGTTCCCAACGTGAAAGATGTGTCAGAGGATACTATGAACCGGCGCTCGTGTACGACAGGGCGGCTTGACGGTATGCCGGCTCAGACCGCCGCGAACTCGAGCGCTTCGCTCGCCCACGCGGGCGCCGCCTCGAACGCATCGAGTACCTGCTCGGGTTCGGCCACGACCTGCCACATGTCCCGATGTCGTGGATCCATGAAACGCTGATCGACACACCGCTCGAGCAATTCGATGCATGGATCGAAGAAGCCGTTCGTGTTGACCAGGACGATTGGACCCAAGAACGTCCCTAGCCGTTTGAGCGAGATTGCCTCGAGCAGTTCGTCGAGCGTCCCGGATCCGCCGGGCAGGGCGACGACGGCGTCGACATCGGCGATCAGGGCGCGCTTACGATCGTGAAGATCTGTAACGATGCGAAGATCGCTGATCCCTCGATGGTACCACTCGAGTTCCTTCATGAAATCGGGTATGACGCCGATGACCGTGCCGCCCTCGGCCAACGCGCCGTCCGCCATCCGGCCCATCGAGCCGGCGCCCCCGGCCCCGTACACGATGGTCATGGAGTTGCGGGCGAGGATCCGGCCGAGCCGCTCAGCGGCGTCGAGATATGCGGGATCGGCCTGGGTGCTGGACGCGCAGTACACAGTGACAGAACGGATGGGCATTCGAGCTCCTTTGGCATGCGGGTTTCATCTAGACGACGCCTCTGGTCTCCTAAGCGAGCTTTCGAATATCGAATATCGAACATCGAATGTCCAATATCGAAACGTGTGGCCCCAGGCAGCGACTTCTGCATTGAGTGTTCGATATTCGATATTGGATATTCGGTAGTGTTCCCTTTCGTTGACATCAGGCTACGGGCACCACCGCCCACGAACTCGGCTGGCGTGTGCTCTGCCAGAGTTTCTCGTAGTCGTCTGGGTTG
>JBDHAS010000154.1:0-8899 GCA_039588015.1 Gemmatimonadota bacterium | reverse complement strand
CGTGACCACTTCGTCGCGGACCTCTGCCGGCAGGTAGGGCGACGTGAGCAAACGGTCGAGTCGAACGAGACGCCGGTCCATGTCGATCTTGTCGCCGGCGATCCAGGCGATCCACGCGGCGTCAGCTAGCGCCCAGGCCTCGCAGCGCAGTTCGCCGTATGCCGCTGCTTCTTTGGCCAACTGCTCCAGGACCTTGCCCGCCGATTGATAGCGGTCCTGGTAGTAGTACGAATTGGCGATGCGGCGCATCGCTTTGGAGGGCAGAAGGCCCTGCTTTCTCATCAGGTCCGCGGCCAGCTGGTAGTGGCGGCGTGCCGCTCCCCAATTGCCCTCGGCGGCCAGTTCGTCGCCTTCGTCCAGGAGCGTCTGGATTTCGGGGTCGATATCAGGCATCTGCGCACTGACGTTGGTATCGTCGGGGGCCTGTGCAGCTTGGAGATCGGGCATCGTGGCAACGGCGAGGAGGGTGGCCGCAGACAGTGAGGCGAACAGCCGGGTTGCTCTCGTCATAACGCGCCTTCCTTCCTTCGACGCGAAGTCGCTCGCGCCAAATTCGGGCTGTCCCGGTGTTCTGCCTGCTTATTCGTGAGACGCCTGAGCGGCGGAAAAGGTTTGCTCCCGGTCAGAGCCCTCGAGAGATCTGGGGCTCCGGCCGGGAGCGATCGCTTCTCTCAAGCGGGTGGCGCTAGTTGGCAAGCGCCAGAGAATAGTCGCCCAACCGCTTCATCTTTATCTCTGCCTTCACGTCGGAAGGCAGGTACTGCGAGGTCATCAGGCGCTCGAGACGGGCCACGCGTCGCTGAACATCGATCGTGTCGCCGGCCTTCCACGCAACCCAGGCGGCGTCGGCCAGAGCCCAGGCCTCGGTCTTGAGGTCGCCGAAGGCGGCCGCTTCCTCGGCCAGTTTCTCGAGGGTCTTACCGGCGGTCTGATAGCGGCCCTCGTAGTACTGCGTGTATGCGATTCGGTGCAGTGCTTTGGCGGGGACCTGACCGTTGTTGCGGGTCATCTTCGCCGCAGCTTCGTATTCCTTGCGCGCGGCGTTGAGATCGCCCTGAGAGAAGAACTCATCTCCGCGGTCAAAGTGTGCTTGAATATCGTGGTCGGGTGTGAGCGGAGCATCGCTCGCGAAAGTGGGTGACGGCGCGGTGATTACCAGTACGACGGCTGACAGCAACGACGTGAGTGCGGCGGCTCGCTTCATCGGTTGCCTCCCTTTGATCGACGTGACCAGTAGTCACGACGTTCTTGCCTTCGTCCCTTTTGCGCCTGCCCTGATAGGCTGCATAACGCAGCCGCACCGTGTTCTGTTTCCCGGGTGGGCCGGATTTTCGAGCCGTGCTATCATGTAACAGTCAGGTGGCGATCATGTCCTATCATGGAACGGCCGCCACCCGATCATGTTGCTATCATGTGGTGCTTGCGGCAGGCGCTCGAAGGGCGTCAACGGACGCGTTCTGCGAGGGCTCTCAGCGAGTCGCTGCTCACTTCCGCGATCAGGATCAGGCGATACCCTCGGCCGTCTAGCCAGCGGTACGCCGGCGGACCGTCCGGGTCGACGGTCAGCACTGGGTCGGCTTCCTCGAACTCGAGCGTCGCATCCGCGAGGCGCTGTTGGATGAGGATGAACTCGTGGCCGGCCGCATCTTCGTAGACCAACTTGATTGCGGGAAGCCCCGGTAGCCCGCCTTGTACGGCGCTGCCCGGCCCGACCTCGACCCGCCTGAGTTGGAGGTCGGGTAGCCTGCGCAATTCTGCGTCCAGCCACAACGCGGCGTCCTCGGGTTGGACGCTGAAGAAAACGGCTGTTTCGCTGGTCTCTGCCCGCAGCACGGACCTCTGCGCCGCGAAGTCGGCGAGCGGCTCGTTCTGGAGTCTGGCCTCTTCGGCCGGAGCGTCCCGGCGGGCGCGGCGTTCCGGTTCCTCGCGGTTGGCTTCGACCCCAGCCACGGCAGGGGGAGGCCTTGCGGCCACATCCTCGACGATCGGGTCTGCCTCCTGCACCTGCTTCTGCGCAGCGCCCAGTACGCCTTCCCGATCGGCGTCCCTGGCGATGCCCTCCGTGAGCACTGCCCGACCCGGCTGTGGCTCGGCTGCCAGCCGCTCGTCGGCGGACTTCAAGCGGGGCTGATCCAGCTCCTGCTCCTCCAGCTTCGTCTCCGGCGTAGTGACCTCGCTAGTTTCAGCTGAGCGTTGGCCGGCTTCGGCCTCGGGTTGTGCTTCGGCGGGCGACTGATCGAACCTGTCTTCCTCGAGGGCATCCGCCGCGGCGACGGGCGCCTGAGCCTGTCGAGAACCGGTGAATAGCCGCTCCGGGGCTTGCGAGTAGTAGGTGTTGGACAGCCAGCCGACCCCGAAAGCGATGGCGATCATGGCCGCCCAAGCCAGGCTGGGCTTGACCCAGTTGCGGCCAGGCGCCGAGCGCGTCCGGGCTGCGGCCCGTTCCTCGATCTCGCGCCAGGGCGGCGCGTGAACCGGCTGCGGCTCGATCTCCGCCAGGAGGTTGGAGGCCATCCGGCTGGCGGCGATGGCCGCGGCGAGTCGGGCCTGGCATTCGCCGCAAGACGCCAGGTGCGCCTCGATCCGCTCGAGCTCCCGCTCGGCGCATGCGCCGTCCAGGTAGGCGTGGAGCTTGGCTTCTTCAATGTGCGACATCTTCATCACTTCCTTCGCTCGCTAGCTCTCTGTAGGCGGCTGCCAGCCTGGTCCGCGCCCTGGCCAGCGTCGTCCCGATAGAGCCTCTCGATAGTCCGAGTATTCCGGCGATCTCGTCGTACGAGAAGCCTTCCTCCCACAGCAACAGCGCCTCGCGGTCGCGTTCGGCCAGCTGGGCTAGCGCGCTCTGAACGCGTCGGACTTTCTCGCGTCGCTCCAGAGCCACATCGGGCCCCGGTTCCGGCTGCCGGCTCTCGGCCTCGGCCTTGATCAGCGTCAGGTGGCGGCGTCTTATCGACGCCCTGCGTCCTTCATCCCTCGCCAGATTCGCCGCGACCGTGAACAGCCAGGCCCTGGGCCGGGTCGGCTGGTGCTCGATAGCGCGGACGAACGCTTCCTGAGCCAGATCTTCGGCGCGAGCCTGGTCGCCGATCCGCCTGTAGAGAAAGCGGACCAGCGACCGGTAGTGCTCGCGATACACCTGAGAGAGATCCACGCTCTCCCTTACCCTCCGTGTAACGAGCCGGTCGGGCTACAAGCTCCCCTCGAGTGCCCGCAGGACCGACTTCAGCTCGCGCGACTTCCAAGTCGTCGTACCGTCCGGCGTCAGCCGTAGCGCCAGGCCATCCCCGGCGATGATCACGTGGTCACCCAGCGCGAAGTAGGGTTTGACCGCCGGGAGTCGCCGGACCAGCTCGAAGTAGGCGTCGCTGAACGGCGCCAGCTCGACCACCTTGAAGCTGGTCACGAAGTTCAGATCCGTCCAGGCTCCGTCGCGGAAGACGAACAGTCTCCGGCCGACGTGGCGGATCGACTCGACGGTTCGCGCGTCGCCTGCCTCCAGATCGCTGCGGCCCGCCTTCGAGGCCACCACACCTGCGACCAGCATCTCCGCTTCCTCTAGTTTGTCCGTTTCGCGTAGACGGCTGCTGGCCTCTGCTCGCCTGAAGGCCTCTGCGCCCGACTGCTCATTCGGAGCCGCGGCCAGGTTGCGGGCCTGGTCCATGGCGGCCTCCGGCCGCGCGAGGGCCAGTTGCGGCTCCTCGACCAGGTAGGAGGTGTACTCCGTGAGGATTCCGTATCGCAGGCCAAGCTGACGGATCTCTTCGACCACCTCGGGGTCGGCGCCGTGCAGCCGCACGTGAGCCGTCAGAGCGCCGGCTTTGCGGGCCGCCCATAGCTTCGGGATGAAGTCGTTGCCGAAGTCGCGCCGCGGCAATTCAACTTGGAAGGTGTGCCGCTGCCGCCGACCAGCCCGTGACCCCTCCAACACCAGCTCGCCGCTGCCGTCGCCGCGATAGCGGCCGAACAGAACGAGCTCCTCGCCGTAGAACAGATCCGGCAGCGGGTTTGGATAGTAATCCTCGAGATCGGCCGGCGCGCGAACGATCCTGAGATCGGAGAGTGCCGGGTAGCCGATCTTCCTTGTAAGCGAAGAAACGGCGACCTCCACGTCTTCGCCGGGCGCCACATAGCTGACCGTGCCGCGTCCACCCTCCGCCATGCGGTCGAGCAGGTACGTGTTCACGTCGTAGCCGACGCCGAACGGGAAGATGCGCTCGCCGTCCCGGAGGCGGTCGGCCGCCTCGGCGATCCGCTCGGGGTCCGTCTCACCGACGGTGGGCTTGCCATCGGTTAGGAAGAGAACCAGGGACAGGCGCCCTTCATCGACTTCGGGCTCCAACGCCTCCCGCAGGGCGTCCGTCACGTTGGTGCTCCCTTCGGCGCGGGCGGCCGCCAGCCAATCGCGCGCCTCACGCAGCGTCCGCTGGCCAGCCCGGGCCCAGCCGTTCTCGAAGGAGCGTACGAAGCTGCTGAAAGTGATCAGCCGGAAACGATCCTCCGGTCGCAGCCCGGCCAGGATCTGGTCCAGAGCCTCTCGGGCTTGCTCGATCTTCTCTCCGGACATGGAACCTGAGACATCCAGCACCAGGGTGACGTCGCGGGGAATCTCGGTTTCGTCGCCGTTGGCCGGGGGCGTGATCATCAGCATGAAGTAGCCGGGCTCACCGCCGGGCGCGTGGGCCACGAGGCTGGCTCCTACGAGCCGCTCGCGCAGCGGCAGGAAGAGCTCGAAATCGCGGGCCGTCGCGTCGCCCCTGTGTGCGATCTCGATCTCGTCGTGGCCACGCTCGCGCACGTCGATGGAATGCGTCGGTGAGTATGGCGTGGCGAACAGGTGGCCACCTTTGACCCGGATTCGCAGACTGAACGGGTAGCGCGAGAACGCCTGCCGCTCGGGCGGGTTCACCTCGCGCCGCTCGGTGCCGGGCACGATTCCCACGATTCGCGGATAGCGCAGACGCATCAGGTCGCCGTCTTTGCCCAGTATCTGGGTGTAGCGAAGGACCACGCGCCGCTCGTCGCCCGGATCGATGGGGAAAACGCGGGCGCGGAGCATGCCGTGCCCGACCAGCTCGATCAGAGCCGGATCTTTCTTTCGCCGGACGATCTCCTCGTAGATCTGCCGGGCCCTATCCGCCGGCAGCACCTCGCCGCGTAGCTCCTGCTCGCCCATGAAGAGCGAAAAGTTGGTAAAGACCGCTTCGGGCGGGATGGGATAGAGGTAGTCGCCCTCCATCATCTGGTGAGAGCGGTTCCGGAAGACCTCTTCCACCTCCACGTGAGCGACGCGGGTCGCGCCATCGATCGTGATCGTCACGTCGCTCCGCACTCGCTCCACTATGGAGTGGGGTACCCAGCGGTGGGTCGGCGGCTCGATCCAGCCCTGCGCCAGGGCCGTCCGCCCGCCAGTTAGCAGCACGAGCCCAGTGAGCCCAGCGACCGTCATCCGTCGTATTTGAACGCGATTCATCGTCCTACCTCCCAGTTGAAAGGGCGGGAGCCGATTCTTGCTTCTTCAAGTGGGAGACGCATGAGTGGCCGATCGTTGCACACCAACATTGCGTGGAACGTCCAGCCTGAGCGGAATGCAAGGCAGCGGCTGAGAATCCGGCGGCGTAACGCTTCGATCGCTGGATTGCAACATTCCGTTACAGACAGAGCGCCTAAGGGCCCATCGATGCGCCGAAGACTCCTAGATTGCAGGCGTTTGCTGCAGGGCACCCGTCGGGGCACGATGCTGGCAACTCTACCGGAGGGTCACCATCTTGAATGGGGACCGGTTCTTGGCCGTCACGTGCATCTCGAATCAGACGGCGGGTGATCATGCGACGCATACTCGTAGTCGATGACGACCCCACCGTCCGCGACTCGCTTCGCGAAGTCCTGGGCGATGAGGAGAACGAGGTGCACACTGCCGCCAGCTCCGAGGACGCGCTTGCCGCGATGGGTGAGGTCCGGCCCGAGGTCGTGCTTTCGGATGTCCGCATGCCGGGGCTCGACGGCATAGAGTTGCTGCGCAGGCTGCGTGAGCAAGCGCCTTGGACCGACGTCATCATCATGACCGCGTACGACGATATGCCCACCACCGTCGCGGCGATGCGTGAGGGCGCGTTCGACTTCCTCCCCAAGCCCCTTGACCTCCACGATCTGCGAGAGGTTCTGGACCGTCTATTCGAGGACCGCCGAACCCGCGAACGCGAGCGGCGCGCCGTCGAGGACGCGGCCAGTCGCTACCAGTTGGACCAGCTCGTGGGACACGACGCGCAGATGATCGAGATCTACAAGCTGGTGGGCCAGCTGGCAGCCAACCGAGCCAGCGCGCTGATTCGCGGTGAGACGGGCACGGGGAAGGAACTGATCGCCCGGGCTATCCATTTCAATTCGCCAGACGCATCGCAGCCATTTGTACCGGTCAACTGCACGGCGTTGCCGACGGGTCTGCTCGAGTCGGAATTGTTCGGGCATCGGCGCGGCGCGTTTACCGGGGCCGTCTCGGATCGGCGAGGCCGTTTCTCCCTGGCCGGGCGGGGGACGATCTTCTTGGACGAGATTGGCGATACCTCGCTCGAGTTCCAGGCCAAGCTGTTGCGCGTACTAGAGGATCACGAGTTCCACCCGGTCGGGAGCGAGCGCGCCGAGCGAACCGAGGCTCGCGTTATCACCGCAACGCACAGGAACCTCGAGGCGAAGGTCGGGAGCGGCGATTTCCGGGAGGATCTCTACTACCGACTGCGCGTTGTGGAAATCACTGTGCCGCCGCTCCGGGACCGGGCCGGTGATCTGCCGATGCTGGCCGAGCACCTAGTCCGTCGCGCGGCCGAAGAGCTCCACCGGGTCCCTCCCGTGCTGTCAGAGGACGCGCTGAAGGCGTTGCTCGCCCACGATTGGCCAGGGAACGTACGCGAGCTGCAAAATGCGCTGACCCGGGCGGTTGTGGTCTGCACCGGCGATGTCATCCGGCGGGAGCATCTGACGCTGAGTTCCGGTTCGCTGGAGTCTGAGCCCGACCTGGTCACGCTGGCGGAGATGGAGTGCCAGTACATCACGCGGGTGTTGGCGGCGACGGAAGGGCATAAGAGCCGTGCCGCGGACATACTGGGCGTCTCGCGCCCACGGCTCAATCGGCTGATGGAGAGGTACGGTCTAGAATAGAGCGAACGGCTTTATGAACCTCCGCGGCAGCCTCTCGCTGCGTGTCGGTTTCCTGCTCGTTCTCCTGTTCGGCGCGATCGTGCCGCTGGGGCTGGTTGGGCTATGGCTGAACCGGAGCGCCGCCCGTTCGGGTGAAGAGCTCGTGCGTGAGCGTCTGGAGCGTGGACTGCGCGAAGTCATCGCAGGCATCGGTGCGCGCTGGGTCACTCAACGCACGACACTTTTCGAGATTGCCGAGCACGCTGAGGTGCAGCGCGCGCTGCAGAGCCCGGCGGCGACGGTGAATCAAGAGCCGCCAGCGTCGCTCCGTGAGCTGTTCCAGCGGTCCCCGCCTTTCGCCGAGAGCGTCCTGGTCCGCGACAACGCCGGCGCTGAGCGCTGGCGAATGACGTTCATGATGGGCGAGGCGCCGGCGGCGATTCGGTTGGCAGGAGTGCTAACCATCGCACTCCCGATCTACGAGAGCGCGTCCGGTGCACGGATTGGGACCCTGGAAGCGCGGCTCGTGGTCAACCGCCTAGCGCCGGGCAGCGGCGGCTGGTACGGAATCGGCGGCTCGGTGCTCGGTCTGTTCGACGGTGAAACCGGCGAACCGCTGCTCCCGCTTACCATCGACGCGGAGCGGTTCCGCCAGGCGCGCTTCTCTTGGGCCAACGAGTCGTGGCTGAGTGTGAGCCACTCCCTCCGCGAGCCGCCGCTGGAGATCGTGCTCGCCGCCCCGCTGGGTCCGTTCACCCAGCCGTTCGAGCGGACCGGACGACGGGGTACATTGGCGCTGATCGCCATCGCGCTGGTCGCGTTCATCCTGGCCACGCTGGTCACCGGCCGCATCACGCGCTCGTTGGGCCAGCTCGCCGCAGCGGCGGATGCCGTGACAGCGGGCGACCTGAGAATCGAGGTGGAGGAGGCTGGAGGCGATGAGGTGCGGCGCGTTGCCCGCGCCTTCAATGCCATGGTCCGCAGCCTACGGGAGACGCTCCTCAGGCTTGCCCAGAGAGAGTCGCTGGCCGCCGTAGGCGGCTTCGCGACTTCACTTGCCCACGAAGTGCGCAATCCCCTCACCTCGATCCGCTTGGTGCTGCAGAAGGCGGAGGAGCGGTCGCTCGATCCCGAGTGCAAGAAGTTGATCGTCAAGGCCTTGGCTTCGGTGGAGGGTTTGAATAGAACAATGAGCGGGGCCCTGAGCATCGCGCAGAGCGGCCTGGTCGACGCTGAGACGATAGACCTGCGTGCCCCACTCACCGCCGCCGTCCGCACGGCGGAACCCGAATTCCAGGCCCGCGGCGCCACACTCGAGCCGACGGCGACTAGCGCGCCGGTGTGCGTGAAGGGCGACGCCGCGGCGCTCGAGCGCGTGTTCCTCAACTTGCTGCGCAACGCGGCGCAGGTGCTGGGAGAGAGCGGTTGGTGTCAGGTTCAGCTCGAACTGAGCGATGAAGTGGTGACCGTCTCGATCATCGACGATGGTCCGGGCATCCCCGAGCGAGATCTCGAGCGCGTGTTCGAACCGTTCTACTCCACGAAGGAGGAAGGGACCGGGCTGGGCCTGGCGATCGCCCGCCAGACCATTCAAGCGCATGGCGGTGAGATCACCATAGAGAGTGATGTAGGCGCGGGCACGGTCGCACGGATCAAGCTGCCGCTCGCCCGGCGGACGTAACACTTCGGCCCGGGCTGTCGTTACGCCTCGTTACAAGATCCCGGCGTCAGTGACCCGCTGCCTTTCCCCTAAGTCGTTGTCGTCTTG
>JBDHAS010000153.1:0-10970 GCA_039588015.1 Gemmatimonadota bacterium | reverse complement strand
AGTGGCCGTCGAGGTCGGCGACGAGGTGAGAGCAAGGCAGCTACTCGCAGAGCTCGACCCCGAGGACTACCGGCTGCAGGTTCAGCGTGCCGAGGCAGGTCTGTCGCAGGCACGAGCACAAGCACGCAACGCCGAGGCCGACTATGCTCGGGCCCGTCAGCTATACGAGAACGCCAACCTCTCGCGCAGCGAATTGGATGCGGCTCGCACCGCTTCGGAGTCGGCCGCCTCGTCGGTCAACGCTTACGAACGAGAGTTGGAGCTCGCTCGCCTGCAGCTCAGCTACACGCGACTCCGGGCCCCGGTGGCCGGGGCAGTCGCATCGGTCAACGTCGAGGTGAACGAGAACGTGCAGACGGGTCAGGTGGTCGTCCTGCTGACGTCCGGCTCCAACCTCGAGGTCGAGGTCGATGTTCCCGGCGTTCTCATCACGGGTATTGCCGAGGGCGATGAGGTCACTGTCGCCTTCGATGCCCTTCCCGACCGTACGTTTCCAGGAATAGTCACCGAAGTCGGTGTCGCCGCCACCGGACCGGGATTGACCTTTCCCGTGACGGTACGGCTGGCGGAAAGCGCCAGCGATATCCGCCCAGGCATGGCCGCCGAGGTCGCATTCCTGTTCGAGTCTGCCAGCCAGCGTGTCGTCTACCTATTGCCATCCGCCGCTGTAGGGGAGGACCGAGAAGGCCGCTTCGTGTTCGTCGTACAACCCACCGAGGTGGGGCTCGGAATCGTCGAGCGCCGCGCGGTCAGCGTCGGCGAACTGACCGCTGAGGGGCTCGAAGTACTCGAAGGTCTGGCCGACGGAGACCGGGTCGTGACCGCCGGATGGAGCAAGATCACGTCCGGCCTCGAAGTCAGGCTGACCGATACGGGTTCGTGAGCACTTCATGAAGAAGAGCCGCGTCACCATCGTCGCCCTGGTGATCATCTTGCTGGGCGGGATGATCTCGTACGGCGCGCTGTCTCGTGCGGAAGACCCGGGCTTCGTCATCCGGGTCGCCCAGATCATGACGATCTTTCCGGGCGCCAGCCCAGAACGGGTCGAGATGCTGGTCACGGACAAGCTCGAGAAGGTCATCATGGAGATGCCCGAGCTCGACTTCGTCCAGAGCGAATCGAAGGCAGGCGTCTCGGTTGTCCTGGTCAGTATCAAGGAGAGCTACAAGCAGATGCGTCCCATCTGGGACGACCTACGCCGCAAGGTCGACCGCGCGACGGCGGATCTTCCCGACAACATCATCGGCCCGAACGTCAACGACGAGTTCGGGGATGTCTTCGGCACGGTGATCGTGATCACAGGTGAGGGGTTCACCTATGCCGAGCTGAAAGACGTGGCAGACGAAGTTCGAGACGAGATGCTCCTTATCGAGGAAGTCGCGAAGGTCGATATCTTCGGGGCGCAGGAGGAGCGAGTATTTGTCGAGTACAACAACGCCCGGCTATCCGAGCTTGGGATTTCACCGGTTCTGTTGGGTCAAATCCTCGAGAGCCGTAACATCGTGTTGCCCGGCGGCGAGGTCACTGCCGGTTACGATCGGATCGTGCTCGAGCCTTCCGGGAACTTCGAGACCGTCGAGCAGTTGCGAAGGTCAGTGATCAGCCTGCCCGGCACGAACGAGTTCCTGTTCCTCGAAGACATCGCCACGATCGAGCGGGGCTACATTGATCCCCCAGAGAGCAAGGTCTCCGCCTCGGGCCAGCCCGCCCTGGCGATTGCGATCTCCGTTCGAGCCCGCCGAGGTCGACCGCGCGATAGGCGACTTCGTAAGCAGCCTGCGGCAGGCGATCGTCGTAGTGGTCCTGGTAATGCTCTTGTTCCTGGGCCTGAGGACCGGCTTGGTCGTGGCGAGCCTGATCCCGATGGCCATCGTCATGACGTTCCTCGTGATGTCGCTACTCGATGTCGGGCTCAACAAGGTCTCTCTGGCCGCCTTGATCATCTCGCTCGGCCTGCTTGTCGACAACGCGATCGTCATGGTGGAGTCGATCCGTACCGCTGCTCATCTCATCGCTCACGACGATAGCCGCGTTCCTGCCGATATACCTGGCCGAGTCCTCAACCGGCGAGTACGTAGCACCGTTGTTCAAGGTCGTGACCATCACTCTGCTCTGTTCGTGGACGCTCGCCCTCACGATGATCCCGCTGCTGGCGGTGCGATTCGTCAAGCCGAGCGCGAACCCCCGCAGGTCAAAGTACGAATCGCCGTTCTACGGTCGTTACCGGGGTGTACTGCTCTTTGCGCTTCGCCACCGTCTGCTGACGGTAGTAGCGGCTGTACTGGCGTTTATGGCGGCGGGAATGGGATTGGGGCTGGTGCCCCAAATCTTCTTCCCCCCCTCGGACAAGTCGTTCTTCAAGGCCGAATTCGAGCTGCCCGTCGGCACTTCGATCGAGCGCACTGAGGCGGTCATCGGAGGCATCGAGGGTTTCTTGACGAGCGAACTGCTGGTCAACGAGGAGCGGACGGATGGTGTGACGAGCTGGGCCTCGTACATTGGCCAGGGCGGCCCGCGTTTCCTGCTCTCATTCAACCCCGAGCCGCCGAGCCCCAACTACGCGTTCTTACTGATCAACACGTCGTCCCAGGAGCTCATCGACGACATCATGGCCCGTATCGATTCGTTCACGTTCGAGAACTACCCAGACCTGACAACTACGTTGGCGCGGATCGAGAACGGCCCCCCGCTCGAGGCGCCGGTGCAGGTCCGGATCCTCGGCCGCGACATGGATGAGATCTTCAACATCGCGGATCGCGTGCGAGCACAATTAGCACAAGTGCCGGGCACTCGAAACATCACGGATGACTGGGGGCGGCGAACCAAGAAACTTCTGGTCAACGTCAGCGAAGCTCGCGCCCGCCGAGCCGGTGTCACCAACCAGGACATCGCGCTTTCGTTGCAGGCCGGCCTGAGCGGCTTCGAGATGAGCGAGTACCGCGAGGAGGACGACCTCATACCCATCACCTTGCGTTCCGTCGCGGCCGATCGCCACGACGTCGGGAAACTCGAGAGCCTGAACGTGTACGCCCAGGCGAGCGGTCAGTCGGTGCCGCTGAAGCAAGTCGCGAATGTCGAGGTCGCCTGGGAGCCGGCCAAGATCATGCGACGCGACCGCCTGAAGACCGTGACCATCAGCTCGCAGTTGCAACCCGGATTCACGGCCTTCGATGTCATCGGCGAATTGACGCCCTGGCTGGAGAGCGAAAGCTCGAACTGGGGCATCGGTTATCGCTGGGAGCTGGGCGGTGAAGTCGAGACCTCGGGCGAGGCGAACGCATCGATCAACGCGAAGCTACCTATCGCATTGTTGATCATCATCATGCTGCTGGTGATCCAGTTCAACTCGGTACGTCGACCGATCATCATCTTATTGACCATCCCAATGGGCATTATCGGCGTCACGATCGGCCTGATCGTGGCGGGCTCCTATTTCGGCTTCATGACGTTCCTCGGGATCATTGCCTTGGCAGGAATCGTCATCAACAATGCTATCGTGCTGATCGACCGGATCGGCATCGAAATCAATGAGAAGGGATTGGAACCGCCCCGCGCCGTGGTCGAGGCGGCTCAGCGCCGTTTGCGCCCCATCCTATTGACGACCGCAACTACGGTCTGCGGGCTAGTTCCGCTCTGGCTGGGCGGCGGACCGATGTGGGAGCCGATGGCGATCGCGATCATCTTCGGCCTGCTCTTCGCCACGCTCCTGACGCTGGGTCTCGTGCCCGTGCTGTACGCGCTCTTCTTCCGCGTCAAGTTCAAAGGATTCAGCTATCGGCTGGAGTCCGCTTCAGAGCGTTGATGTGAGACAGAGGATGTGTACGGCTACATCTTAGCGCGTAGGAATTCTCGAGGACTGAGCTCCTCGATTTCATCGAGTTCCGCCAGCGAGTCGGCCTCCGACATGTGGAGGTCCCACCAGTCCTTCGCGTTCTCGCGGCTCCACTCGGGTTCGGGCAAACATGAAGCGAGCATCGAATCGAGCTCGGCAGCGCTTTGCGGTCGATCGGCGGGATCCTTCTCGAGGCACTTCAAGATGATCCGCTCCAGGGCGGCTGGTATGTCTAGCTCGGTTCTCTGAGATGGCGGGACCGGCCGCTCCTGAACGTGAGCCACGACAGTCGAGAGCGTGCTCTCGCGCTCGAACACACGTTGGCCCGTGACCAGCCAGTAACCCACGCACCCGAGACAGTAGATATCGGCACGACCGTCGATCTCACGATTCCCCATCGCCATCTCCGGCGCCATGAAGGCCGGCGTACCGGCCGCCACGCCTTCGGCGGTGAGATCGGTTTCGCCAGCCTGCCGGCCATCTCCAGACTTCACGAGACCGAAGTCGAGGACCTTGACGAAATCGTAGTCGAAGCTGGGGCCGATGCGGCTGACATGGATGTTCGCGGGTTTGATGTCTCGGTGGACCATGCCGTTCTCATGCGCCTCACCCAGAGAGTGGCACGCTTGGCGCAGGAGTGACACGGCCCTACCCGGATCAATCGGGCCGAATCGCGTGACGAGCGACTCCAGACTGAGCCCACGCAGAAGTTCCATTACATAGTAGAACGCACCGTCTTCGGTGGAACCGAAATCGTAGACATCGATGGTGTGGTACGATCTAAGAGCCGCCGTCGCCTGCGCCTCGCGCTCAAAACGGCGGAGCGCCGTCTTGCGACTGTGCTCGTCCGCACCCAGCACTTCGGGCCTGATCAACTTCACCGCGGCAGGCCGGGCCAGCATCCTATGTCTCGCGACCCAGACCTCTCCCATGCCACCCTCGCCCAACCGCCTCAGCAGTTTGTAGCTGCCGACGTCACGCGCCTTCTTCAATTGCCGGGCAACATTGTTGACGTTGAGCGAGATCACGAACGACACGCCTGCGCACAGATACGTCGTCAACAGAAAATACGCGAACGTGAACGGCACCGGCGCCGCCGCGCTGGTGGCCCCCACCGACTTCGAGAGAAGAAACACGAAAGGTGCCGTCGAAGCGGCCATTAGGGCGGCGACCAGGGTCTTACCGGGGGTGTTCGGCGCCAACAAGGGGAACATGATGATCCAGCAGCATTCCCAGGGGACCCCCTTGTAGTCGAATCGGATGCTGTCCGACCACTCCGCCCAGATCCCCCAGAACTGGGTCATCGACAGGCAAAAGGAACCGACTACCAAGAAGACAAGGCCGTAGTCGAGAAGCCGATCCGTCTTGATCTTCGAGTAACGCGAGAGCGCGAAGACTACGATCCCCAGCACTATCGCGGTGACGTTGACGGCAAAGTTCAGCTCGAAATCAGGCCTCCGCCTGCCCGCGCTGATGTCCAGCAGCAGCCATCCGACGAAGGCGAAGAGAAACCCGCCGGCGAATATGAGACCCGCCCATCCGAGCCGCCGTCTTGTTTCCGGCAGGATTTCCGCGGGCGAAGAGCCCACGGATGTCGTGAAGCTAGGCGTTGGCGTCTCACTCGCCTTGCGGAGGACACTCGGTGGCGTCATGACTCAACAAGATGCCGGTCGGCGCCGCCTCGAGCAAATGGCGTTCAGTCCGGTCACGCTGGTGACCAGGTAGGGATATCCAACAAAAGGGCGCCGGAGACCGGCGCCCTTTTCTCAGATTCGCCCACCGACGTTCCCGTCGGCGCGGCGTGCTACTATTGTCCAAGCGTCATCATCGCTCCTCCGGTGATGACGAACTCCTCTCCGCCACCCAACTCGACGCGAAACTCCCCGAACGGCGTGACCTGACCCAGCTTGAATTTCGCGCCGCCCAAGATGTTCAGACCGACCTCGGAATTCGAGACACTCATACCGGCCAGTTCGGGAACGCTGACCGACGCGTGAGCGTAGTTGAGTCCGGTACCCGCGTACGGAGCCACCGTGGTAGAAGGGATGGGAAACACGTAAACGATATTTGCGTTGAGCTCCCAGTAATCGACGTCGATGCCGGCTATACCGGTGGAGGGGAAGAAGTAATCGAAGCTGCCGATTATCTCCAGCGGCATCGTCGTCGGCAAGGGAAACACAGCGCGGACACCGATGCCCAGATCGACGTCGTCAGCGATGTTCAACTGCCCGCCGAGTCCGACCTGCGCCTGGGCCGTTACCGGGACCAGGATGAGGAGAGCGACGCATGCGCCCGTGAGGAGCTTTCTCATTTCTTCCTCCTGCTGCCAAAGAATGGATCGCCCGCCGGGGCCTACCGGTGGGTGCGGCAAGGGGACGCGCCGTAATGAGCGAGAAGCTTCTATTTGACGGGGTATTCAGGCCGATGGGAGGGTGATCGGCCGCCGGTCACTGGCACACCAAGCTAATTACGCCAGCCTCGACCCGTCAAGGATTAGTGAGTTGGGGTGCCGGTGCTCGGGCCCGAAGATCGATCGCTAGCTCAACTTGCAGCGGCAGGCATCTCTCGTCTGAACGGCTGCCGCTGCCAGTAGGTGAGCGACCGCCACAGCCACTCCAGCGGGCCAAAGAAGAAGTGACGCAGCCAAATCGGCGATACTATGAGCTGGAAGACCCAGACCGCTACCACGATGGCGATCTGTCCGCTCCGCTCGACCTGGCCGTATAATCCGAGGCCGTGGCCGTAGAAGATCAACGTACAGATGATCGTCTGGAGGATGTAGTTGGTGAAGGCCATTCGCCCCGCGGCGGCGAACGGGCGGGTCAGCGCCGTTAGGCTCGGTTTCTGGCAAACCAGCATCACCAAGCCAATCCAGCCTAGAGCCACCGCAAGGCTGGCCCAGTAGTTGAACTGCGACCCGTAGAAGAAGGACCGCCCGTCCCAGCCGCTCGCGAAGTTCCGCTGCATCCCGTAGAGGATGACGGGAATGCCAAGCAGAAGCGCCACGGCGATCAGGGTTCGGTATAGCGCGGGAGAATGCACCGCGCTGAAGACTCCGAGCTTGAACAACGCCATTCCCAACAGCATGAGCCCACCGACGCGCCACGCGGCCCAGAAGAGGAATACGGACGTTTCCAACTCGAGCGCCTCGGGCACTCGGCAACTCATTTGTTCGAGCAAACCGCCCTGGTAGGCGGCAACTTCCGCGGCTGCCATCTCCGCCGTCGGCCGCCAATCGAGCCTGAACGCCTCCATGACTTCCGGCGGCCAGAACTGCATGGACCAACCGGCGGTCAACATGAGCGCGGACGTTATCGCAATCGATAACAGGCCCCAGACGATCAACCATCCCGGCCGCAACTTGCGGAATAGATACACGACCAGCCCACACATCCCGTACCAGTAGAGAATATCGCCGTACCATAGCAGGTGGGCGTGCAACAGCCCGAACAGAATCAGCCAGGCCATGCGCCGGTAATGAGCCACGGTCGGCGAACGCCCGCCCGACTCGGCTTTCTCGGTCATCAGGACGATTCCGGCGCCGAACAGCATGGAGAAGATCGCCATGAACTTCATGTCGACCAGGATGTGCGTCAGCCGCCAAACCCAACCATTTGCACCTGTGAGATCGCCGAAGGCGGTCGGGTTGAAGTAAGTCGCGGAGATCATGGAGAACGCCTGGATGTTCATCGCCAGAATCCCCAGCACGGCAAAGCCGCGAAGAACGTCCAGTGAGTCGATGCGCTGGGATTCTGTAACGGGCGCGAGCCTGGCCTGCATTGATGGCTCCTTCTGGTGGCTGATCGCGTGATCTTACTGAGAACAAGCAAGCCGCGCCACCACTGGTTCTCTTCGATATTCGACAGCCGACAGCCGATGATCAATTCACGAGTTCTCTTCAACTCTCGATGTTCGATGCACACGGCTCGACGCACAATTTCCCACCGCCTTGCAGAAAACGGATGCAGCGCATCGACCGTCGAAGGTCGAACATCGAGCGTCGAGAAGAACTTGAAACTCGGCAGTCGAATATCGACTGGTGAATATTCAATATGATGTAGCTCCACGCTTGACCAATGGCGCCACGGTGCGCACCATGTGAGCGACCAGCACACGATGGGAGGGTGGCATCCCCAATAGCGCACCGGATCTAACGCGTTCCATCGGGATCGTGAAGGCGACGGCGATGGTAGTCGGCACCATCATCGGCGCCTCGATCTTCGTCCAGCCCTCGCTGATCACAGGCCAGATCCCATCGACGACGGCGGTGTTCCTGGTTTGGGCGGTCGCCGGTGTCCTGACGCTGTTTGGGGCGCTGGTCTCGGCCGAGCTCGCCTCCGCCTTTCCCCGCACCGGCGGCGTTTACGTGTTCCTCAAAGAGGCTTTTTCGCCGGCGCTCGGTTTCCTGTGGGGTTGGGCGATGTTCTGGAGCATGCACTCCGGAATCATCGCGGCCATCGGCGTTATTTTCGCCCGCTACATTGGGCACTTCGTTCCGCTGAGCGATATCGGCATACGTGGAGTAGCGATCGGCGGGATAGCTGTGCTTTCCTGGATCAACTACCTGGGCGTCAAGCAAGGCAGCATCCTGCAAACGGCGTTCACGATCGGTAAGGTCGTGGCGATACTCATCATCATCGTCGTCGGTTTCGCGCTCGGCTCTCCCGCCGGGGTGACCTCTCCTGGCGCTGCAAGCGCGGCCGTCGATTCCCTGCCGCTGCAGGACATCGCCCTCGCGCTCATCGCCGGCCTATTCGCGTTCGGCGGCTGGCACATGGTCACCTACGCCGCCGAAGAGACGCTGCAGCCGGAGAAGACGATCCCGAGGGCGCTGCTGATCGGGACGCTCACGGTCACCGCCTGCTACATCGCCCTCAATGCTGTCTATTTCTACATCCTGCCGCTGGACACCGTGATATCCTCAACCCGGGTAGCCGCCGACGCTGCCGATGCCGTGATGGGTTCCGGTGGAGCGGCCGCGGTCTCCGGGCTCGTGATCTTCTCGACGTTCGGCGCTCTAGCCGGAATCATCCTCGCGGGTCCCAGGGTCTACTTCTCCATGGCGCGGGACGGGCTGCTGTTCAGTTGGCTGGGAGAGGTCCATCCCAAGTATCGGACTCCACATCGAGCTATCGTCATCCAAGCGCTCTGGTCGTCTGCCCTCGTGGCCACCGGCAGTTATCGGGCGCTTTTCACGCGGGTCGTATACACGGAGTGGATCTTCTTCGCTTTGATGGCCATTGGCCTCTTCCTCCTGCGCCGACGGCCCGGCTACTCGCCCTCGTATCGTGTCTGGGGCTTCCCCATCGTTCCCGCGGTCTTCGTGATTTCGTCTGGAATCATCGTTCTCAATCAGCTCGTGTCCGACCCGTCCGAGAGCGCTCTAGGTCTGCTGCTCGTGGTGGTGGGCCTGCCGGTCTATCACATCTGGACGAGAAGACACCGCTCAACAGGAGCAGCGACCCGATGAGAGTCATCGACTTCCACAACCACTATTACCCGCCGCGTTATATCGAGGCGCTGAAGTCGGAACCCGGCGCCGTCACGGTGTCGACGGATGCGGAGGGTAACCCGGTTCTGCACTCTCCCGGCGACCATAACATCGCGGTGAGAGGCCATCGGGACATCGAGTTCAGGCAGAGCGTTCTGGATCGCGAGGGGATAGATGTGCAGGTCTTGACGTTCACCTCACCCGGCACGCACGTTCACGCCCCCGATCGAGCGGTGAGTCATGCACGCATGGTCAACGAGGCTCTCGCGAGCATCATGCGCGACCGGGGCGATCGATTCACTGCCCTCGCCACACTCCCACTCAACGACCCGGCAGCTTCGACCGCGGAGCTCGAGCGGGCGATCCAAGAGCTCGGCTTCAGAGGAGTCATGCTGTTTAGCAATGTCAACGGCGTGGCGCTCAGGGATGAACGGTTTTGGCCGCTCTATGAGAAAGCGGAGGAGCTGGGCGCGGTACTGTACATCCATCCGACTCACCCGGTAGGCGTCGAAGCGATGACCGACTACTGGCTGATGCCGCTGGTCGGGTTCACGTTCGATACGACGCTGGCGGCAGCAGGTCTGGTATTCAGCGGAGTAGTAGAGCGGTTCCCCACGCTAACCTGGGTCCTGGCGCACCTGGGCGGAGCGATCCCCTATCTGGCCGAGCGGCTGGACAGAGGCTACTTCGCCTTCGAAGACTGCCGGGCGAACATCACGAAGCCACCCAGCGAATATCTCAGGAAGTTCTACTTCGATACGGTCAACTTCGACGTACGCGCGCTGTCTCTCGCGATCGATTTCGCGGGACCGGAACGGCTACTGGCCGGAAGCGACTACCCACACCAGATCGGCAGCCTGCGCTCGATGGTTGAGAGCATCCGGAAGCTCGACATCTCAGAGGAAGCCAGAGAGGGAATCCTGGGCGGGAACGCCGCTCGCTTGCTGGGCCTCTAGATCCGGGTCGGCGAGTGGCAGCGCGCTGTCTCGGGAGCGCGACGTCACTCCTCTTCCGGAGTTCATCTATTGGCTGAAGTGACGTCCATAGCTCGTTATTATACAAAATGTTACGTCATTGCGGTGGCGAAGAACAAACGCGCAGCATGGGCACGACGTTGCCGGACTGGTCACGCTATCATCGATAGGAGCCAGCGAATCTACTCGGGGACTCTTACCGCGTAGATCTTGCCCTCGATAGTGCCGATCAAGAGAACGTCGCGGCTGTATCCAAGCCCTCGAATGCTGCCCTCCAGACTGGACAACCAGAGGGTCTGGCCGTCAGCCACGTCCAAAGCCAAGACATCACCGTCGCCCGTCCCCGTGAGCACCGCATCGCGCCACACCAGCGGCTGAACCACCGAGAGGCGCCCGAGATCGGTACGTTCCCACAAGACGTGGCTCAGCGCGCGGTCGACCGCGCCGATCCAATTGCGCCCGCCCGGGACGATCAGACGATCCTCCAGCAGCGCCAGTCGGCCCTCCAGGCCTCGGCCCAGCGCCAGCGTAGACACCACCTCACCGTCCGCAGCCCGGAGGCGGAACAGCCCGCCGTCTCGACAGCCGACGTAGATGTCGTCACCGTCGAAGGCGACGGAGGTCGAAGCGTCGCAACCGATATCGACGCGCCAGAGCACGTTCCCCGATCCGG
>JBDHAS010000152.1:0-10020 GCA_039588015.1 Gemmatimonadota bacterium | reverse complement strand
ATCTGGGCGACCCGGATGACGAAGCCCGGGTCTTCCGCACGAGACAGCGCGCCGTACGAGATCATCCCGCCCAGCAAGATGATCACCAGGGCGACGATGGTGACGCGGCTCTTCGCGATTGCTGCTCTCGTGATGTTCATGAAGTGCTCACGAACCCGTATCGGTCAGCCTGACTTCGAGGCCGGGCGTGATCTTGCTCCATCCGGCGGTCACGACCCGGTCTCCGTCGGCCAGACCTTCGAGGACCTCGAGCCCCTCAGCGGTCAGCTCGCCGACGCTGACCGCCCGGCGCTCGACGATTCCGAACCCCGCCTCGGTGGGTTGAACGACGAACACGAAGCGGCCTTCTCGGTCCTCCCCTACAGCGGCGGATGGCAATAGGTAGAGGACACGCTGGCTAGCAGACTCGAACAGGAATCCCACCTCGGCGGCCATGCCCGGCCTGATATCGCTGGCGCTCTCGGCCAGCCGTACCGTCACGGGAAAGGTCAATCCGGGTCCGGTGGCGGCGACCCCGACCTCGGTGACGGCTCCCGGAAACGTACGGTCGGGAAGGGCATCAAAGGCGACGTTGACTTCATCGCCCTCGGTAATACCCGTGATGAGAACGCCGGGAACGTCGACCTCGACCTCCAGGTTGGAGCCGGACGTCAGCAGCACGACCACCTGACCCGTCTGCACGTTCTCGTTCACCTCGACGTTGACCGATGCGACTGCCCCAGCCACCGGGGCCCGGAGTCGCGTGTAGCTGAGCTGCAGGCGAGCGAGCTCCAACTCTCGCTCGTAAGCGTTGACCGACGAGGCGGCCGACTCCGAAGCGGTGCGAGCCGCATCCAATTCGCTGAGCGAGAGGTTGGCGTTCTCGTATAGCTGGCGGGCCCGAGCATAGTCGGCGTCGGCGTTGCGTGCTTGTGCGCGTGCCTGCGACAGACCTGCCTCGGCACGCTGAACCTGCAGCCGGTAGTCCTCGGGGTCGAGCTCTGCGAGTAGCTGCCTTGCTCTCACCTCGTCGCCGCGTGCCTGCGACAGACCTGCCTCGGCACGCTGAACCTGCAGCCGGTAGTCCTCGGGGTCGAGCTCTGCGAGTAGCTGCCTTGCTCTCACCTCGTCGCCGACCTCGACGGCCACTCGCCGCACCGTACCCGGAACCCTGAAGCTGATTCGTGACTCGACGCCCGCCCGTGCCGTGCCGGAGAACGTGCGAACACGGTCCCCACCCGTCGAGTAGGCCACCTGGTAACGCACGGGCCGGATGATGGGCTCGGCCTCTTCGTGCTCCGTGCATGCTTGAATCGTCGAGGCCGTGATCAAGCAGGCGACGATGAACGGAAATCGGTGGCGATGTGACATCGCTGCAAGCTCCGGAATCGAGGTCGAGAATTCGCTCGAGTAGAACAGGCTCGGCTTCGAGCGCTGTGAGTTGCCCGTATCGATGAGGAAAGAGACTAGGCCGCTCCGTACTCGACTGTCAAGGTCGCTGCCCTTAACTTCGAGCACTTCACGTCCCTGATAAACGCTCGACCGGAACCTCGTGTTTGCGGGCGCCCGGTCTTGATACTCAGCGGAGGTTGTGAGATGCTCCGACTCGCAATACTGCTCGGCGGTATGGTGTTGTCCCTGTTACCTGGCCAGGCAGCCGCACAGGCAGTGGACACGGTCACGATTGGGTTCCTGGCGGACGGGCCTTACCAGCGCCATGCCCACCTGGCACAGCTCCTGAGAGACGAGATCAGAGACCTGCTGTCCGACGAATTCGACGTGCGTACTCCGGCGGCGGCCTATATCGAGGCTGATTTCACGATTGGCGGAATCGAAGCAGGACTCGATCGTCTGCTGGGTGATCCGGATGTCGATGTCATAGTCGCATTCGGCGCGATTAGCTCTCACGTGGCCGCGCATCGGCAGCAGCTGCAGAAGCCGGTCGTGGCCATGATCATACTGAGTCCGGAATTACAGGGCATCGAGGTGGCCGAAGGCGGCGGCAGTGGGAAGACGAACCTCAGCTATATCGCTTTGGCCGAGGACTACGAAGTCGGAATTTTTGGCGAGATCGTATCGTTCACCCGGATAGCGTTGCTCGTCAACGGACCATTGGCCGAGGCGGTGCCACAGTTGGCGCAGAATCTTCAGGCGTTGGGGCAGGCCAGCGGCCTGGATCCGGTACTCATCCGGGTAGACCGCGATGCTGAACCGATACTTGCGGCGCTCGATGCGGCCGACGTGGAGGCGGTCTACGTGCTGCCACAGTTTCAGCTGTCTGACACCGAATGGCGTGGTTTGATCCAAGGGCTGATCGACCGCCGGCTGCCCAGTTTCAGTTGGTTTGGCAGGCCCGACGTCGAAGACGGCATTCTTGCGGGACAGCGGTCCGAGCGATTCCCGCAGCGCATCGCGCGGCGGGTTGCGCTCAACATCCAGGCGATTCTGCTCGGTGAGGACCCGGCGACCCTGCCGGTCTCGTTCGCTCCCCGCTCGCGTCTCGTGATCAACATGGCCACGGCCAGGGCGATCGGCGTCTATCCGCCTTGGAAGATCACCACCGAGGCGGAACTCCTGTCGGAAGTGCGGCGCGTGGTCGAGCGCGAGTGGACGCTCGAGAGCACGGTCCGCGAGGCCGTGGAGGCCAATCTCGACCTCGCCGTAGCGGATAGAGCCGTTGCCGCCGGGGAAGGGGACGTCGGGATCGCACGTGCCAGCCTGTTGCCGCAGGTCGATCTCGGGCTGAACTGGAGCGTGATCGATAAGAGCCAGGCCGAATCGGGCGTCGGTTTCCGGCCCGAGCGACTGCTCACGGGCCAGGCGACCCTAACACAGCTGATCTACGCCGACCCGGCGTGGGCGGACTACACGATCCAGAAGTCCGTTCAAGAATCGCGCGTTCAGGAACGCGAGACGGTTTGGCTCGACATCGCGTTCGAAGCGGCCGTCGCCTATCTCGATATCCTAAAGGCGAAGACGATCGAGCGAATCGAGCGGGAGAACCTGAACATCACGCGGGAGAACCTCGAGTTCTCCGAGGTGCGCCGTTCGATCGGTACCGCGAGCCCGGGCGAAGTGTATCGCTGGGAGAACCAGATCGCCAACAACCGCCAGGCCGTGATCAATGCGAACGCGATTCGAAACCTGACCGAGATCGAGCTCAACCGTCTATTGAACCGCCCGTTGGAGGAGCCTTTTTCGACCGCGGAAGCCGAGCTGACAGATCCGCAGCTACTCACCAGCCAAGAACGCATCGCGCCGTATATCTCCAATCAGTGGAGTTTCCGTGTGTTCCGCGGATTCATGGCGCAGGAGGCGTTGGACGCATCGCCCGAGTTGAAAGCGCTTACGGCGCTGGCGGCCGCGCAGCGACGTGGGCTGAAGGCGGCGGACCGCTCCTTCTATATCCCGACCGTAGCCCTCCAGGCGTCGCTCGATGACGTGTTCTCGACGGGCGGCGCGGGCACCGTCTTCCCCGGGGTGGAGGATCTGCGCTGGACCGTCGGCCTGTCTGTCGGCTATCCGCTGTTCACCGGCGGCGCGCGCTTCTCGGCGAAGAGTCAGACGTCTGAACAGCTGGCACAGGTCGAGAGCGAACGGCAAGCGACCGCACAGCGCGTCGAGGGGCGGGTGCGCTCCGCGATGCATACGATGGGTGCGGCGCTGGCCAATATCGATCTCTCCCGTGAAGCGGCCGATGCCGCGCGCAGCAACTTCGAACTGGTGCAGGACGCTTACAGTCGTGGCGTCGGATCGATCATCGACTTGCTCGACGCACAAAACACCGCGCTCATCGCCGAGCTGCGTGCGTCGAACGCGTTGTACAACTTCTTGATCGAGCTGATGAAGGTCGAGCGCGCCGCAGGCCGATTCGATTTCTTCACCTCTGCCGAGAGCCGCGAAGCTTTCTTCGATCGGCTCGACGCTTATTACGCTCAGACGGAGGTGCAGCCGTAGCAGCGGTAGAGCCGCGCGGCGGTCGGGATGGCCTCCCGCGGGTGCAGCCGTCTTTGACAGTGCTCGATACGTCAATCGCGAGGTGACAACATGCGCATCCGATTCCTATCCTCTATGCTTCTTCTGGTTTCCTTGCTCGCCGCCTGTAGTCGTGGGGGCGCAAACGAACAGCACCCCGACCGGATTTCCGAGTTCGGCCGCTACGAGGGATTTTCCGAACCCCGCTTCGATGGTTGGGTGACATCCTCGCAGTACGTCGAGATGCGGGACGGTGTGAAGCTCGCAGTCGATGTTACACGTCCGGCTGTAGACGGAGTGCCTGTTGACGAGCGCCTGCCGGTCGTCTGGACCCATTCGCGTTACCACCGCAACCCCGGCCAACTGATCGAGATCTTTTCCCCAAACGAGGAACTACCCGAGATCAACTCCAACGTCGACGTGCAGCCGGATCTGCAGCGACTCGTCAGGCACGGTTACGTCGTGGCGTCAGTCGGCGTCCGTGGCAGTGGGGCGTCGTACGGCAGGTTCGAGGGGCTGTTCTCGGCAGCGGAGACGCGCGACGCGGTCGAGATAATCGAGTGGCTCGCCGCGCAACCGTGGAGCAGCGGCAACGTGGGGATGTACGGCGGCTCGTATCTGGGGATCACTCAATACATGGCCGCATCCCAGGCGCCGCCTGCGCTCAAGGCGATTTTCCCCAGGGTCGCGGCCTTCGACATGTACGACCTGGTGTATCCGGGTGGGGTCTTCCGCGACGACATGCTCGACCACTGGGCCGAACTCACACGCAACATGGACCGAGACTGGCCCGCGCCACCCGTCGACGCGGACAGCGGCCGCGTCATGTTGAGCGAGGCGATGGAACAGCATAAGGACAACTGGGACGTCATGGGCGAGTACAGCGCCGGCCGCTTCCGCGACCACGACGTGCCGACTCTAGCATGGGCGCAACACGGACCCTCGGTTCTACTCGAGTCCATCAACCAAGCCAAGGTCCCGGCTTATCACTTCAACGGCTGGTTCGATGTGTTCGTCGCCGACGCCACGCTGTGGTATGCCAATTACGAAGGCCCACAAAAGTTGGCCATCGGCGCCTGGTCGCATGGGGCCATGCCCGACAGCGCGCTCATGGCTGAACGGTGGCGCTTGGTCACCAACGAGCAGCATCGCTGGTTCGATTACTGGCTCAAGGGGATCGACAATGGGGTCACGGAGGAGCCGCCGATCCATTACGCGGTGATGGAGGACCCGGGCGCGTGGCGCTGGCGATCCGCCGATACGTGGCCTCCCGCGGAGGCGGAGACGCAGATTCTCTATCTCGGCGGCGGACCCTCAGGCAGCGTCGAGTCCGTCAACGACGGCGGCCTGACCGTATCCTTGCCGGCAGACCGCGATGCTCACGACGCTTACACCGTGGACCCGACGACTACGACCGGGGCGAGCTCGCGCTGGGACAATGCCGTCGGCGGTCCGATGATGTCCTACTCAGAGTTGGCCGCCAACGATCGAAAGGCGCTGACCTACACGACACCGCCGCTGGAAAGCGACATGACGGTAGTCGGGCATCCCGTCGTGACGCTCTACGTGACGGCGACTGGGGGCGACGCAGACTTCCATGTGTTGCTCGAAGAAGTGGATGGGGAAGGGGCTGTACGATACATCACCGAGGGTGTACTACGTGGTTCTCATCGCAATCTCGACGATGCGCCTTGGGACAACATGGGGCTCCCCTATCAGCGGAGCTTCGAGTCGGACCGAGTTCCGTTGCCGTCCGACGAACCGACCGAGTTGGTCATGGACCTTCACCCCACGGCCACTGTGTTCAACGCCGGTCATCGGATCCGAGTCACTATCACGGGTGCGGATGCAGACAACACGGAGGGGCCACCGGTCTCGCCGCCGCCTACGATGCGAGTCTATCGGAGCGCGACGCACGCTTCCCACGTCGCGCTGCCGATCATCGGTTGATTGTAGATCTGGCCGGTTTGCAGGGCAGAAAACGAGCCCTGCTACCCACATCGGGCGGCAGGGCTCGCTTATTGAGCACTCCTATGCTGATCCGCTGCCTACTCGGGAACCGGGAACCCGCGATCTCGCATCAACGCATCGATCGTCGCATCGCGACCACGGAACGTCCGGTAGGCGTCCGCCGGATCCACCGCGTTCCGGACCGAAAACAGATGCTCGACCATCCTCGCCGCGAGGTCCTGGTCGTAGAAGCCGCGCGGCGCTTCGGCAAACGCTTCCGCCGCATCGGCCGTCAGCACGTCCGCCCATATGTAGCTGTAGTAGCCGGCCGAGTAGCCTTCCCCAGAGAAGATGTGGCCGAAGTGCGGGCTCCGGTGACGCATGACGATCTCCTCCGGCATGTTCAGCTGCGCGAGCGCGTCGCGCTCGAACGCGTCGGGGTCGAGGCCGGCAGGATCCATCGTGTGGTACATCATGTCCAGCAGCGCCGAAGCCAGATACTCGGTCGTCTCGAAGCCCTGATTGAACGTCGCCGCGTTCTTGATCTTCTGCACTAACTCGTCCGGGATCGGCTCGCCGGTTTCGACGTGCAGGAGGTAGTTGTCGATCACCTTGTCGGTAAGGAGCCAGCGCTCCAGCAGCTGAGACTGGAACTCCGTGTAGTCGCGTACCCCGCCGTTCAACGTCGGGTAGGCGACCTTGGAAGACAGGTAGTGCAGCGCATGCCCGAACTCGTGGAACAGAGTCTCCGCGTCGTTCCAAGAGATAAGAACCGCCTCGCCCGGTGCTCCTTTGATGAAGTTGGAGTTGTTAGAGCCGAGCGGTGTCTTCTTGCCGTCGAAGGTCTCATAGCTGCGATACGACGTCGCCCAGGCGCCGGACCGCTTGCCCGGACGCGCAAAGGGGTCGAGGTACCAGACGCCGACATGATCGCCGGACCTCCTGTCCTTCACTTCCCAGACGTTCACGTCTTCATGGAAGACCGGAACGGAGCCCTCCGGAACCGGCGTGAACTCGAAATTGAACAGCTCGCCCGCTACGAAGTGCATGGCCTCGATCAGGTTGTCGAGCTGCAGGTACTGCTTCACCTCGTCGGAGTCGAGGTCGTACTTCGCCCTGCGTACTTTCTCCGCGTAGTAGCGGTAGTCCCAGGGGGCGATCGTGATCCTGTCGCCCTCGGCGTCCGCGATCGCCTGCATGTCGGCGACCTCTTCCTCGACCCGAGCCAGCGCCGCCTGCCACACGGCCTCCAGCAGGTCGAAGGCCTGCTCCGGAGTCTTCGCCATGCGATTCTCAAGTCGCCAGGCGGCGTAGTTCTCGTAGCCCAGAAGCTTCACACGCTCATCGCGCAACGCCAGGATCTCCGCGATCACCGCGTTGTTGTCGTTCTCATCGCCGTTGTCGCCGCGGCTGTAGTACGTCCTCCACACGCGCTCCCGCAGATCGCGTTCATCCGAAAACGTTAGGAAGGGGTCCATCGACGAACGTGTATTGGTCACGGCGTACCGGCCGGCACGGCCCCGTTCCGTCGCCGCCGCTGCCGCCGCTGCAACGAATGACTCCGGCAGACCGCCCAACTGGTTCGCCCTGAGGTACGTCACATAACCCTCTTCATCCGCCAACACGTTGTTGCCGAATTGAGTGTGCAATTGCGCCAGGCGCTGGTTGATCTCCGCGTAGCGCGCCTTCGCTGCTCCCGCCAGGGTCGCCCCGTTTCGCGCGAACCGGTCGTAGACCAGCTGCAATAGGCGCTTCTGGTCGGGACGCAGATCCTTCGCCTCGTCGCTCTCATACACCCAGGCGATGCGGTCGAAGAGTAGTTCGTTCTGGATGATTTGCGTATTGAACTCAGCCAGCCTCGGCGCCATCTCCATCTGGATCTCGCGGAACTCGGGCGACGATAGGTTGGAGCTCCAGATCCTCATGTAGGTCGACACGCGGTCTAGCTCTTGGCCGGTGCGCTCCATCGCGACGATCGTGTTCTCGAAAGTCGGTGGTTCCGAGTTGTTGGCGATCGCGTCGATCTCGGCAAGGGCCTTGGCCATCCCTTCCTCTAGCGCCGGCCTCAGATCGGCGAGATTCATTCGGTCGAAGGCCGGAACACCGCTGTGGGGACCTGTCCACTCGGCTAGGAGGACGTTGCCGGTTGCGGCTTCTTCCATCGCGATGTCTGCCGCCTCCTCTGTAGTTTCGGTTTGCTCGCCGCACGCTGCAACGAGAGCGAGCGCAACGATGCTCGCGGCCGTCTTCACAAATCTTCGCATGGTTCTACGCTCCCCGAGTAAGTGTTTCACGTATTCTAGCGAGCGCCTACCGGGCGTGCAATTACCGGCGAGCGACTGGGCGTTCCACACGATATCGTGCTAAATTCGATGATGTCCCGACCGCATTTGGACGTGTGTCATGCGACCGGCCATTCGATTCGACGCTACGCTCTTTGTAATTCTTGCCTGTGTTGCGACGGCTGCGTGTGAAGGGCCCGAACAACGATTCACGATCGACGATGCCTCTAGCCTGCTTTCGGCGCAGAGCGAGGCTCTGGCAACGGGCGACACGCTTCGGCTCAGGCAACTATGGAGCGACCGCTCTAACGCGAGGGATGCTTTCTGGTATGTCCCTGCGTGGAGAGGGGCTCGCATACATGTCTCCGAGTGGCCTGTCTTTCTGGAGGCGGTCACCTTCGAGATAGCCGACATCGAGCGCGCCGACCACTACGCCGCCGTCGATGTTGAGTGGGTCCCCACGAGCGTGTCCGGCGAGGACCGGGGCGAACTGCGCCGGCCGATGCGGTACTACGTTGTGCGTGAGAGGGGCCGCTGGGTTCTGGCCGATCCCATCGACGTCTTGACAGAGGGATGGGCCAGCCACGAGAGCGACTGCTTCGTGTTCCACTTCCCGGAGGGGTTGGCCGAGGATGGGTACTTGGCTGACGTGGAATCGCTGGATCAGGAATGTGCGCGTGTCACAGAAACCCTCGGTATCGACCTCGGGTCGAAGATCGACTTCTACGTAGCGAGGACGCCCACCGAGTGCGGCGCATTGCTCAATCAACCCCCTGCGCACGGGTACGCGGCGACGACGGGTCCGTACCGCATGGAGGGCCCGGGCGGACTCCCGCTGGTGACGTCGACATCGTTCTACCACCCACATGAGGTCATTCATGTGCTGCAGGTGCTCGCGGGAATCCCGGGCATCAACGCGGCCGTCAGCGAAGGGTTTGCCGTCGCGTTGGGAGGTGGACCGGCCTTCTCTCCGCAGTTGGCGTTGACTGCTACGCGCCATTTGATGCACGGGCCCGAGTACATTCCGTTGCGCCAGTTGCTAGAGATGAGCGACGCGGAGTTCTTCCGTCAGAACTACGTCACCTATCTCGAGGCGGGCGCTTTCGTCCGGTTCTTGATGGACAGATATGGCGTCGAGTCCCTCAAGCGGCTGCTCGGCGCGACGGGCTCGGCGGCGGAGTTGCCAAGCACGATTGCTCGTGAGTATGGCTTGGCGTTCGAGGAGCTGGAAATCGAGTGGAGGGGGTACCTGGAAGCAGCGCGTCTTGTCCCCGGGGTGGAATACTCGATCGCGGAGCAGGCGATCGAGGTCTTTTCCATGACCGACCCCCGGGGTGACGATGTCGGTGACGGTGACTACACGTATCCCAACGAGCGTTTCGCGCCGGGAGCCTTTGACCTGACAAGGTTCGAGGTACTGAAGGATAGCGCGCGAGCCTACTTCAGGCTGACGTTCCGCGGATTGGGGCGGCCGGTGACCTACGGCTCGAGCACCGAGCGTTTCGTGCCCGGCGTTGTGATCGCGATCAACACGGGAACGCTGGGCGCGCGACGTCTGCAGCGGCAGGCTCACGGGGTGCGATTCCAGGCCGAATCCGGGTACGATATGAAGTTGAATGTCGGGATGGCGGTGTCCGTGTCAGACGACCGTGGAATAGTCCATTTCACAACGGGGCACTTGTGGTACGAGATGGCGGACACGGTTGCCGGTACCCTCTCTTTCTCGCTGCCGATCGCTTTCCTCGGAGAACCGACCGACGTATGGGAGTACTTCGTCGGCGTAGGCCTGGCGACGGATCGCAGCATGAACTTCCTGTACGGCGGTCCCGTCCCC
>JBDHAS010000151.1:0-13896 GCA_039588015.1 Gemmatimonadota bacterium | reverse complement strand
TCGACGACCCGGACGGTGACGGTTACCGCGGCGACGAGTGAAACGCTTTATATCACGTCGTCGGACCCGGGCAGTGTGGGCGGCATCAGCTTCGAGGACGAGGACATCCTGGCCTACGATAGCGGGAGCGACGCCTGGTCCATGTACTTTGACGGGAGCGATGTCGGCCTCGACGGCTCCACCAAGCACGATGTCCGCGCCTTCGCACTGCTCTCGAACGGGGATATTCTGCTCACGGTCAACGGGCAGACTAACGTTCCGGGCGTGGGAGCGGTGGACGCCTCGGACATCGTGCGCTTCAGCGGCTCCACCGGCCCTACTACGAGCGGATCGTTCTCTCTCTATCTGCGTGGGGCTGACGTCGGCCTGAACAACGAGGCGATCGACGCGATCGGCTTCGCGCCCGACGGCCGGCTGGTAATCAGCACGACGGGGTCCTTCAACGTGCCCGGGGCATCGGGTGCGGACGAGGATCTGATCGCGCTGGATGCGGGCGGTTCGAGCTGGTCGCTGTATTTCGATGGCTCGGATGTCGGTCTCACCTCCTCGGCTGAAGACGTCGCTGGCGTCTGGATCGATGACGTCACGGGCGATGTCTACCTGACGGCCGCGGGCTCGTTCGCGGTCTCGGGCGTCAGCGGCGGCTCGGCTGACGTCTTTGTCTGCACACCGGACGCGCTGGGCTCGTCCACGTCGTGCGTCTTCACGTCGTACTGGGTCGGCTCGACGCATGGTCTGACGAGCAACGATGTGGTCGGGATCCACATCGGCGGGGGGAACTAGTCCGAGAGCTAGGTCCGACTGCGAGCCTCAGCTGTTTGGAGGCCGGTACTCGGCCACGCGGGACTGCGTGTTGGGCGGTGATCCGCGACGTCTTCGCGAGCCGCCAACCAAAACTGAGCGCCTACAGAGCAAGCCTCATACAAACCCTCTTGACTTTGCGGTAGGACACCTGCCAGCATCTCCTGGAGTTGCAAGCGCCTCGAGCGACGTTCGGGGCCTTGCCGTCGCCATCCACATGCGCGCCAGCGACTCAGAGTTGGATGGCACTTTCGAGATCCTCCCGGCCGATCCCGAGGAAACGGTGACTCAGCGATGAGGCGGAAGCAATAACGATGAGCATGGCGCGACGCGGCTGGCTTCCCGCACGCTGCGAGTCGTTCATACGGGAGTACGCGAGCGCGCACGCCGGTACGTCCAGCGCGGCGCTGGACGAAGCGCTTGCCGAACTGGTGACCTGGAACCGGCGTATTCACGAGCGCGAGTGCGTCAACCTCAATCCCGCGACCAATGTGATGAACCCGCGCGCCGAGGCGCTGCTATCGAGCGGTCTCGGGTCGCGACCATCGCTCGGTTACCCGGGCGACAAGTACGAGATGGGGCTGGAGGCCATCGAGCGTGTAGAGATACTCGCTGCGCAATTGGCTTGCCGGGTGTTCGATGCTGAGTACGCCGAGATCCGTATGGCCTCGGGCTCGATGGCCAACCTTTACGCCTTCATGGCAACGTGCAAACCAGGCGATCGCATCATCGTGCCGCCTGCATCGATCGGTGGACATGTCACGCATCACGAGGCCGGCGCCGCGGGCCTGTTCGGTCTCGAGATCCATGCCGCGCCCGTCGATGCGACCGGCTACACGATCGATGCGGACGAATTGAGCGAGCAGGCTCGGCGCCTTTCGCCGGCGCTCATCACCGTTGGCGGCAGCCTAAACTTGTTTCCGCATCCCGTCGCGCAGATCCGCGCGATCGCGGACGAAGTCGGAGCGAAGGTGCTGTTCGATGCCGCGCATCTGTCAGGCCTTATCGCTGGCCGTGCCTGGCAACAGCCGCTGGCGGAAGGTGCGCACCTGATGACAATGAGCACCTACAAGAGCCTCGGCGGCCCACCCAGTGGGCTGTTGTTGACGGACGACTCGCACCTGGCCGAGCGAGTGGACGCGATCGCCTTCCCGGGTTTGACTGCCAATTTCGATGCATCCAAGTCGGCCTCGCTGACGCTTGCCCTGCTGGACTGGGTGGAGTACGGAGAGCGCTACGCGCGGGCGATGCAGCAGACGGCGCTGGCGCTCGCGCAGGCGCTGCTGGAGGAGGACATCGCGGTCTTCGCGGCAGAGCGTGGTTGCACTACGTCGCATCAGTTCGCGCTGCCCGCCGCACCGTACGGCGGCGGTCAGGCCGCGGCGAAACGCCTCCGCGAAGCGAATCTGCTCACCTGCGGGATTGGCTTGCCGCTGGCACCGGTTGCAGGCGATCTGAACGGGCTCCGCATCGGCACACCGGAGATCGTGCGCAGGGGCATGACGCGGGAGCACATGCCCGAACTTGCGGCGCTACTCGCGAGGGCGCTTCGCGAACCACCCGGTGATGTCGCCGGCGACGTATCCGCTTTTCGCGCTCGTTTTGATCGACTGCACTTCGTTCGCGCCTGATTAGGTCCTGGGGGCCTTGCTGACACCGACGCCGACCGGGTTCGATGCATTGGTCTGGCGGAGCCCGCGATTGGGGCAAGTCGATTCGGAGGCCGCTCGGTCTCCACTCGCACACGTCCACATAATTCTTATCTTTACAGCCGTCGGCAGCAGCCTGCGCCGGGAACGCCGGCTCGGATGAGCGGGTAGTACGGGCGACCACGGCGGCTGAGGACCGCTCGATGAACGCGCAGGACACGACGGTCAGGAGCTGTACGGTCCTCGCACGCGAACGAAGATAGGGAACAGATGAAGAAACAGTATCTCTATTTGGCGCTCGGGTTGCTGATCGGGTTTGGGCTCGGCTTCGGATTGGGCCGCGACGGGGGGCCGACCGGCGGAGGTGGGTCCGATACCGGCGTGCCAGTGGACATCGCGGGCCGTCCCTACCTGGGACCGGCGGACGCGCCGGTCACGATGATCGAGTTCACCGACTACCAGTGCACGTTCTGCAAGCGCTATTTCGAGTTGAGATACCCGTTCCTGCTTGAGGAGTACGGCGACAGGCTCAAGTATGTCGTTCTTCACTTCCCGTTGAGTCAGATTCATCCCCAGGCGGAGGTCGCGGCGCAGGCAGCCGAGTGCGCCGGCGACCAGGGCAAGTTCTGGGAATATCATAACGTCCTGTTCCAGAACAACACCGCGCTCGGGCGGCAGGACTTGTTCCGCTACGCGGAGTTACTCGGCCTGGACATGGGGCGGTTCGAGCAGTGCCTCGTTTCGGGAGAAAAGGCCCAAGTGGTCTACGACAATATGGTGGAGGCCGTGAAAGCAGGGGTCACCGGCACGCCGACCTTCTTCGTCAACGGAAGAATCCTCGTCGGCGCGCAGCCGTTAGCAATCTTCAAGGCGCATATCGAGCAGGCGCTTCAAGAAGCCGACTGAGCGCGAGCCGAGCGCGTGATCCGCCCATGAATCGTGTCAGTTTCCAAGACGATCCGGGCGCGTAGCCAATTGGATTCTACTGGCGTTCCGCCCAGTCACGACGAGCCGATCGTCGTCATCTTCAACAAGCGCGCGCTGGGAGCGCGGGCGCTTCGCCATTCCGGAATGGGAGAAGCCCTGCGCGAGCGCGGTCTGGCCTACGAAATCATCGACTCGGTGTCGCCGGAGGACTCGCGGGAACAGGCGGCGAAAGCCGCGCGAGCCGGCCGCGTCGTCGTGGCCGCTGGCGGTGACGGCACGGCCCTGGACGTAGCCAACGGCGTCCTGGCCGCCGCTCATCCCGAGGCCGCGATGGCGCACGTTCCGCTGGGAACGGGGAACGACCTGGCGCGCTCGTTGGGTCGCGTGGGGCATGGCCTGGAACGCGCGCTGGACGCGCTGGTCGAAAAGCGTGTTATCGGAGTCGACGTGGGCCGCATCAACGACGGCGAGTACTACGTCAACGCGTTGGGAGTTGGTTTCGATGCAGAGGTCGTCAGGCGTCGGCGGCTGCAGCGGTTCAACCTGCCCAGCTACTTCCCGGACGCCATCCGCACGATCTTCGACTACAAGCCGCAGACCTATCGGGTGGATTGGGCGACGGGCGCGTGGGAAGGCCGGGCCTTGATGTTGGCTGTGATGAACGGAATCTTCGAGGGCGGTGGTGTGCGACTGGCGCCTCACGCTGAGATGGAGGATGGCCTGTTCGAGCTCTACTGGATCGACCCGATCAGCCTGCCGAAATTCGCGCGCTACATTTGGGCCATCCGCTGGGGTAGACACGGCAAGCTGCCCATGGTGCGCTATGCGCGGGCGGAGCGCCTGACAGTCGATTCCGAGGCGCCGATTCGCTACCACCTCGACGGAGAGTACCGGGAGCTGCCGGCGGGAACGACGCTTGAGATCGTCGCGCACCGCCAGCTTCTACGGATGGTCGTATGATCTCCAGGGCGTCGTTTGGCCTGCTGCTCTTTGGCCTGACGTTGGGGTTACCGAGACCCGCGATGGCTCAGGAGGAAGAGCCGGCGCAGGAAGCGGCGGCGCCCGTTGATACAGTATTCTCGAAGCCGCCGCTTTCGGCGGGCGGCGCTTTCTGGCGCTCGCTCGTCCTACCCGGCTGGGCTCAGGCGGAACTGGGCGCCGAATCTCGCGGGGCGCTGTACTTCTTCGCCGAGTCGTTCAGCCTCTTCATGGTGGCGCGTACACAGCACCGACTCGCTTGGGCGGAGCGCACGCAACCGGAAGACTCGGGCCTGATCGCGTCGCGTCGCCAGCAGCGCGAGGACTGGATCGCGCTGGCCGTCTTCTGGGCCTTCTTCGCCGCTGCGGACGGCTGGGTTTCCGTGCACCTTTTCGGGTTCGAGGAGCGCACGGGACTGCAGCCCGATGATGTTGCCTTCCGGATTGGGTGGAAAATACCCGTCGGACCCCGAGTCCCGAGTTCTTTTCGACTCTCGATGTTCTACGCTCGGCGTGCGACTACCGATATTCGGAGCATCGAACATCGCGCGTCGTTAATCGAGGATTGAAGAGAACTTGTTAATCGATCATCGGCTGTCGAATATCGGCTATCGAAAAGCACCTAGGAGTCGGCCCGGCTACGGCTAGCTCTCCCATTCCTTCTGCTCGATCTCGTCTTCCGTCACGATCGTGTACGTCTTGTGGTTCACCCAGTCGCCCGAGTTCACGTAGTAGCGGCCGTCGCCGACGTGCTTCAGGGTAGGGGTGTGACTGTGGGCGAAGACGACGAGATCGAGGTCGGGTCGCCGTTCCAGCATGTCGACCGCGTATTGTTCCAACACCGCCGAGCGTTCCTTTGCGCGGACAAAACCGTGCTCGAGTCGTTCCGGGGTCCGCGAGACCCGGCGCGCGATGCTACAGGCCATGTCGGGATGTACCAGGCGCATCGCGCGACAGACCGGCCGGCTGCGCAGGAATCGCTTCAGGATCTTGTAGCCGACGTCTCCGGGGCCGATGCCGTCGCCGTGTGCGACCAGCGACCGGCGGCCGCTCAGCTTTATCTCCACGGGGCCCTCCGCGAGCTCGATCCCGATTTTGTTCTCGAGGAAAGGGCCGCCCCAAGCGTCGTGATTTCCGCCGATCAAGATGAGCCTCACTCCGGATTCCCGCAGGTCGGCGAGGGCGCGCAGCGTGTGGAAGTGCTGGCTGGGAACGACGGTGCGGAACTCGCACCAGAAATCGAACAGGTCTCCGTTGATCAGCAGCGCGTCGGCCTTGCCTTGCCAGTGTCGGGCGAAGCGCTGGAAGGCCTGGCGCACCGTGTCCGGCACGCCGCCCAGATGCAGGTCGGATATGATGACCGTAGGCTTGCTCATAGATCAGGAAACCGATGCTGGCGCGCGACGCGCTAGCTTGCGCATTATAGGAAGCCTCGGCGCGAGAGCAAGGCGCCGCCCCGTTTTTGACCGAAGCCGTTCGAGGCCCTAATGTATAGGGTACGGGCTCGATGCCGGTGCGCTGGGGCGCACTGACAAACCGGAGGGTTGGGCTGGAAAGTACCGTAGAGTTCCGCGCTCGCTATTCCGAGACCGATCAGATGGGTTTCGTCTACCACGCGAACTACCTCGTCTGGTGCGAGATCGGTCGCACGGATCTTCTCAGGCAGTTGGGGGCGACGTACGCCGAGATGGAGCGCCAAGGGGCCTTCCTGGCGGTGTCTGATGCCCGGGTGAGCTTCAGAGCCGCCGCGCAATATGACGACTTGATCCGGGTGCGCACGACCCTCGAGAGGATGCGCAGCCGGAGTGTCACGTTCTCGTACGTAGTGGAGAATGCCGCGACGTCGGCGGTCCTGGCGAAGGCGCAGACGGAGCTGATCTGCCTGAAACGTGATCGCACGCCCCGGAAGCTGCCGGCAGAGATCCGGGAGCTACTCGGGCGGGTTAAGGGCGAATCCTCGCAGGAGGGAACAATCGGCGCCCTCTCCGGTGTTTGATACTGTAGCCAATATGGGCGTTTCTTCTTACCTGAGTACGAAAGCCAGGCATGCCTGGATGATGCATGGGAAATGGTCTGCCCGTGCATTCGCCGTCACGTGGGTTTGCCTTCTGATGATGTCAGGCCCGCTGGCGGCTCAATACGTACCGTTCGGCAAGAACAAGGTCCAATACACTCCGTTCAAGTGGCACGTTCTCTCCGGCGACCACGTCGACGTCTACTATTATCCGGAAGAGGAACAGCTCGCCAAAGTCGCTCTGAGTTACGCCGAGGAGAGCTTTGACACCCTGACGGCTCTGTTCCGGCATCGCCCGTTCAGACGAGTTCCGCTGATCATCTATTCGTCTCACCAGCACTTCGAGCAGACGAACGTGACACAATCGTTCCTGCCGGAAGGCGTTGCGGGTTTCACGGAGTTCCTCAAGCGGCGGATCGCGCTGCCGTTCAACGGCAGCTACAGTGATTTCCGGCACACCCTTCGCCACGAGCTTGTGCACTTCTTCCAGCTGTCGAAGCTGAGCCGCACCTTCGCCATGTACCCGAGGTTCCGGTCGCCTTACATGCCGCTCTGGTGGTCGGAGGGGCTGGCCGAACGCTGGAGCTCCGATCAGGATTCCGAGGACGAGATGTACGTCCGGGACCTGGTGCTGGACGGCGGTCTACCAACGCTTCCGCAGTTGACCTACATGTTCGGCTTCATCGCCTACCCGCTGGGCGGTCAAATCCACGAGTATCTCGGCGAGCGCTACGGTTACGGTCGCGTGGCCGACCTTTACGATACGATATGGAAGTACGGCAGCTTCGAGGAGGCGTTCGCCGGCGTGTACGGCATCACGCTGGAGCAGTTGGACAAAGAGTGGCGATACGAACTGGAGCGTAGGTACTACCCGGAATACGCCGACCGCAAGCCGGTGGCGGTCGATGCGCCGAAAATGCTCAAACAGCAGCCGATGGCGTTCAAGCCGACGCTGTACGGTGCGCCCGACGGTTCGATCCACCTGTTCTTCATGTCGCCGCACACCGGCTTCACGTCGATCTACAGCGTGGCGATCCGGGGAGGTGACGGCAGGATGCGCCCTGTGGTACAGGGCGACAAGTCGGCCGAGTTCGAGTCGCTGCACTTCTTCTGGTCCGCGCTCGATGTGTCGTCCACAGGCAAGTTGGCCTTCGTCTCGAAGTACCTGGAAAAGGACGCGATCCAGATCTATGACCTGCAGCGTAACAAGGTCGTGGGTCGCTATCAGTTTCCGGAACTCGTTTCGATGACTTCGCCCTCGTGGTCACCGGACGGGCGCAAGCTGGTGTTCAGCGGTCTGAGCGTCGCCGGCCCGTCCGATCTCTACATCCTCGATTTCGAGACGCAGGAGCACTACGCGATCACGCAGGACCGCTACTTGGAGAACGACCCCGATTGGTCGCCCGACGGGCGTCAAATCGTGTTCTCCTCCGATCGCACGACGGCTGGGAGCATAGGGAACGAGAACCTCTTTCTCTACGACCTGGAAACGGGAGCCGTCCGATATCTGACGTACGGGCCGTGGAAGGATCTCGATCCGGCGTGGTCGCCGGACGGCCGCTGGATCGCGTTCACGTCGGACCGCGCCGGTTTCCACGATCTCTACCTGACCGATCGTGACGGACGGGGCGGAAGGCTCACCAGTTATACCGGCGGCGCGTTCGATGCGACCTGGATGCCGGACGGCACCGGTCTGGTCTTCACAGCATATGAGAAGGGGATCTTCAACGTTCACTTCCAGGGATTGAAGCTGGAAGAAGAACAGCCCGAGGTAAGGGTCGCCCAGCAGACAAACGATGGCCTCGAGCCGGCCGACCCGAAGCTGGCCGTCAGGCTGGCCGATCGATTCGAGCCGCCGCCAGCCGACCTGGACGTCGACCAGGGCTGGACGTGGGAGGAGGTCGATCGTCCGCTGTTGGCGGAGGCCAGCGTGAGGCCGTACCGCACCAAGTTTCGTCTCGACTTCGCGGCGGCTCAGGCCGCGTTCGCGCCGGGCTTCGGTTCGGCGCAGGGCGCCCAGTTCCTGGCCAGCGACATGCTGGGCAACCACATGCTGTACTTCGCGATAGTGGCCCGGAACTTCGGCGGCGTCGACGACATCTTCGACTCGTTCGCCGGTCAGGCGATGTACTTGAACCTGTCGCGCCGAGTGAACTGGGGCGTCGGGGCGTTCCGCTGGAACGGGCGCTTCGTCGACGCCGCGTTCAGCAACGTGTACGAAGAGAAGACGAGCGGCGGTTTCTTCTTGGCTAGCTACCCGTTCTCGAAGTTCAAGCGCCTGGAGGTCCAGACGACGCTCGAGTACTCGGACCGCCGCGATGTGCCAGACTTCCTTGCGTTGGGCATCATCGATGTGTCCGAGGACACCCTGTCGCTGACGCGCAAGGGCTGGATCGCGACGAACAATCTGTCCTACGTCAAGGACAACACGCTGTGGCTGAGTACCGGACCCGTGGACGGGATGCGTTGGAACTTCACCGGCGGCTTCGTCACAGATCTTACGTCGGCCAGGGTCGAGAACTACACGCTCGTCGCCGATGTTCGCCGCTATTTTCGCACGTCGCTGCTCAGCGCATTCGCCATTCGGACCTTCGGCTACTACAGCGATGGCGCTATCCCGGGACGAATCGCGGTCGGCGGTGCCTACACGCTGAGATTGTACCCCTTCCTCGGCTTCATTGGCAGCCGGGTCTGGTTCGCCAACGCCGAGTGGCGGTTCCCCCTGCTGCACCAACTCGCGCTGGCCTTCCCGTTCGGGACGATTCGGTTCCCGGGAATCCAGGCGGCGCCGTTCTTCGACATCGGGCAGGTCTGGCTGGAGGACCGCGATCCAATGGGGATGTGGGGCAGCTACGGAGTAGGATTTCGTATGCCGATCCTGTTCCCACTCGTGCTCAGGCTCGATGTCGGGAAACGGTTCTCGTCGGGGGATCTTCCGACCTACCTGATCCGGGGCTTCGACAAGACGGAAGTCGATTTCTTCATCGGCTTCAACTACTAGCGCCCGCCTGCGGTTCCTCCTTGCTTGACGCTTGCAGGGCAGGCCGGTAACTTCGCCTCCGTTTGAGAACCGCAACCATTCTGTTGACCCTTGCCACGGCCGCGGTCGCGTGTACGCAGCGGCTGCCGGATCCGGTGCCTATCGCAGAGCCCGGTGAGCTGGCGGAAAGGCTCAGGAAGGCCGGCACACCGGTCGAGCCCCAGCTTATCGAGTTCAAGTGGCGGTATCGTGGCCGCGAGGGTCGCTTTTCGGGTGAAGGCGCGGTTCGAGTGAATCCCCCCGACAGCGTGCGACTCGACCTGTTCGGGCCCGATTGGTCCGGCGTGCAGAGTGCTGTACTATTAGGGGACCAAGTCTACTACCTCGGCGAGCAGAGGATCGAGTTGCCGCCGCCGACGTTCATGTGGACCATGCTGGGCGCCTTTCGGCCGCCTGCGGGCGTCGCGCCGAGGGCGAACCAGCGAGGCGAGTGGTCGGAGCTGATCTATGACCTGCCCAGTCGCCGCTCGGTGGTCTTCCGTTTCGATAGCGTCGGCGCGCTCGTCGAAGCGGAGCTCGAGATCGAGGGCGATGCGGTTCAGCGAATCCGGGTCGAGCCGGGCGATCCGGGCATAGGACCCTCATCCTACACGTGGCCCAAGGAGGCCAGATATCGAGATCTGGCGGAGTATCATGAGGTTAGTATCGATGTTACAGAGATCCGGGAGCACGCTCCATTCGAGAGCCGCATTTTCGACGTGGCCCCTGGCTAGCCTGTTTGCCGCGGCCCTGGCCGGCTGCGGTGTCTACAGCTTCTCGGGGGGCGGCGGGCTGCCCAGCCACATCGACACGATCGCGATATTGCCGTTCGATAATCAGACGACTCAGTTCACGCTCACCCAGGAGCTGACCCAGGCCATGTCCGACGAGGTGCCGGGCCGCCTCGGCCTCAAGCCGGGTGCCGAGGGCACGGCCGACGCTGTCCTGAGGGGGACGATCACGCGCTACAACGAGCGGGCCACGAACTACCAGCAAGACCCGGTGAATCCCGGACCGGTGGTGTTCCAGCGCAGGGTGGACATCGCGATCGATGTGGAGATCTTCGATGTCGCCGAGAACAAGGTGCTCTGGAGCTCGCGGTCGCTGTCGGCGTTCGGTGAATACCTACCCGACAGTCAGACGGAGCTGGTGGGGCGGCAAATCGCGATCGAGAACTTGATCCAGAAGATCCTCGACGGTGCACAATCACAGTGGTAGACCGGTGAAGCCGGGCCTGAAAGGGAACCTCGGATGGCGCTGAGACCGCGTCCTGCGTCGCTGCAGGCGCGCCGCCGCCGCCTCTGGCTGTGGGCGCTGGCTGGGGTGTTCGTGGTCGGAACAGCGGGATACGGTCCGCCGCCCGGCGGCACCGACGAAGGGACCGGCGCCGTCGCGGTAGCCCAAGTCGAGGACCAGGCTGAGGGCGGAAGCGAACAGGCGGAGAGCGGCGCGGCACACGAGGATTGGGGCGGCCACACCACGGCGCGCTTCTTCCTGGTCCTCATCACCATCCTGATGGTGGGGAAGATAGGCGGGGAAGTAGCCGAGCGGGTGGGCCAGCCGGCGGTGCTGGGCGAACTGGTCGGCGGCGTGATCGTGGGCGGCAGCGTGCTGGGCATCGTGCCCACGGCCGCAGGCGACCCGTTGACCGATGTCATACACCTCCTCGCCGAAGTCGGCGTCGTGATCCTCCTGTTCGAGGTCGGGCTGGAGACCGACCTGAAAGAGATGTTCCGCGTGGGCACGGCGGCGGGGATGGTAGCTCTTGTGGGCGTGACGGCCCCGTTCCTGTTGGGCGCCGGGTACTGGTACTTTGCCGATCCGGTCTTGGGAGTTCAGCCCGAGGGGGTGAGCCTTGCCAAGATCGCGGTGTTCATCGGCGCGACGCTGACGGCGACCTCGGTCGGAATCACCGCGCGGGTGCTCAGCGACCTCGACCAAATGCACTCGCGGGAAGCGCGGACGATCATCGGCGCCGCGGTGATCGATGACGTGCTCGGTCTGGTGATGCTCGCCGTCGTGGTGGGATTGGCGGCGGGTGCGAGCGTGACCGTCGGTGCCATCACGTGGACGCTGGCGAAGGCGGTCGGGTTCTTGGTCCTCGCCGTGATCATCGGCAACTTCGTTGGCCCGCACCTGTTCGATGTGGTCGATCGACTGCGGGTGCGAGGCGTGTTGCTGGTGTCCGCGTTCTGCTTCGCGCTTCTGCTGGCGGCGCTGGCCGACGTCTCCGATTCGGCGATGATCATCGGGAGCTTCGCCGCGGGAATCATCCTCTCGTCGACCAACCAGTTCGACCTCGTGGTCGAGCGGATCGAGCCCGTAGCCGACGTGTTCACTCCCATCTTCTTCGTCTCGGTCGGCGCCGCCGTGAACGTCCGGCTCATCCTGCCGTGGACCGAGGAGTTCAACACCGAAGTGCTCGTCGTCGGCGGAATCCTGACGGCGATCGCTATAGTCGGCAAGCTCGTCTCCGGTTGGGCCGTTCCTTGGGAGAAGATGAACCGCCTGGCCGTCGGAGTCGGGATGATCCCGCGTGGCGAGGTTGGGCTCATCTTTGCCGATATCGGCCGGCGTGGCGGTTTGCTGTCCGACTGCGCGTTCAGCGCGGTCCTTATCATGGTCATGGCGTCAACCTTCATCACGCCGCCGCTGCTCAAGATGATATTCAAGCGTTCGGACGAGCGAGCGTCGCTGACAGGGCCCGGGCCACCCGCGCCGACGGGAGCGGGAGGAGGCCCCAACTGACCAAAGGCGCCGTCATTCGTATCGCCACACGCGGAAGCCGGTTGGCCATGTGGCAGTCGGAGTGGGTCCGCGACCGGCTGGCCGCCGCCTGGCCGCAGCACCGGTTCGAGATCGTCGAGATCGACACGAAGGGCGATCAAATCCTCGATCGGTCGCTGCCGGAGATCGGCGGCAAGGGTCTATTCACCGAGGCGCTGGAATACGCGCTGCTCGCGGGCGAAGTGGATATCGCCGTCCACTCGCTCAAGGACCTGCCCACCGATCTGCCGGACGGGCTCAAGGTGGGTGCCGTCTGTGAGCGCGGAGATCCGCGGGACGCTTGGGTCACCCAAGAGAACGGGCCGCGCGACCCGGCCGCCGCGTTGCCGGGCACGAAGATAGGAACCAGTTCGGAGCGGCGCCGCGCCCAGGTGCTCGCGCTTCGCCCGGACTTTATCGTGGAGTCGATTCGCGGGAACGTCGAAACGCGGCTCCGCAAGCTGGACGAGGGCCTGTACGACGCGGTGATCATGGCCGCCGCGGGCTTGCTGCGGCTTCGCTTGTCGCCGCGCATCACATCGTACCTGGACCCGCCCGAGTGGCTGTCGGCAGCCGGTCAGGGCGCCGTTGCTGTGGAAAGTCGCGCCGACGATCCGGCGGTGGACGTGTTGTTGAGCCCGATCGACGATGAGATCGCCCGAGCCGAGACGGACGCCGAGCGTACGTTGCTGGCCAGGCTGCAGGGGGGCTGCCAGGTACCCGTCGGGGCCCGCGCCCAAGTGTGGGGCGAGGAGCTGGTGCTGCGGGCGCTGGTCGCGACTCCGGACGGCAAGAGCGTGATTCGGGCCGAGGGCCGTGACGGTCGGTACAACGCAGCCGCTCTGGGGAGACGCGTCGCCGACGACCTGCTGACGCGTGGCGGCGCGGCCATCGTGGCGCGGTTCCGAGAGATGGAGGGCAGCCGGCAATGAGCGCGAATCGCGCTTCCGGGCGTGGGGCCGACGAGCTGAGACCCGTGTGGCTGGAGCTGGGAGCGGCACCGCAAGCCGAGGGCTCATGCCTGATCTCCTTGGGCTCGACTCGCGTCCTCTGCACCGCCAGCGTCCAGGACGGCGTGCCGCCGTGGCGTGAGTACGCCGGCGGCTGGGTGACCGGCGAGTACGCCATGCTCCCGAGATCGACCAGCCAACGTACACCGCGCGAACGTTCGGGGCCCAAAGGACGGACGCAGGAGATCCAGCGCCTGATCGGGCGTGCGTTGCGGGCGACGACGGACCTGGAAGCGCTGGGTCCGCGGACCGTCATCGTCGACTGTGACGTGCTCGGCGCCGACGGAGGTACGCGAACCGCGGCGATCACGGGCGGCTCGCTGGCGCTGTGGCTGGCGGCGGCCCGGTTGGTAGAGACGGGAACTCTGGCTGCGAACCCTGTACGACAGCTGGTGGCGGCGGTAAGCGTCGGTATCGTGGACGGCGTCGCGTGCCTCGACCTCGATTACGAGGAGGACGTCGGCGCCGAAGTCGACATGAACTTCGCGGCGCTCGAGGACGGCGGAATCGTGGAGGTGCAGGGAACCGCCGAGGGCGCGCCGTTCAGCCGAGACGATCTCGATCAGATGCTCGGACTGGCGCAGTCGGGTGTGGCGCAGCTGTTTCGGCTACAACGAGCGGCGCTGGAGCCCGGTGCATGAAGCTGGTGCTCGCCACCCGCAACCAGGGCAAGCTGCGAGAGATCGAGCCGCTTTTCCGCGGCACCCCCATCCGCCTGGTCAGTCTGGCCGA
>JBDHAS010000150.1:0-9417 GCA_039588015.1 Gemmatimonadota bacterium | reverse complement strand
AAAGAAACCGTCGAGGTCGAGATCCTCGGCGAGAGCTATACCCTGAAGACCGAGACGGGCGCCGAGTATACTCAGCGCGTGGCCCAGCACGTCGACCGCACGGCGCGAGAGATTCGCGAGGAGGGCGGCGTGATCGATAAGACCACGCTCGTGGTTTTGGCGGCGCTGGCCATAGCCGACCAGCTGTTTCGCATGCGCGACGGCGTCGAAGTGGTCAAGGGCCTGGCGGAAAAGCGCGCGGAGCACCTTACGAGCGAGGTGCTGGGCGTCGTCGAACAGGCGTCGGGGGACTAGTGGCCGATATTCGAAGGGGCCAAGCGCCGTCGGTATCGCTGTGGTCTAGGACTAGCTTGCGTCACGTTGCAGGGTCTGTCTATTATACAGTCAGCCCTGTGGCTATCTGGAAATGCCAACAACTGCTGGGAAGCCGTTTTGCATAGCGATTTTAGCCGTCCGTGGTCATCAGCTCGGTACCCGATTCTACGCGTCGACAAGAGGCGGTACGGTAGCGATACTAGCTGAGACAGGCTGACGGTATCTGGCGTCGGGCCGGTATTGTCGGACCGGCGGGCAAAGCGCATCCCAGAAGAAAAGAGCTTCAGTCAGGTTCTCCAGCGGCAGGGCGTATATGCTATGCCGCTGTTTTTTGTTCGGAGATCGTGCGCTCTGGACAGGATAAAGGAGATTTCGTAGTGAACTGGATCGTAGCCCTAATCGGCGTGGCGGCCGGGTCCCTTGTCGGATGGGCCGTCACACTCGTCCTCGTGCGACGGTTCGAGTTTGGTCGGGCTAAACAGCTGCGCGACGAATCCAATCAGGAAGTTTCCCGGATCCTGGATAACGCGCGGTTGGACGCGGACAGCTTGAAGCGAAGCGCCGAGCTGGCGGCCAAGGAAGAGACTCTCCGCGCCAAGGATGAGTGGGAGAAGGAGCTGAGCAAGCGCCGATCCGAGGTCGAACGAACCGAGCGGCGTTTGGATGACCGCGAGAGCCTGCTCGACCGCAAGTACTCGATGCTCGACGAAAAGCAGGAGCAGCTCGAGAAGCGTAGTCACGATTTAGAAGCTCGAGAAGGAGAGGTCGACGAGGGACGAACCCGCTATGAGAAGTTGATCGCCGAGGAGCAGCGAAAGCTGGAGCGGGTGGCAGGGATGTCCGCGGAAAAGGCGAAGCGGGAGTTGATGAGGAGAATCGAGGGCGAGGCTCACGCCGAAGCCGCGAAACGGGTGCGTCAGATAAAAGAGGAGGCGACGCGTAGCGCGGAACGTGAGGGTCGCAACATCGTCGCCATGGCGATCGAGAAGATCGCCGCCGACCATGCCGCGGAGGCCACGGTTTCGGTGGTCCCGCTCCCCAACGACGAAATGAAGGGCCGAATCATCGGGCGCGAGGGTCGCAATATCCGTGCGTTCGAGAACCTCACGGGCGTCGATGTCATCGTCGACGATACGCCTGAGGCGGTCATCGTCTCGGCATTCGACCCGGTGCGGCGCGAGATCGCGCGTATCGCCATGGAGAAGCTGGTGGCAGACGGGCGAATCCACCCGGGCAGAATCGAGGAGGTCATCGAGAAGGCCAAGAAGGAAGTGGAGCAGAGCATGCGCGAGGCCGCCGAAGAGGCGTGCTACGACCTTGGCATCCACGGCCTCCACCACCAGATCATGGAAACGCTGGGCCGGATGAAGTACCGGACTTCGTACGGGCAGAATCAGCTGCAGCACTCGAAGGAGGTCGCTCATCTCACCGGCCATATGGCGGCAGAGCTGGGCCTCAACGTACAGATGGCAAAGCGGATGGGTCTGCTGCACGACATCGGCAAAGGCATGACTCACGAGCACGAAGGCACGCACGTCGAGTTGGGCTACGATCTCTGCAAGCGGTGCGGTGAGGCCGATCCGGTTCTGAACGCGATCCGCGCCCACCACGGCGAGGAGCCGGCGCGGTACCCGGAAACGTTTCTGCTGACGGCGGCGGACGCGGTCTCGGGCGCCCGCCCCGGCGCGAGACGCGAGTCGTTCGAGGCCTACGTCAAGCGCCTGGAGAAGCTGGAGGAGATCGCCACGTCCTTCGACGGAGTGGCGAAGTGCTTCGCCATCCAGGCAGGCCGCGAGCTGCGCGTCATGGTCACGCCCGAGTCCGTCTCCGACGAAGAGATGGCGGTACTGAGCGAGAATACCGCCCGACGGATAGAACAGGAGCTCCAGTATCCGGGACAGATCAAGGTCGTTGTGGTGCGGGAAACCCGTGCCGTCGATTTCGCCCGCTAAGCTGTCATCGCCAACGCGCCGCCGGATAGAATTCCGTCGTGCGCCGGCACACCGGCGCTGCGAGGGCCGATGAGGATTCTGTTCATCGCCGATATCGTGGGTCGACCGGGTCGTCAAGCCGTTCAGGCGTTCCTGCCCTCGGTGCGCAAAAAGCAGCAGGCCGATCTCGTGGTGGCCAACGGGGAGAACCTGGCCGGCGGATTCGGCGTCACCCCGGCGCTCGTCACCGAGTTGCTCGGCCAAGGCGTCGATGTAGTGACGTCGGGCAACCACATCTGGGATCGCCCCGACGGTGTGACACTCCTGGATGAAGAGCCACGCCTGCTGCGTCCGGCCAATTACCCGCCCGACAATCCGGGCAGCGGCCTGTACCTTGCCACGGCAGGCAATGCGAGGGTAGCCGTGCTCAACCTGCAGGGCCGTGTCTTCATGGCGGACATCGACGACCCGTTCCGGGTTGGACGGACGATCATCGACGAGCTTCGCACACAGACGAATATGATCGTCGTGGACTTTCACGCCGAGGCGACGGCGGAGAAACTGGCCTTCGCGCGATACGTTGACGGTCACGTGAGCGCCGTGATCGGGACGCACACGCATGTGCCAACGGCGGATGCGCGTGTCCTCCCGGGCGGCACGGCTTTCGTGACGGACATCGGAATGACCGGTGCGCACGGAGGCGTGATAGGCTTTAGGGCCGAGAAAGCGATTCGGAGAGCCATGTTAGGCCGTCGTGTCCGGCTAGAGCCCGCCGAAGGCGATGTCCGGTTCCAAGGGGTGGTCGTTGACGTAGACGCGGGCTCGGGGCAGGCGCAACGGATTGAGCGTATCGACTTGGCATACGAAGGGAGTGAGTACGGTGGCTGAGGTGATCGATGGTAAACGAATAGCTGCGGAGATCCGTGAGGAAGTCAAGCAGGCGACGGAGGAACTGACGGGTCACGGCGTGACGCCAGGGTTGTCGGTCGTGCTGGTTGGAGACAACCCGGCGAGCGGCGTCTACGTTCGGATGAAGGCCAAGGCGTGCGATGAGGCCGGCATCTACTCCCGCGTCATCCGGATGCCGGAGGAGACCAGTCAGGCGGAGCTGGAGGCGGTCGTCGATGAGCAGAACCTCGACGATGCGATCCATGGACTTCTGGTTCAGCTACCCTTGCCCTCGCAGATCGATGAGGATGCGATCATCAACCGCATCAACACGCAGAAGGACGTGGACGGCTTCCATCCGATGACCGTGGGCCGGATGATGATCGGCGATCCGACCGCCTTTCGTCCGGCGACGCCGGCGGGCGTGATCGAACTGCTGATGAGGACCGGAAACGATCCCTCGGGCAAGCGCGTCGCGATCGTCGGTCGATCGAACATCGTCGGGAAGCCGTTGGCGGTGCTGTTGTCGCAGAAGATGACGGGCGGAAACGCTACGGTGACTCTTGCACACAGCCGAACGCCCGACCTACCAGCCGTTCTGCGCGAAGGCGATATTTTGGTGGCGGCCATCGGCGTTCCAGAGTTCGTGAAGGCCGAAGCCGTGAAGCCGGGAGCGGTAGTCATCGACGTGGGTGTGAATCGCGTGGACGATCCCAGCACCGAGAAGGGCTACAGGCTGGTGGGCGACGTCGCGTACGATGAAGTGTCCGAGATCGCCAGCGCGATCACGCCGGTCCCCGGTGGCGTCGGGCCCATGACGATCGCCATGCTGCTTACTAACTGCATCAAGGCGGCGCGAGGTATCTCGGGTATTACGTGAGCCACGATCTGTTCTTCCAGGCGGCCAACGCGCGGGCGCTGGGGCGCGATCGCGTCCCGCAGGTCTGGAGCGTAAGCCAGGTGAACGCTCTGGCCCGCGAGCTGCTGGAAGGCGCGATTCCATCGCTCTGTGTGGCCGGCGAGGTCTCGGGTTTCAAGCGATACCCGGCCGGCCACTGCTTCTTCACCCTCAAGGACAAGAAATCTCAGCTCGGCTGCGTCATGTGGCGTGAGCAGGCGCGCGGGTTGCCCACCGAGCCTCCGGAAGGGATGGCCGTGCATGCCATCGGCTACCCGACTGTGTACGAACGGGCCGGTCGTCTGCAGTTCGTAGTGCGCGAGCTGTCGGCGCGCGGTGAGGGGCTGTGGCGAATCGCGTTCGAGCGGATCCGCAAGAAGCTGGAAGCTGAAGGCCTCCTCGACCCGGAGCGAAAACGGCCTCTGCCGCGCTTTCCGGCCTGCGTCGGCGTCGTGACATCGACAGAGGGCGCGGCGATACGGGATATCACCTCGATCGTTCGCCGGCGCGCACCCTGGACGGATATCCTCGTCTACCCGGCGCGGGTGCAGGGCGACGAGGCGGCGCGCACGCTGGTCTCGGCTCTCTCGGCGGCCTGTCATGCCGCTCGCGCCGATGTCCTGATCGTCGGTCGCGGCGGAGGATCGATCGAGGATCTGTGGGCGTTCAACGACGAGCAGGTGGTGCGGGCGATCGCCGGCTCGGACATACCGGTCGTGTCCGCAGTAGGACACGAGTCGGATGTCACGCTCGCGGACCTTGTCGCCGACCGGCGCGCGGCGACGCCGTCGGCTGCCGCCGAGCTGGTCGTGCCCGATGGTGAACGGGTGCGGGCGGAGCTGACGCAGGCGGCCGGCCGGATGACCGTGGCGCTGCGGAACAGCGTCGATGGCGAAGCGCGCCGGATCGAGCGGTTGGAAGAGCGAATGGTCGACGCGGCGAGCGGCCTCATCGAGCATAAGGGCCGCGCCGTCGAGAGTCTGCGGCAGCGACTACAGGCTCTCGGTCCCATGGCGGTGCTGCAGCGGGGATACGGCCTGGCCCTCGATAGCGACGGACAGATCTTGCGGAGCGTGGTGGACTTCCGCGCGGGGATGGATTTCGATCTGCGCCTCAGAGACGGAAGAGTCCGGTCCCAAGCACGAGCGGTGCGCGAAGAGAGCTGACTAGGCTCTCTGCCGTTCGACCAGGAGGCGACGGGTGGCGAAGAAACTGAAACTGGGAAAGGCGATCGACCGGCTCGAGGAAATCGTGCTGAAGCTGGAACGCGAGGAGCTGGAGTTGGAAGACGCGCTGCGACTGTTTGACGAGGGAATGGAGCTTATTCGGGGCGCCGAGCACGAGCTGAGTGAGTCGCAGGGCCGGCTCAAGCAGGTGCTGATGGACCGGCAGGGACGTCAGCGGCACGTCGACCTGGACGTCTCTGACAACGAGGGCGATGAGCCGGACGATGGACGCTAGGCTGGCAGCGCTTTCGCAACGCTGGCCTTGAGTAGACCGTGATCGATTTCCAGACCTACTTCGAAGAGAAGCGCGAGCGAGCCAACCGGGCGCTGTCCGAGGTTCTGGACGACTATCTGCACGGGGTAGATGACTGGCTTGCAGCCCCGATTCGCTATGCCTGCGAGGGGGGAGGGAAGCGGTTCCGTCCCATCCTCTTTGCCGCCGCCTACGACGTCTCCGGTCGACCGGCGAACGAGCGCGTGGAGCGGCTGGCCAGCGCTCTTGAGATCGTTCATTCCTATTCGCTGGTTCACGACGACCTGCCCTGCATGGACGATGACGACTGGCGTCGGGGTCGAGCAACGTGTCACCGGGCGTTCGGCACCGAGCGCGCCACCCTGGCGGCCGCGGCCATGGTCCCGTTGGCGGGCTGGGTCGTGGCGCAGGAAGCGGAAGCGATCGGCTTCGAACCGGCGGAATGCGCTCGCCTCGTCGCCGAGATGTCGGAAGCGGCCGGCCCGACGGGAATGGTCGGCGGCCAGGTTCTGGACCTGATCGCCGAAGGGCGCGACGTTACCGAGGACGACTTGGGCGAGATCCACCGCCGAAAGACGGGCGCGCTGATACGGGCTTCGGCACGTCTCGGCGGCCGCGTCGGCCGTGTCGGAAAGGACTCGCTGGCGGCGCTGACGGTCTACGGGGACAAGATCGGCCTGGCTTTCCAGATCGCGGATGACCTGTTGGACGAGGGGGGCACTTTCGCCACCTTAGGCAAGAATCCGCTGAGTGACCGCGAACTGGGCAAGGCGACCTATCCCGGCGTGTACGGCACCGAGCGCGCTCTCGCCGCGGCGCGGAGCCTTAGCGGGGAAGCGATTCAGGCGCTGCGGGCGGCCGGCATCGAGAGCCTCCCGCTGGAGGGTCTGGCGATTCACGTCGTTGAGCGCGAAAGTTAAGGGCGTATGTTTAGGAGTCGCGCGTCGTTGACGCTCCGTTGATAACGGTCGGTCACTGTAGAAGGAGCCTATTCCGGTGAGTCGCATGAAGCGAATCGGTCTATTGGGTAATCCGCGATACAGGAACGTAACCGAAGCTGTCGATCGGCTGGGCGACCTCGCACCGGCCCTGGGACTCGAGCTGTACGTGGATCGCCAGTTGCACCATGGTACTCGCGCCACGGTGGAGAAGTTGCCGGAGAACCCCGAGGAACTCGATCTCTTGGTCACGCTGGGTGGCGACGGCGCGCTGCTGGGCGGTGCGCGCTGGGCGGGACCTGCGGGCACTCCCGTGCTGGGTGTGAATCTCGGTCGGCTGGGCTTTCTTACAGCCGTCACGCTCGAGGAGATGGAGCAGGCTATCCAACGGATTGTGGCGGGCGACTTCGTGCTCGACCCGCGGATGGCGCTGGAGGTGCGCTCGGTTCACGACACCGGTGCCAGCGATCCGTACTACGCCCTGAACGACGCGGTGCTCCACAAGGGCGGCCTGGTACGGATGGTACCGGTGCGTCTGTGGGTCGACGAAGAGGAGGTTGGCCTGTACCGCGCCGATGGGGTGATCGTCGCAACGCCGACGGGTTCGACCGCCTACTCGCTTTCGGCCGGCGGTCCGATCCTCGATCCCCGACAGGATGCCATTGTCGTCACGCCGATCTGTCCCCATACCATGGCGGTTCGGCCCCTCGTCCTGCCGCCCGGCTCGGAGATCACGGTCGAGGTTGGCTCGGCGTCCGAGGAGATCATCCTCACGATCGACGGGCAGACGGGCTCTACCCTGAAACCGGGCGATCGCGTCACGGTCCGCAAAGCGGAACGGCCCGTTCGTCTCGTGCGGCTACCCGGACAGTCCTTCTTCTCATTGCTGCGCCGAAAGCTCAGATGGGGCGACGTTACCGAGCGGATCAAGATCGACTCTTGAGCGTCGGTCCTCGGGTTGCTTCGGCTGAACCTCTGCATTCGACGGGGTCGTGCTGAGCGAGCTGAGGATCCAGAACTACGCCGTCATAGAGGACCTGAGCCTGCGTCTCGAGCCCGGGCTCGCGGCACTGACCGGCGAGACCGGGGCAGGGAAGTCGATCATCGTCGGGGCGCTCTCGCTGGTTCTGGGGGAACGGGCGACCGCGGACGTCATTCGGGCCGGCGAGGAGCGCGCCGTGGTCGAGGCCGCCTTCGACGTGAAGGACCGGCCGGACCTGCTGCGGCGCTGCGACGGCGCCGGCATCGATGTAGGCGAGGGTTGGCTGATCCTCAAGCGCGAGGTCAATACCGGGGGCCGTAGTCGCGCGTGGATCAACGGGACGCCGGCCACGGCCTCGTTGACCGGCGAACTGGGCCGAGCCCTCGTCGACCTTCACGGCCAGCATGACCACCAGGCACTTCTACACCCGGCACCGCAAAGAGAGATCCTCGACGCGTACGGCGGTGCGGCAGACCACGCCGGGGAGGTCGCCGATCTGCACGCGCGCCTCAGTGAAACGCAGCGCCGGCGGGTGGGGCTAGAGGAACGCCAAGCTCGGACGCAGGAACGGGCCGAGCTACTGCGCCACCAGGCGGACGAGATCGAGGACGCGGGTCTGCGGGAAACGAACGAGGACCTGATCCTGGCAGATGAGGAGCGGCGCCAGGCCCACGCCGAAGAGCTGCTGGAGCGGGCTTCCAACCTTCACGACGAGATCTACTCCACCGATGAGGCGATCTATGAGCGGCTGGGCCGGCTGCGCCGCGAGCTGGACGCACTCAGCAACATTGACCCCAGGGCCAGCGAGGAGATGGCCGAGCTCTTCGACACCGTCTACTACACGCTGCAGGAACTGGGCGAGCGTCTGGGTTCTTATCGGGACTCGATCGATCTCGATCCGTCCAAGCTCGAACAGACTCGCCAGCGCATCGATGCGCTCTACCGGCTGAAAGCGAAGTACGGCCCGACACTGGACGACGTGATGGCCGCCGGCGGGCACGCGCGTGCCGAGCTCGACGCGCTCGATCTGGCAGGGTTCGAGCTCGACGAGCTGGCGAAGCAGGAGGCGGAGATCTCGGCGAAGCTCGAGAAGGCGGCGGCGCGGCTCGGGCGAGCTCGATCAAAGGCGGCGAAGGCTCTGGCGGCGGAGGTCTCGCAGATGCTGCCGGAGCTCGGGATGCCGGAGGGGCGGTTCGAAGTCGCGTTGCCAAAGCGATCTTCGATCGCGAGCACCGGCGCCGAGGACGTCGAGTATCGCGTCACGCTCAACAAGGGCTTCGAGCCCCAGCCGCTCTCACGGGTGGCGTCGGGCGGGGAACTCAGCCGCGTGATGTTGGCGTTGAAGACGATTCTCGCCAGGCTCGATCGTACGCCGACCTTGGTCTTCGATGAGATCGACGCCGGCATCGGCGGGATCGTCGGTCAGAAGATCGCGGAGCGGCTACGCGTGGTTGCCGATCATCATCAGGTATTCGTCATCACCCACCTTCCGCAGATCGCGGCGCTGGCCGATCACTCGGAACTGAGCGGCGAGGGCCGGGTCCGCGACCTGGCCCGTATGTTGGGTGGTGATCCGGAGCGCGAGGTCGGAACTGAGCGGCGAGGGCCGGGTCCGCGACCTGGCCCGTATGTTGGGTGGTGATCCGGAGCGCGAGGAGTCCATCGAGCACGCGCGCGCTCTGCTAGAGCTCTCGTGATCGTGCGGCCGGCCGGCCGCGACCGCTAGCGGAAAATGGACTGGTAGAAGCGGAGGCCTACCTCCCAAACGTTTCGCTTGTGAGCGAAGCCGCCGCCGGCACGGGTCGTATGCAGATAGCGGAGCTCGACTTCTACCGGAATTCCCGAGCGACGATCTCCCGACCAGTCGGTCGGCGAGTAACGCCCCGCCAAACCGATCGAGGTGGCGGTGTAATTCGTGCCTTCCTCGAGGTCTTGGGGCAGAAAGGCGGCGTTCTCGTCCACGGGGCCAACCGGTTCGACGCTGTC
>JBDHAS010000149.1:0-10439 GCA_039588015.1 Gemmatimonadota bacterium | reverse complement strand
CGTGTACGAAGTCGTGGGCGTGATGCCGGCGGGCTTCGCCTTCCCATCCTTTGCCGAGTTGTGGCGACCGATGCGGATGAACGAGGGGATGGCACAGGGCCGCGGCAACAACAATTTCCTCGTACTCGGGCGCCTCGAGTCCGGCATCTCTATCGAGCAGGCGGAGTCGGAGTTGCTCTCGATAGCGACGGGGATCGCCGAGGAATTCCCCGACTCCAAGCAGGATTGGTCGGTTTCGCTGGTTCCGCTACGAGACGTCTTCGTGGGCAATGTACGCGGCGTGCTTTGGATACTGCTTGGCGCGGTCGCTCTGGTGTTGTTAGTGGCCTGCGCCAACGTAGCGGCGGTCCTGTTGGCCCGAGCCACCGCCCGCGAAGGCGAGGTTGCGGTGCGGTTGGCCATGGGCGCATCGCGCGGCCGGGTGGCACGGCTGCTGCTCACCGAGAGCGTGGTCACCGCCCTCCTGGGTGGTGCTCTCGGTCTTGCCGTCGCCTACGGGGCGATCGAGGGGCTTCCGAGGGTTGGCGGCGAGTCGTTGGCGCTGCTGGACGGCGTAGACCTCGACGGCACGGCTCTCGCTTTCACGCTCGTCGTCTCCTTGGCGACGGGCCTGTTGTTCGGGCTCGCCCCCGCCATCCGAGCGCCTCAGCTGCAACTGGTCGAGGCTCTCAAGGAGGGGCACCGCGGGATGCGCGGGACTGGTGGCTTGAGGCTGCAGAGCGGGCTGGTGGTCGGTCAGGTCGCGCTGTCGCTCGTGCTGCTCGTCTCGTCGGGGCTGTTGATCCGAAGCTACTTGAGAATTCAGCAGGAGGAGTTGGGCTTCCAGCCGCACGGGGTGCTGACGGCAAGGCTCCGGCTGCCGCAAGCCGTGTATGGGGAGGAGCGGCACCCGAACCTCTTCCACGAAGCGGCGTTGCAGCGGGTCCGTGCACTCCCCGGTGTTCAGGAAGTCGGTGCCACCACCCGGCTTCCTGTAATCGGCGGCTTCGGCCCCTGGAACTTCGTTCACGCCGAGGGCCGACCGGCGGCCACGCCGGCGGAACGGCGCGGGGCGACACGGCGGGTGGTCACGCCGGGCTATTTCGAAGCTATGGGCATACCGCTCATCCGTGGCCGGACCTTCAGGCCCAGCGATGCGGCTGACGCACCGACGGTGGCCGTAATCAGCCGCCGCCTGGCCGAAGAGTTCTTCCCCGGAGAGGACCCCATCGGCCGATCGATCGTCTTGCCGTGGAATCCGCCGCTCTACCTCGAGGTCGTAGGCGTGGTGAGCGACGTGCGGTTGGGGCAGATCGAGTTCGACACGCGAGCCACCATGTACTGGCCCCTGGCGCAGCACGGGCGTCTGAGCACATACCTCGTGGTTCGAACCGCAGGGGATCCGTCCGCAATGGTTCCGTCGCTGCGCGCGGCGATCCGCGAGGTTGACCCCAACGTCCCGGTCTCGAGTCTCAGGCCCATGAGCGCTGTGGTCTCGAGCTCGCTGGCTCAGAACCGCTTCCGTACGCTGCTGCTGGGCGCCTTCGCCGGCGTGGCCATGTTGCTGGCGGCGCTGGGCCTCTACGGTGTCCTGGCGCAGCTAGTCGGTCGCCGCACCCACGAGTTGGGTGTTCGGATCGCGCTGGGCGCCGACCGCGCGAACATCCTGGGGTGGGTGCTCCGTTACGGTTTGAGGCTCACGGTCATCGGGGTTGTCTTCGGGCTCGGTGGGGCCGCCGCCACGACTCAGGTAGTACGCGGCGTGTTGTTTGGGATCGAGCCGTTGGATCCGGTCACGTTCGCTGCGACCACGATCGTTCTGATGCTGGTGGCGCTGGCGGCGGCGCTGCTACCGGCATGGCGAGCCACTCGGGTTGACCCCGTTGAGAGTTTGAGGTCCGAGTAGTCGCGGTACGTGCTATCCGACTCGCGTCACCCGGGTCGAAACCAGTCGAGGCGTTGCGAGCCGAGTGAACTGCCGGCGGTTCTACCGAATCGGAGGTCTCGCGTCAGGGCCCTTCGACATCGACAGGCTCGTCGGGCTCGTACTCCAGCAAGTCGCCCGGCTGGCAGTCGAGCTCGCGGCACAGAGCTTCCAAGGTCGAGAAGCGGATGGCCCGCGCCTTGTTCGTCTTGAGGATCGACATGTTGGCCAGCGTGTTTCCGACTTTCTCGGCCAACTCCGTCAGCGTCAGCTTCCGTTCCACCAACAATCGGTCGAGATGAACGATGATCGCCATGGAAGCCATCCTAGACCGTGAGCTCTTGCTCTTCGCGTAGCTCGCTACCCTGCCGAAAGACCTCGGCGATCACCAGAATGACCAACCCAACGAAAATCACGCCCAGGTTGGGTCGAGGAAACGCGGTCAACGTCAGGCCCTCGAAGGTGAAGCTACCTCTCAAGAACGCCGACTGCGCCACCAGCAAGAGGAATCTGGCTATCTCCATGGCAATCACGACGATGCCGATCACACGGATGCTCGTGGCGTTGGCCCGAACGAAGGGCTGTCCGGCCACGAGAGTCCGGAAGACCGATCGTAGCTGATGGATGATGAGCAACGCCGCACCCAGCCAGACGATGACCAGACTGAGGTATGCAACCAGCAATGAACCGTTGGTGCTCCGAAAAAGCAGCTTGCCGCTGGCTTGGCGGATGATGGCATTCTCTACGTCGAGCGCCTCGGACTCGATACTGTAAGCCGCGGGATCGGGCTCGAACTGAATCATCAGGTCCACCCGTCCCGGCGAGCGACCGCCCAGTCCTACGAGTACGTCAAGCGTGAGTAGGACCCCCAGGACGATCGTTAGGTACCACGCGACGTCCAGAGCGACCTTCACTATTGAGGATACGGACTTTCGTCCCATTGTTTTCATGGTTTCCTCCTTGTACGCCCGTATCTTTCGGGCTCCATCTAGTATTATTGTACAACAACAATTATTTATTGTCAATCGATAATTTATTATTGATAAACAATAGTATGCAACAAAGACTGTTTCGGACCATCGAGAGTTACCGTAAGATCTCGGGGTCGAATTGATGGAAAGCGCGGACCGACCTATTCCCTCCGTACTCCGGGGATGGCCATGAACGATCAGCCAAGGCCCAGGCATCTGCTCACCGTCTGGAATCCGTCCTACGCCGACGACGCCATGGACGAGCATCTGCGCGTGCTCCTCGAGTGGGCAAGGCGACGCCGAGCCGGCCAAGCGGGGGAGGACGAGGTCCACGTCTGGTGGGCAAAGCTCCGGTCGCCGAACCGCGTCGGACCGCTTGATCACGCGCCCGCCGTCGTCGCTATTCAGGAGCAGATCCTTTCGAGCATCGAGACCCACCTGTATCTGACCGACTACCGCTCCCTCCACGTGGCCCAATTGGAGGAGATCACCGACGACGACGTTCCCGGCAAACATCCCGACGAGCGGGAAAACATGCCCGCCTACTACGAAGGGGCGCAGGCCGATTTCTGGTTCAGGCTCCGGGACATCCGGCGCTTGGTCGCCAACGATACGCCGGCGGTGATCGAGCAGCTCAGAAAGTTGCGCAACGCCCGTTATCACGATCGGCCGGTGTCCCTCTACGGCGGGATTGTGGACCTGCCGCTCATCGTTTGGGCTGAGGAGGAATTGGGCTGGTTCGCCGACACATCGATCCTGCTGGAGGGCCGGCTGTGGGTCGAGTACGAGGCCGGGTTTCGGGGCGAGACGGAACGACTTGCTCAGGACCTGCGCGACAACCTCTTGGGCACAGCGGTCTGGTCCTGGCTCGAACCCACGACGCGGAGCTTCCTCGCCAGCGCTGAGGCTGTGTTTCGAGCTCGCCGGAACGACCCTCAGTTCGACTTCTCCGGGCCCGCCGTCGAGTACGTGAAGGCGGTGGAGACGGAGCTCAACCACCTGATCTTCCCGTCGCTCAAGCGGGTCTTGAAGGGTCGATCCCCGGCTCAGCGTGAGATCCGCGGGATGGAAGGGCGTCTGGATCTGGGCTCACGGGTGCCTCATCAGTCGCTCGGCTCTCTCAGGGTGTTGCTTGAGAAGGAGGAGATCGTCCGCCGCAATTTGGAACCTGCGATTGGCTCTGAAGCGCGCTGGGTGCTCCGCGAACTGCCGCACCGGATAGCACCGTTGGTCGAACTTCGTAACCCTGGCGCGCATTCGGCCGTGCTCACCCGAGAGCAGGCTATCGGCATGCGCGAGCAGGTATTGGGGATCGGGCAGGAAGGGTTGCTCGTGCAAGTAGCCCGGAGCAAGATGCGGGCAAGGACCGGCTGACCGGCGGCCGGAAGCGATCGCCACATTCTCTACATCGCAGACGGCGGCCTACAGGCCGGAGCCGGAGCTGCCACCCATCTTCCAGCGCACACCTGAGCCGAGGATGTCAGAGGAGGGTGTTACGTTCCTTGACGGGCGCGCGGCCCTCGCTACCGGCAGGTGCGGGTAACGCGCGTCGGGTTCAAACCCGGGCCGAAGACGGAGCTGGGCGTGGGCAATGTGGAGCGTGACCTTGGGACGCTGGAAGAAGGAGTTAGTGAGACTGAACGAAGAGCTGAGACGGCTGCTGGTCAATCAATGGGCGTATGCGTACGCGATGGGCGCTAATCGCATGCTATGCTTGGTCAACGAACGTCTGCGCGAATACGCGGCGGCCCGCGCGACCGGCGAGGAAATCGATGTGAACGCAAAGCTCATGGTCGACGCGCTGGTCTTGGAACAGGAGGCTCTGCAGTTCGGTGAGAGCATGGTGGCGAGGCTAGAGCAGCATCGAGGCGGGGAAGAGCCGCGGTCGGAAGCGGGAGGCTAGGACATCCGACTTCTAGCCCTCGGAACGGGGAGCAGGAGTGACCCAACGCGACTCTACTCGGGACGCATCGCCTGCATAGGATCCACCCGCGTCGCACGGGCGGCTGGCAACCAACTGGCGGCGAGGGCCGCGGTGACAAGCACGGCGATCACAGCGCCGAACGTCGCTGGGTCGGTGGCGGTCACGCCGAACAGCAGGCCGGACAGCACGCGAGTGATGGCAACCGCGCCGGCGAGCCCGAGGCACGTACCGAACAGGACGGTAACGCCCGCCTGGCGCAGCACCATGCGGCGCACGTCGGCCGCGCGCGCTCCCAGAGCCATCCGCACGCCGAATTCCCGGGTCCGTTGAGCGACGGTGTAGGAGAGCACCCCGTAGATGCCCATCGCGGCGAGAAATACCGCGAGTGCTGCGAAGGCGCTGAGCAGCGAGCCAGCGAAGCGCCGCTCGGCGATGGAGTCCTCGAATATCTGTTCCATCGTCGTGAACGAGGCCAACGCGATGTTGGGGTCGAACTCGCGGACGGTGGCTCGCACGGCTCCGGCGACCGTGCCCGGATCTCCGCTAGCGCGTACGGCGACGGCCATGCCGCGCCAGGTGTTCTGTCGGTGCGGAACGTAGGCGACGCCGCGGATCTGGTCGCCAGCGCCGTAGTATCGGACATTGTCGGCGATTCCGACGACCTCGCGGTAGAGGTTCTCGTCGCGCCACGAGCGTACGCGCTTGCCCAGTGCATCGGCCACCGAACCGAACATGTTCTCGGCGAAGGCGCGGTTGACGATCATGACCGGGACCGAGGCGTCGTCGTCGGCCTCGGTGAAGTCGCGGCCGGCGATCATCGGCAGGCGCAGTGTGGCGAAATAGCCTGGCTCTATTACGTCCCACATCCCGCGGACTTCTTCGCCCTCGGGCGGCTCCGGTCTTCCCTCGGGCAGGAAGGCCCGATGGATGGTGAATCCCCCACCGCCCAGCGGCAGTACTGATAGTACGGCGGCCGACTCGACGCCGGGTACACTTTCCAGCCGCTCGCGCAGGCGCGCATATGCGTCGACCAGAGGCTGACCTCCTTCGTAGCGTGCAGCTGGTAACGTCAGCTGGAATGTGACCATGTTCTCGACTTCGAAGCCGGGGTCTACATCGCGCAGGCTGGCAAGGCTGCGCAGCAACAAGCCCGCCCCGGACAGCAACACGACCGCCAGCGCCAGTTCTGCGACGACCAACGCCCCCAGGCTGCGGCGACCCTGCAAGCTCGAAGTGCTGCCGAAGGCGGCGTCGGCCATCGCCCGTGCGGGACCCTGCCGCGTGGCTCGCAACGCTGGCAGCAAACCGAAGGTGATCGCGGACGCCAGCGAAACGAGGAGCGCGAAACCCAAAACCAGAGCGTTGATCCCGACTTGTTCGATGCGCGGGACATCGGCCGGCGCCATCGAAATCACGAGGCGCAGGCCGCCCTGCGCGAGCAGCACACCAACCGCTCCACCGGCCAGCGCCAAGACCAAGTTTTCTACCAGGAGCTGGCGGACCAGCCGGCCGCGGCCGGCTCCGACGGCCGAGCGGACGGCCAGCTCGCGCCTGCGTTTCGTCGCCCGGGCCAGCAGCAGGTTCGCCAGATTCGCGCAGCCGATCAGGAGGACGAAAGCGACCGCGCCTAGCATGACCCACAGGATCGTCCGCATCTCGCTTCCGACGACCCGCTCGTTCAACGTTACGATATCGGCGGAGGTGCCTTCCCGAAGCTGCCGGTAGTCGTTTTCGATGCGGGCCGCGATGGCCGACAGCTGTGCGCGGGCCTGGTCCATCGTCTGGCCGGGTCGCAGTCGCGCCAAGGCCGCGAACGCGAAGTTGTCCCGGTCCCGCCATACCTCTAGCGCCTGAGGCGACGGCCGCAGCGGTACGAACAGCTGTGCCGGCAGCACGTCCAGCTCCGTGGGCATGACGCCGATCACGGTGACCGGGTCGCCATTCAGCTGTACGGACCGACCGACTATGTCGCGGTCGCCGCCGAAGCGGCTCTGCCACAAACCGTAGGACAGGATTACGGTAGCCGACGCTCCGAGTCCCACCTCGTCCGCTCCTGGCAGCCGGCCCAACGTTGGAGCGACGCCCAGGGTCAAGAAGAACCCCTCGCTGAACTGCAGAACGGGCATGCGCTCGGGGTCGCCGGTGCCGCCGGCCAAGTCGACAGAGCGGGTTCGGTAGGCGCCGATACGCTCGAATATTGCTGCCGCCTTCCAATCCTCGTAGTCGGCGTAGGTCACCGAGTTCCACGATTGACCACGCGCCGGTCGGGTCGACTGGAGCATCACGAGCCGTTCCGAGCCCGGAAATGGCCACGGCCTCAGCACCGTCCCCTCGATGACGCTGAAGATCGTGGTGGTCGCGGCAACACCGACGCCGATTGTCAGCATGGCGATGGTTGTGAAGCCGATACGTTTGTAGAGCATCCGTAGAGCGTGTCGCAGGTCGTTGAGCAGGCCGGTCATGCGGCGTTCTCCTTCATCGAGTCTGGGATTCGCACTATGCGCGGGCTCGGCATTTGCTGTACCCCTTTCGACAACGCCGTTCGTTAGAGGGTTGGCAAGGCACATGACATCGGCTGCAAGTACTCGGGCCGAGCCCCCGTCCACTGACCGTCTCAACCTCGTCATCGACCGCAAGCTGAGCAGCGCTGCCGGGTTACGGCTTGTAACCGCCGCCTGTGAAAACTAGACTGCAGAGGTCTCGGCGTTTGCGCCGAGCCGGCGGCCGCATTCGGGTGGCACGCCAGGAACCATGCGAACGGAAAACAGGATACCCGTCTTGCCGTCGTGAGAGTCCTGATTGAATTCGACAACGCTCTCGGGGACGTCGTTACCGAGCTCCCCATCCTTCACGCGCTACAGGCGGTCTTGCCCCCCCTCAGCGTCGAGGTCGTAGTCAAACCTCATATCGCCGGCCTGCTGGAAGACTACTCCTGCATAATACGGGTGCACGGACGCGAAAAGACGCTGCGGTCACGTGTGTCGCCAATAACGTCTTCGTGGCGGGAGCCGTTCGACTACTATCTGTACCTCCGGAGTCACCCAGCGGTCAATCTCTCGAGGATCCTCGTTAGAGCTCGGACGAAGATCGGCGCGGAGGGATTCGATCCCTCTTTGAGTGAAGTGAGCGCCGTTCATCATCGATACTCCATACTGCAGCGGATGCCCTTCGCGGTTCCCGAGTTGCGCACGGCAGTCGAACTGGAACCTCGACGCGTGCAGGAAGCGCGTGAGTTGGCCGGTATCGATGACCGGGCAAGGGTGGTGTGCGTCGGGCCGGGGGCGATTGTGGCCCATAGACAATGGCCGAAGGAGTCCTTCTCACGACTACTTCGAGAGTTGGAGGGGCAGTTCGACGCCATGCTGCTTATCGGCTCGCCGGAGGAGCGCGATCTGTGCGAGGAGGTGGCGACTGGAACGCCGGCCAAGAACTTGGCCGGCGGAATGAGCCTCACGCAATTGGCCGCACTGCTTTCGCAGGCGGCGCTCTATATCGGCAACGACAGCGGTCTTTCGCACCTTGCGGCTGCGCAAGGCTGCAAAGCCGTTTCGATCGGGTTGCAGTCGGAGTACTACTTTCCGTGGCAGGGATTCGCGATCCGCGGTCCCTGCAACGAGATCTCCAGCGGCGACGTGATGAGTTTTCTGCACGAGATGTCGCTAGTCAGCTAGCTGAGGTTTGCCGCCTGCTCGAGTCCTATACAGAAGTCATCTCCCTGCAACCTTTCCTTCAATACAGGGCTCTAGAATAGAGAGGGCGTTGGGGCGTGTTCATCCAAGACGACGAGAAGGTACTCATGGCTATTCGCAAGCTCGTCCTGACCATCGTTCTGTGTGCCTGTTGGGCTGGGCCACTCGAGGCCCAGGAGCGGATGAGCCGGGCCCAGGCGTTGGAAGATATCCGCTACGTGATCAACTCGCTCGAGGAGATACACCCTGATCCGTACTCCGCGTTCGGCGGAATGCTGGAGTTCAAGAGAAGGTTCCAGGAGCTGCTCGACCTTGTACCCGAAGACGGGCTGGCAGCGGCCGAGATCTACGAACTCCTGCGGCCGTTGTTCGGGAAGCTGAGCGATGGCCACACCTACATCTCGTCACCGCCTGCGACCGGCCCAGCCCGCGCATCACGATACCTGCCTGTGCGCTTCGGCATCGCTACCGATGCCGTTTTCATCTCATCGGCGGTCGTCTGATAGAGGTCGAAGGCCAGTCAGTCGAGCGAGCCGCTGCGCTGGCGACGACGGTCTTCCCAGCAGAGAACCGGTTCGGTGCTGAGCGGTGGCTCGTGCGATATCTGGCGTCGAACCGCGGCGCACGGCGTTTGTTCCCTCACGTCGGGGACACCCTATCGGTCAAGCTCAGAACAATAGACGGCGAATTGCTGGAAACACATCTGCCATACAAGCTCGATCGTGAGGCCTATCGTGGTGGCGAATGGACCGCCAGGCGCTGGGACGCGATCACCGATCATTCCGGCCCGTTCTCTTGGCAGTTCATCGAACGATCGAATGTGGCGCTCATGCGGGTCGGCTCCATCGTCGGGCGCGAAGCGTTCGAGGAGCTCAAGGCCGTTGGACGGAAGGACCTTGAGGAACAGCTCGCGGGCTTTTACCGACGCTACATGGATGAGCCGCTGCCCGAATCGATCGATGAGGCGATAGCGGCGGTGCCCTGCTTCACGCTAGCCGTTCACGACCTACTGACTGCGATGAGCGAGCGGCAAAGCGAGTACCTGATACTCGACCTGCGCGGAAACGGCGGCGGCTGGTCATCGCTGCTCACTCCGTTCCTGCTGTTGACGTACGGGGATCAGTACTTCAACTACGATTATCCGGTCACGTTCGTGACGCGCATCTCTCCAAGCTACCTGGCGCTGAATGGGCAGACGCTGGAAGAGTTCAACGCCGAGGTCGGCTCGGATTTCGCGATCGGCGACTATCGATTCATGGAGGAGCGGAGCCTCGCGGCCGCGACGAATCGTGATGAGTACGCGGCCGAATTGGAGTCATACGGTTGCGGACTGGCGGACTATTTTCGCGGACTCGAGGGCCGAGCCGTCTACACGCCCAAGGTGGCGGTTCTGGTCGATCCGGCGACATTCAGCGCGGCGTACCACTTCGTGTACCGACTGTGGCACCTGGGCGCGAAGACCGTCGGCGTACCCTCAGCCCAGGCCGCGAACGCGTTCGTCGATGTCACTCCGTTCCAGCTCCCTCACTCGAGACTGGAGGGATCCATCGCCCGCACCGCGCAGATCCTCTTTCCGGACGGTGGGGACCAGGGAAGGGCGTTGATGCCGGAGTTTCCGATGGCGTGGCGCGACTTCGAGCGCTACGACTTTGACCAGCACAGCGAGCTGCGCTACGCCGTCGACTTGATTACGTCCGGATCGATGCGTTGAACTAGGCCCTCTGGGGCCTAAGGTGTGTGGGCTCGTCTAGCCCCGCAGCCGCTCTTTGAGACGCGACCAGAAGAACGTGCAGTAATCGCAGGAACAGTCCACGATACCGCCCCTGATTTGCCTACAGCCACGCCGCCCATTGAACGACGCGTATTCGTGACGGATCCGCTGGCCCAGCCGCTGCAGTCGGCCGCCTGAAACCGAGCCGATGAGCGCTATTCTACGGTTGTGCTCGGCCATC
>JBDHAS010000148.1:0-9217 GCA_039588015.1 Gemmatimonadota bacterium | reverse complement strand
CTGAGCTCGTTGGGCGGCGGCATCTCCGAACCGTACTCATCGCCCGGGTGAAGGAACAGCAACTCGACCTCGTCCATGATCAGGCGCGAGCCCGCCCGGGCGTGTACCCACGGCTTGTCCCGCTCGACGAGCCACCGCAGCACCGCGACCTGGCCGACCTGCCCAGTGACGTAGCCCGATCCGATTACCCGCTCGACATCGATCGCATCGAAGATAGCGGGTGCGCCGCCCACGTGATCGAGATCGGGGTGGCTGGCCAGCCAAGCCTCGAGGCGCGCAGCGCCCCGCTCGCGCAGGAATGGGAGCACGCGTCGCTCGCCGGCGTCGAACGACCTGACCTTTGGCCCCGCGTCCACGAGCAGCCAATGGTGCTGAGGCGTCGAGATCGCTATCGCATCGCCCTGGCCCACATCCAGCACGTAGACGCTGAGGGTATTCGGGCCGAGTCGAGCCTTGAGCGGCGGCCAGGCGATGGCGACGGCGGCAAGGAGGCCCAGGGCGAGGATGAACCGGCGTCGCTGCCAGGCACCGTGCAGCGCGTGCGCGCCCAGCACCAAGACGACGAAATACGCCAAGGTCGGCAGCAGGCCGGGCGGTGCCATGGTGAGCGATGCCCAACGCACGCTGCTCAACAAGCGGGCGACCAGGTCGATCCCGTGCAGCAAGACGATCGCGCCGCCGGCCGGCCAGCTCGCCAACCCCGGCCAGGCCGAGAATACTGCCGACGCGAAGAGAGCCGGCATGGCGAGAGCGAGCAGCGGGATCGCTGCCAAGTTCCCGAGGATCGCCGCCGGTGTGACGCGGCCGAAGTGGACCGCCGTGATCGGCGCCGTCAGCAGCACCGCGGCCGTGCTGGTAACAAGGCTCGCCACGATCGCCTTCACAAACGCCGGCCGCCCCCGCAGCGCCGAGGCGCCGCGTGTTTCGCGGAACGCATATCCAACGGCGGCGGCCCCGGCGAACGATAGCTGAAAGCCCGGTTCGAAGACGCTCCACGGTCGAACGAGCAGCAGGAGCACCGCCGCCAATCCCAGCACATCGAAGGCCGACGAGGCGCGACCGGCTAGCCGAGTGAGCGCCCAGAGGAACACCATCAGAGCCGCGCGAACGGCGGACGCCGGCGCACCAATGAGCAGTACGTAGGCCCACGTCGCGACGACCGTCGCCAGGTGAGCCCGGGCCGACGGCAGCCGGACGAGGCGTGCGAACGCGAACAACGCCGCCGCCAGCATGCCCACGTGCAGACCCGATATGGCGAGCAGGTGGGCGAGCCCCGCCCTAGCGATACGTTGAGAGACATCACGTCCGAGGGTCTCCCGCTGACCCAAGACGAGCGCCTGAGCCATCGGCGCCCAGCGGCGCGGGTAGGTCCTCCACAGCCTTTCTGCGAGCACGCCTCGCGCGGTCAGGAAGGGATGAGATCGAAACGCGGCGCCTTCGGCTAGCGAGATAGAGTACGCCGACACCCAGCCTCGTCGTTCCGGCGGGCGCGGCGTTCTGCCAGGCGAGCGCGCAGGCTGCCAGACACCACGGACGCTGTACACGGCGCCAGGCACGACCGGACCCTCCGTCCAGACGCGAACGGGTCCTGTCCAGCGGCATCCGCCTTCGTCGGCTCCGCCCTGCGGGCGCAGGCGGATGCTCCCCCGCGTGCCCGCGGGGAGGAAGCCTGCCGCGACGCCGGTGATGCGGACTTCCCGACCGGATTTCCAGCGGTTCCGGCAGTCGCCTTCGGCTCTTCGTTCCGCGAGCAGGCCGGTGAGGGTTCCGGCGGCGGCGATGATCAATAGAGCCGCCCATACCAGCAGGTCGCGGCGGCCGTAGTGGATCGCGGCGATGGCGATAGCTAGGCCGAGGCCGGCGAAGGGAGACAGGACCCGCTCCAGTCCGACGAGGCCGAAGGCAAGACCGACGGTCATGGCGAGCGCGGCCAAGGCGAGTGGACGGGGGCGGGGGACGCGGCGAGTTGTCACGGCGCGTATTGGTCGGATTCCGGGACGTAGCTCACGGCTCCATGTTTGCCGCAGGGCTGTCACAGGATCGTCAACGTGGCGGTTGGGGAGTATCTTTTGGTCGCGGGCGAGGGCGTCGCGGGAGCGGATTGTGGCGAGGACGGGGATGAAGATGAGATACAGACATCGACGAGGATGAGGATGGGCGATGGAGATGGTGAGTAGACACTTAGGTTGGAGACCGGTTGCTCTGATTGGGCTAATGGGGGCGGTGGCGGTTACAGCCTGCAACGACTCGAGTGGGCCGGAAGAGCGGATCATCGAGGGGATTGATTTCAATGTGTTGTTCGCACCGCCGACCGACGATGAGGTTAGAGCGATCCTCGCGGAGTGGGGAGAGCGTGATGTTGCGCCTCGCAATGTCGAGACGGTGCTCACAACGACCGTCGCGCTAGGCTCTTCGCAGGCGACCCTGCATATCGTCTCCCACGACGTCGGCGAAGTACTGCACTACGGTGCCATTCTCGTCCCGGAGGGAGCGGCGGTTGCCAGCCTGCCGTTGCTAGTCTACTCGCACGGTGGGGATGGTGGGGTGGATATTGATGACCTGCTGCCGCTCATCCCGCTTCTCTTGGGCGGGCTGGAAAGCGAGTTCGTCTTCGTAGCCCCTTCATTCCGCGCGGAACCGCTCGTGTATGACGGCGTGACTTATCTGTCGGAGGGACCACCGAGCCCCTGGGACCGGGATGTGGACGACGCGCTCGCCCTGATGGGCGTTGCGCTGGGCAGTCTTGTTCCCGAGACCGACCCGGACCGGATCGCGGTGATCGGTTTCAGCCGCGGCGCCGATGTCGGGATGCTGATGGCGGAGCGCGACACGCGCATCGATATCGTCGTCGAATTTTTCGGCCCGACGGATTTCTTCGGACCGTTCGTACAGGACGTTGTCGAAGAAGCTCTGCGCGGTCAGCCGCGCGATCTGCCCGGCGTGGACTTTCTGAACAGCGAGTACATCCAGCCGCTCAAGAACGGCCAGCTCACTATCGAGCAAGTCCGTCCGGAACTGGTTCGCCGCTCTGCCGTCCTCTTCGCGTCGCGCCTCCCATCGCTTCAGGTCCATCATGGAACGGACGACCAGGTCGTGCCCGTCGGCGAGGCGGAGCGACTGATCGAGGTAATGCAGGGTCTTGGAAGGGGCGAGCCGGAGTTCGAGCACTACATCTACGCCGGCGGCACGCACAACCCGCTGACACTGCCCGGGAGCATCGGGCGAACGGGCGCGTTCATCTCGCGGCTACTGGAGTCGGCGTTGATCGCCGAGTAACTGCTGGACGACAAACCGTTGAGCTGCGGACGCAAACCGCTAGCGCAAACGCCGTCCCGTGATCGTACGGTCCGCGCTAGCCAGGATGTCGCTGATCGGTATTGGCCCGAGGAAGCGGCTATCCGGCCAGCCTACCATGTCGCGCGTATCCGATAGAAGAATCAGCGAGTCGGGCGGCACGACCCAGGGTCCCCAGTCGTACAGCGCGCCGCCGATCGCCAATTCGGAGCGCCAAGCCGCCGGCTCGAGGATCTGATAGGGCCACGATTGGCGTTCGCCGTTCAACACCACAGCGCCGATTTCCATCGCGACGGTATCGCCGGGCAGGGCGGCGATGCGGCGCAGCACGTCGAACTCGCCATCTTCATCGACATACCGAAAGATCACCAGATCACCCGCCTCGAGTTCGCCGGGCGGGCGCCAGGAGACGAAGTATTTGCCAGCCTTCACGGTCGGCTCCATAGATGGCCCTGTCATATAGTAGATGGACGGCAAGCGGGTCCCGACGCGCGTCATCCAGGCGAGGGCTGTGACCAGAACGGTCAGCGCAAGCCAACCTGCGATTCGCATCCATGTGATGGGTTTGGCCTTCGACACCGGGCCGGCTCCACTCGAGGCGGCAGTACTATCAGGTCTGGATCAATCGGGGATCACGACAGTCAGGAACATATCAGGTACCTATCAGGTGAAGATCACCCTTTTCGCTCGGCCTTCTCGGCTACTCCCTCTTCCTGCGACTCGAAGTCGTCGAGCACGTTCGCCGCGATCTGATCGTATCGTTTCAGAGCCTGCTGCGCGCGCAGGTCCGCCCGCGCGCCGACTCCGACGACGATCAGCATGCCGGCTATGACGGAGCCGTAAACGACGACGGGCAGAGACAAGCCACGCAGGGTGAACAGCCCCAAGTCGATGTCCACAGTCTGTCCGGAGTTCGCGTAGGCGAACCAACCCAGGGCCGCAACCGCTAGCGCGCCGCTCAATATGCGAACCGCCAGTGCACCTTTCTTCATGATTCGATCGGAAAGCCGGTGAATGTGGCGCCGCTCGTGCCCGTCAGCGCCACATTGAGATAACGGCCGATCCACTCGTCCGGACCGGGGACCAGTACGACCTTGTTCGTGTCGGTGCGGGCCTGCAGCAGATTGCCACGCCGGGCACGTTTCTCGACCAGCACCTCCATCGTCCTGCCCACCTCCGCCAGGTTCTTTTCCGCTGCGATCTCACGAACGATCTTAATCAATTGCTCGAGCCGTCCCTGAGCCACATGGTCGGGTACGAACCAGTCTTCCTTCATCCGCGTGGACGGCGTGCCTTCGCGCGGTGAATATCGGAAGGTGAAAGCATCGTCGTAGCGCACGGCGCGCACAAGGCTGAGCGTATCCTCGAAGTCCTCATCCGTTTCGCCCGGGAACCCCGCGATGATGTCGGTGCTGATAGCGATGCCCGGAACGAGCTCGCGCAGCATGTCCACCTTCGCCAGGTACTCGCCCCGCGTGTAGCGGCGCGCCATCCGCTTGAGCACGGAGTTCGACCCCGACTGGACCGGCAGGTGCATGTGTGGGCAGGCCGCGTCCTCCTCGGCCATCGTGGTCGCAAGTTCACGCGTGAGGTCGTTGGGATGCGGCGACGTGAAACGAACCCGTCTGACGCCGGAAAGCCGAGCCACCGCCCGCAAGAGGCGTGGGAAGTCCCAGTCACCATGGCGGTAGCTGTTGACCGTCTGGCCCAGCAGCGTGAACTCGCTGATCCCCTCCTCTGCCAGTCCGCCAACCTCCTGCAGAATCGCTTCCGGCTCGCGGTTCTTCTCGTCGCCACGGGTGAAGGGCACGACGCAGAACGTGCAGCGGTAATCACAGCCGCGCTGGACTGGGATCCAGGCGGCGACCTGCGACTTGCGCCGGATCTCGAGCCCTTCGTAGTTCTCATCGGGTTTCAACTCGACATCGACGATGCCGCCTCCGTCTGGCGACGCCTGATCGATCAGCTGCGGCAACGAACGGTAGGCGTCGGGGCCGATGACCATGTCCACGTACTCGGCCCGTTCGATCAGGCGCGCCCCGAGACGCTGCGCCATGCAGCCACAGACGCCGATCACGGTCTCGGGCCGAAGCTTCTTAACGCGGTTCAACTCCGAGACGCGACCGAGGACGCGCTGTTCGGCGTGCTCGCGGATCGCGCACGTGTTCACGAGGATCACGTCCGCGTCTTCCGGGTCGGAGACCGGCGTGTAACCGCCTGACGCCAGAACGCCCTCCATGAGCTCGCTGTCGCTCACGTTCATCTGGCAACCGTAAGTCTCGACCCAGTACGTCTTCGACATGCTCAAGCGGCCCTCGTGTTCGCTTCCGCTCTCAACTGTCCGTCCATCGCCGCTACCCACGCCGGCTGTAGCCTTGGACCGGCCACCCTTAAGCTATCCGCCGCCGGGATCTTCAGGTAGTCACCGGTCACAGCGATCTCCATGTCATCGCCTTCGAGAACGACCCGAGCCGGAGTATCGATGCGCCGGCGCCGGTACTCTTCGGCTTTGCCGCGGACTAGCTCGCGGATCTCTCTTGAGCGCTCGGCCTTCACATTCGGCGCGACTCGATCTGGCAGGTTCTGGGCATCGGTGCCGGAGCGATCCGAGTAGGGGAAGACGTGCACGTACGTGTACGGCAACCGCTCGATCAGGTTCAACGTCCGTCTATGGTCCGCATCGCTCTCGCCAGGAAAGCCGACGATCACATCGGTTCCCAGACCCAACGGCCAGACGCACTCGCACAGTCGCTCGACGCGCTCGAGGTAGCGGCCGCCCATGTAAGCGCGCCGCATCAGGCGCAGCACGCGATCGCTTCCGCTCTGGAGCGGCACATGAAGGTGAGGGGCCAGCCGGCCATCCGAGTCTTCCATCATGTCGATCACTCGGTCATCGAGCTGGTTACACTCGAGCGATCCGATCCGAAACCGGACGTCCGGCACTTCATCGAGCAAGGAGTCGAGCAACGCCGAGAACGAGGTGCGCGGTCGCAGATCTTTCCCGTAGAGGCCGATATGGATGCCAGTGAGCGATACCTCCGGGTGATTTTCGGCGAGCAGCCGTGCCTCCTGAACGATCTCATCCGGCGGGCGTGAGCGGTTGCGCCCACGAGCGACGCGGATCACGCAGTAGGAGCAGTTGAGGTCGCACCCGTCCTGGACCTTGAGCCACGCTCGCGTACGGCCCGCACTCCGCTCCAGCAGGATGGCCTCGCTCTCGGCGGGCTGATGCGATCGTACGCCCAAGCTAACAGCCACGGCCTCGGGGTCCTGTCCCGGGACGACCGCTGTTACACCTTCCAGCTCCCGGATCGCAGCGGCGGCGACCGCGGTCGCGCAGCCGGCGACCACCACAGGCACGTGTTCACCCGCGCGGCGGCTGACGGAACGGACGTAGCGCCGTAGCTCCGAGTCCGCGTTCTGGGTGACGGTGCAACTGTTGACGACGACGGCATCGGCCTGGGCCGGGTCGGTAACCGTTTCGCAGCCTCGTAGCTCCAGAAGCTGGCGGATTCTATCCGTATCGTACTGGTTTGCGCGGCAACCGAAGGTGTGCAGGTAGACGCGCCTGGGGCATGTGCCGTGACTTGTAGCGGACATCAGCGAGTGAAGACGGCCAACCCGAAGGCGAATCGGGTGTACGATTCCTCGACGTCGTGCTTGCTGGCGTCGCCGCGGTTCCCGAACTCGACGTGGGCATCGATACGGCCACGCCCTTCTCGTACCAGCAGTCCTAGGCCGAGGCTCAAGGCGCGCTCCCACACGGGGCCCCCGCGCAACTCGAACGGCAGGCGCTCGGCGTGCACACCGCCTCGCAGCAAGAATCGAGAGCTCTGGCCCGAGATCGCCGCCATCTCCACACCCAGGCCGGCCCGCCAGATATCAGATGCCGACACGTCGGGGAGGTCCTTCGCCACTCTCGACCATCCTTCCCAGCCGAGCGAGAGCGCCATGAGAAAATCAGGCGTGAGCTGCCAAGAACCGCCAACATCGAACGTCAGAGGCAGACCGATATCTAGCTGCTGGCCGGTCGTATCGTTCTGGATGTCGAGGCCTGCGCCCCAACTGGCGACGGCGCCCACGATCATCTCCGGGATAGGCTGGTACTCCGCGCCGAGGGCCAGTCCCCACCCCCTGTAATCGATGGCGGTACGCGCCTTGTGAGATCCCAAGCCCGCATCCACATGAAATATCCGCTCGACGGTCCGCCTAGCTTCGCCGGAGTAGAACAGGAACGCGCCGCCGAGGCTGATCTTCTCGGCCATGACGCCCGCCACCTCGAGCCGAAACTGAGTTACGCCGCCGTCGGAGGTCCGAGTCTCCTGGAACGCGATGTCACCGGTGGAAAGCGAGAGCGTATCGACGAATTGGACACCCCAGTCCTGGTCCAGATACGCTCCGGCCGACACCGATGCCGCCCAGCGTTCACCCCAGGGAAACACGAGCCTGATGACCGGCACGTCCTCCGTGTCGATATCGCCGTTGGCGAACTCGCCTTTTACGGTTCGGCTTTCCGGAAGGAAGGTCGCCCAGATGCCGGCGCCGGTGAACCAGGCCGCCGATGCAGGGTTGATCGCCGACAGGTTGCCTCCGTGCATCGCGACGCCCGCATTGCCCATGCCGCGGGCCCGGGCATCCAGCGGGGTGATCCGCCGGCCCAGCCCCGTCGCTCCAAGCAGGCGGACTTGAGCGGTCGCCTGAGTCGGCAGAAGCAGGCCGAATACGATCAACAGCGGCAATGCTCGGCGCGTCATGGGAAGGCGAACTCCGCTCTAGGAGTGAAGATGACCCTCAGCCTCGGAACTCCGGCAGGCTGGCCGTCGGCCGCGTTGAATTCCCAATATCCGAACGTCGTCCCTTCCGGTCTAGCCCGTAATACGAATCGAACAGGCCCTGCGACGGAGTCGAGGGGGACCGATGCCCAATCCTGGATCAGCTTGGTAATGTTGATTATCACCAGCGAATCCGCCTCCAGAACGCTTGGATCCACCGTGAAGAACGCATCGAACAGCTCGGCGCCAACCGGCGTCTTGGGCCCCAAGACGGTGAAGTCGGATTTCACTTCGAAGGCCGTACCGTCGAAGCCCGCCTCGGCTCCGAAAGGTGGAGCCGGCGCGTCGAGGCTGCTCAGGAATAGATCGGCCCGATTGATCGTCGCTCCCCGCAGCGGGACCGGCTCGGCGTAGCCCTCGACCGGAATCGAATCCGGGATGACAAGCTCGGTGAAAGTCCGCCAGCCATCGACTCCGCCTATCCTGAGCACGCCGGCAGGCGGAGGAACGGCGGAACGATCGAAGATGTACGTCTTGTTCGGGAAGCACTTGATGATGCCCGTGATCGACGGGCAGCGCAGCTGCACCGATGTGTCCGGGGCCACTTCCGGGATGATGTTGTAGTGGAGTCTTGGAATTCCCAGCACGACGCGACCCGAGTCGGCCACCACCAGGGCCAAGCCGGTGTTCTCCAGAGTCGTATCATTCCAGTGCCGCAACAGCGAATCGGAGTAGGCGGTGAGGTCGAAGATTATGCTGTCCGGCTCTTCCTCCAACCTGACTTCGCTCAAGACCTCCCCCAACGAACCGCCGGGCCCGGCCGACCACGGTTCCGCGACGCCGGGGCTGTCTACCGCGAATTCCCAGCTTGTCGAACCGTTATCCCACTGTTGCTCCACCGCCAACAGCTGGAGGGTCGTCCCAAGCGAGGAGAGAACCGTCCGTGCCGTATCCACGCTCAATATGACGCGTAGCGAATCGAAACCCTCGGCAGCCGACGCCGTGTCCTGGCTGAAGACGGTGTCCTGCACCGGCGCATTGAACCGCAAGAGCCCGCGGCTGATCAGATTGCCCGAGCCATCTTCGCCGAGAATGAAGGTCGAGCTGGACGGCTTCCCAAATCCGAAGTAGACGGTATCGATCCAGCTCTC
>JBDHAS010000147.1:0-9240 GCA_039588015.1 Gemmatimonadota bacterium | reverse complement strand
AGGAGCATGTGGCTGAGGCCTGTCAGTCCGTGGCTGGCTATCACGATGAGGTCGGCCTCGCGCTCGGCAGCGAATTCGGCTATGGCCGGAGCGGCGCGGCCGGAGCATACGTGCACTTCCGCCTGAGCGTCCTGCCCCGATACGTCCTGCAGCAGGGCCCTGAGCCTATCCAGCGACTGTTCCCGCAGTTCGTCGTCGATCGACCCGCCCGACGGCAAGACGGGGGGATAGAAATCAGGGTAGACGACCTCATCGACCACATGCAGCAGGTCAATCTCGGCTTCGTAGAGCGAGGTGAGTTGGACCGCGTAGCCCAAGGCTAACCTGGCGTACTCGGAAAAGTCCACGGGAACCAGGATACGCTCCACCTTCCCGGCCCGAGCATCGTCGGTGCGTTCGGGAACGGTCAAGACGGGGCAGGGCGCGAGGCGCACGACCTCCTCGGCGACGCTACCTAGCAACAGGCGTCGCAGGCCGCGCCGTCCGTGTGTACCCATGACGACGAGGTCGAGGTCGTTCTCGCTCGCGTAATCGAGAACCGCGCCGGCGGCAGAAATACTGCGCACCTGCGCGCGCACTATCTCGAAGCCGCGGTCACCGTGCTCGGCTGTGGCGCTCGCCATCTGGCTCTCGGCATGCTGCTCGAGCGCCTCGTAGAGGTGCTCCATGCTGGGCAGGCGGTGAGCCGCATTCCCGGGATCGGCTTCGTGGAGCACGAGCGCGTGCAGGAGATGGAGATCGGCGCCGAACGTTTCCGCCAGGTGGAGTGCATGGGAGAATGCGTGCTCGGCACAGGTTGAGAAGTCCGTGGGGTAGAGAATCCCTCTGACCTTGAGCATCGGCTGCTCTCCTATCGCTGTGCGGCCGGGAGCCGTCCCGGGCCGACGCCGGCAAAGACTAACCGGGCAACGGTGCGCAGCATGGTGTTCGGATTTAGGGCCGTGCGAGAAATATAGTAAGGCACCATGGAGTTTAGAGGCTACCCCGGGATTACCGGCTGGGGCCGCGTGGGCTGAAACCGCCGACCGGCGGTGTTCGTAGGGTCCACCGATTAGCCTCCAACGTGCGGGTAGACTCAGACCGTCCACTCTGGCCGGAAGCCTTCGGATGCAATCCAAGCAGACGTACCGTCTCGCGAGCGGCGCCATCGTCGCTGCGCTCGTCATCGCCGCGGCGATGCCGGCTCAGGCGCAGCTGAACCTGACCGTGAAAGGAAACGGGATCAGCTTCGGCAACTCCAGCCGGCTGAATGGCCTCCGCTTCAATTGGAGCGACTCGAACCTCGACCTCATCAACGGGGTCAACGTCACGTTTTGGCGGCCCTATGGTGATCAACCCGGCGGAACAATCAATGGTCTGGCTCTCGGCCTGGTGCCGGCCGCCGATCGCATGCACGGCGTATCGCTTGGGCTTGGGGCGGTTATCCCCGGGCGCTACTCGGCGGGCCTGACTTTCGGTCTGCTGGCCGTGGTTTCCGAAGGTTCGATCTACGGAATCAACCTGGGTGGCCTGGCGATGGTCTCCCAGGGCCGAATGGAAGGGCTGAATGTCGGCGGCCTGGCGCTGGTGTCCGAGGGTCGGATGTCGGGGCTCAACGTTGGCGGTCTGGCCGTCGTGTCACAGGCCGGCATGGAGGGGATCAACGCCGCTCTTCTGGCCGGCGTGGCGGAAGGGCCCATGCGGGGAATCAACTTCGGTGGGCTGGCGTTGGTCTCTCAGGCCGGGATGTGGGGGCTCAACGTCGGCGGCCTGGCGACGGTGGCGGAAGGGTCGCTCTGGGGCGCAAACGTCGGCGGTCTGGCGCTCGTGTCGCAAGAAGGGATACGGGGTTTGAGCGTGGGAGGGCTGGCCGCGGTGGCGGAGGGAGGCATCGAAGGAGCGACGCTGAGCCTGCTTGCCGTGGTTTCCCAGGAGGCGATTCGCGGCATATCCGTGGGCGGGCTCGCGGTCGTGGGCGAAGACGGGATCGACGGCCTCACCGCCAGCATCGGTGCCGTAGAATCGAGCCGCAACATTCGCGGCTTGACGGTCGGTGGCTACAAGGTCGAGGGCCGCTCCGTACAGGGGATATCCATCTCCATCATCCGGTCCAAGCTGCGAGATCTGACCGGCGTCGCGGTCGCAGGCTACAACAACGTGCAACGCTCGCAGACGGGCCTGACCATCGGTATCTACAACCGGGCAACACGCCTGAACGGCGTCCAGATCGGGCTCTTGAACTACGCGGGCAACAATCCGCCCGGTCTCCGCTGGCTACCCATAATCAACGCGCACTTCGACTAGCTGCACGGCGTTGACATATAGCAACTCGCCGGGACAAGATCACAGACAATTCGCGGTCTTGAAGTGGGCATTCGAGCGCGTCGTGCCGCGCGTGCGTCGACGTGTGACGACAGCCGAGATTTTCCTGTTTAACTTAAGCACACCAATTAGCGCGAAACGAGCACAAGGTGAAACCTATTTTGCGACTCATCCCGCATGTCGCGGCGGCTCTGGCCATTGCGGCCGCACTCGCCTGCGGCGAGCGGGCCGGCAACGGCGGCGACCTTCCAGTCTTACGCGAGCGCGGCTCGATTCGTTTGCTGGCACCGCGCCTGGCTGCGGAAGACGACTTGTACGATCACGGGGAGTTGCTCCGTCGCGAACGCGTGTTGGCCGACGCCTTCGTGCAGCTTCAGGGTCTGCAGCCCGACTGGGTACTGCTGGATCGCTACGAGGACCTGCTGCCGGCTCTTCTCGACGGGCGCGGCGACATCGTGGTGGCAGGTCTGACCGCCACGCCGGAGCGACAGGAGCGGGTCGCGTTCAGCGCGCCGTTGGCTTTCGTGCAGGAGAGGGTGGTAACGCGCGCAGGCACGCCCGCCGTCACCACGCTTGACGACTTGGCTGGCCGCACGATCGCCGTGCGCCGGTCTTCCTCGTTTTGGGAGACGTTGGCGGACGTAGGCGCTGACTACCCGGATATCGAGGTCGTCGAGGCTCCGGAAGACCTTGATACGGAGGAGATCCTCTATCGCGTGTCGACCGGCGAGTACGATGCGACGGTCGCGGACGATATCCGGATAGGCAGCGCACAGACCTACCTGGACAATCTCAGCGAGGGAATCGCGTTAACCGAGGATCGCGCCATAGCATGGGCTATCAGGCCGGACAGCCCCGAACTGTTATCCGCCATCGACAGCTTCGTGCGCGAGTTCAATCCTGAGAGCCGTCATCCCGAACGCTACCTTGGCGATCTGCCCGAGATCAAGCAGCGGAAGATCCTGCGGGTACTGACGCGCAACTCGTCGTCCACCTACTTCGTCTGGCGCGGTCAGATCATGGGCTTCGAGTACGACCTGGCGCGCGAGTTCGCGAAGCAGCATGGGCTACAGGTCGTGTTCGTGGTAGCTCCGACGCGAGCCGGGCTGCTCACCTGGCTGCGGCAGGGGCACGGGGATGTTGTCGCCGCCGGTCTTACGCGCACCGCCGCTCGGGAGAGCTTCGGCCACGGCTTCTCACGTCCGTACAACTACGTCTCAGAAGTCCTCGTCGCTCGTTCTGCCGATTCGACGCTGCGCGCACCGAGCGATCTTGCGGGAAGAACCATCGCCGTGCGTCGTAGTAGCTCCTACTGGACGACGGCGGAGGAACTGCAAGCTTCGAGCGTCGATGTATCTCTGGTAGCGGCCCCCGAAGCGCTGGAGACCGAGGACATCATCGACGCCGTCGCCAGAGGTGACTACGACCTGACGATCGCCGACAGTCACATCCTCAACGTCGAGCTGACGTGGCGCGACGACGTGATCGGTGCGTTCACGTTGCGCGACTCCGTGGCTCATGCCTGGGCCGTTCGCGAGGGCGATGACGAACTGAAGGCCGCCATCGACCAGTTCTTCAACAGGGAGTACCGCGGCCTATTCTACAACGTCACGCGCAAGAAGTACTTTGGTAGCCCGAGCCGAACTCAGCGATTCGCGACCGCGCGGAGCACGCGGTCGGGTACGATCTCCCCTTACGACGAACTGTTTCGGCGCCACTCGCAACAGTACGACTTCGACTGGCGGCTCGTAGCCGCGCAGTCGTACGAGGAGAGCCAGTTCGATCCGAACGTGGTCTCGTTCGCAGGTGCCGTCGGGCTGATGCAGGTGCTGCCACGAACGGGGGGGCAGTTCGGGTTCGAGAACCTGACGGATCCTGACGAAGGCGTCCACGCCGGGGTGTTCTACATGAGACACCTCTACGATCGGCTCGACTACGTGCCTGAGGCCGAGGACCGTCTGTGGTTCGCGCTGGCGGCGTACAACGCCGGGCTCGGGCACGTGACGGATGCGCGCCGGCTCGCCGCGGAGTTGGGTGAAGACCCGGATACCTGGACCGGCGGCTTGGAGGACGTGCTACCGCTGTTGAGGAAGCCCGAGTACTACCGCCGCGCTAAACACGGCTACTGCCGCTGTCTGATGCCCATTCACTATGTGCGGAAGATCAGAGACCGCTACGACGCCTACGCCGAGGCCGTGCCACGCGAGGCGGTTGCCGAGGACTTGCAGTGACCGACCCCTCGGTTTACTCGCGTGGACGACGGCGCGATAATACGGGGCCATGATCACAATCGCGCCGATGAAGCCGGAGCACTGGGAGGATGTCGAGCGCATCCATCGCGAAGGGATCGCCACCCGGGCGGCGACCTTCGAGACGGAATCGGAGGCGAGTTGGGAAGCCTGGTCGGAAAGCCACCTCGACTACGCCCGACTTGTGGCGGTTCGTGACGGTGGCGTTGTGGGATGGGCTGCCCTATCCCCAGTCTCGGATCGATGCGTCTATGGCGGCGTGGCGGAGGTGAGCATCTACGTCGGAGCCGAGGCGAGGGGCGGGGGGATCGGCTCGCGGCTGTTGACTGCACTGATCGAGGAGTCGGAGGCGAACGGTATCTGGACTCTGCAGGCCGGTATCTTCCCGGTGAACGAGCACAGCATAGTGCTGCACGAGAAGCTGGGCTTCAGAGTAGTGGGCCGGCGCGAGCGCCTGGGGCAGCTGGATGGCAAGTGGATGGACGTCATGCTGCTGGAGAGACGGAGCAAGCGGGTCGGCATTGACTAGTGGTCAGCCACAGTGGTGATGAGGTAGGGCGGGCTCTGAATTGCCAAGATTGAATATCGAATGTCGAATTCCCAAGAACAGTTCTTCGATATTGGCTAATCGACATTCGGTGTTCGATATTCGAAAGCTGCCAACCGGTTAGCATCGTGTGGTCGAGTACTAGGAAGGGTACTGTATTGATCTTCAAGCAACGCACCGGTCTCGTGCGCGGCCTGCTGTTCGCTGCCGTTCTAGCGGTCGTGTCACACGTGGCGGCACGGCGCGTCGGTCCGGTGCCGGCGCTCGGGCCGTTCTTGGACCCGGCGAGCGGCGTTTGGTCCGCTGCGACGAACGTCGAATTGCCGCGCCAGGAAGCAGTCACGTTGCCGGGCCTAGCCGGTCCGGTACAGGTGCTGTTCGACGATCGCGCGGTTCCGCACATCTTCGCCGCCACTTCGGAGGATGCGGCGCGGGCATTGGGCTACGTCGTGGCCAGGGATCGCCTGTTTCAGATGGAGATGCGCTGGCGCACGGCCGCCGGTCGGCTGGCGGAACTGGCCGGCGAAGATCTACTGGCGGTAGATCAGGGGATGCGCCGGCTGGGTTTGGCGTGGAGCGCCGAGCGCGACTTCGAGCGGTTCGATCGTTCTTCGCCGGTGATGCGGGATGTCGCGGCGTACGCCGCCGGCGTGAACGCGTTTATCGAAGGCCTGGGCCGACGCGACTTGCCTCTTGAGTATCGGCTGCTGGGAGCGAGGCCTTCGGCGTGGAAGCCCGTCTACTCGCTGTACTTGTTGAAGGTGATGGGGTGGAACCTCACCTACTGGAATGGCGACCTACGCCGGCTGAGGCTGCAGGCCCACGTCGGCGAAGCGGCTGCGGCGGCGCTGTTCCCGGTGCACAGCCCCATACAGCAGCCGATCCAGCCCAACGGTGAGAGTGGGCCCAGAAGTGATTTCACACGGATCCCTCCGCCGCGCGGACCCGACATCGCGGCGCTCGAGTTGGTCCGGGACCTGGAGGCGGCGTTGGGGCCGCTAGCGTATGCACACGGTTCCGACTCGGAACCGCCGCCGCTTGGCAGCAACAATTGGGCTGTGGCCCCAGCGCGCACGGCCGGCGGGCATGCGCTGCTCTCGGGCGATCCACACTTGGAGCTGACGTTGCCCGCGATCTGGCACGAGGCGCACATCGCCGTAGCGGGTGAGCTGGACGTGTACGGAGTGACGATCCCCAGCGTTCCGGCGGTCCTGATCGGGTTCAACCGTGATGTGGCTTGGAGCTTCACCAATACCGGCGCGGACGTCATCGATTTCTACGAAGAGGAGTTCGACGAGCCCGAAGCTCCCACCCGTTATCTCGTCGATGGCGAGTGGCGGCCGCTGACGCAACGGGTCGAGGAGTATCGCGGACGCGGCGGCAGAATCTTGGCGGTCGACACTCTGTACCACACGCATCGCGGGCCGGTCGTCACGCGCGAGGACCGGCGGCTTTCCATGCGCTGGACCGTATTGGAAAGCTCGGTGGAAACGCGAACGTTTTGGGACGCGAATCGCGCCGGTAGCGTGGAGGAATGGTTGGACGCCCTCGCGCCCTTCGCGGCGCCGGCCCAGAACGGGATCGTTGCGGATCGGGACGGTACCATCGCGATCCGTTCGACCGGTCGTTTCCCGCACCATCCCGATGGCATCGGGCTCGAGGTCAGGGACGGCAGTGTAGGAGCCAGCGATTGGATCGGCTTCTGGCCGCTGGAGCGATATCCGACCTCGGTCAACCCGGAGCAGGGCTACCTCGCGTCCGCGAACCAGGAGCCGATCGATCCCCAGGTTGACCCGACGTATCTGGGCGCGAACTGGCCGACGCCGTGGCGAGCGATGCGCATCAACTCGCTATTGGCCGAGGATTCGGCCGTGACGCCCGACGCGATGCGCCGCTACCAGACTGATCCCGGGAACGCTCGCGCGGACATGTTCCTGCCCTTCTTCCTCGATGCCGTGCGCGTCCAGGCGGAAGTGACTGAAGTCGATACCAGGGCGCGCGAAGCCGCTCGACTGCTGGCGGAATGGGACCGGCTCTACACCAAGGAGAACGAACGGGCGGTGCTGTTCGAGTACGCCGTGTTCGAGCTGAACCAGCGTGTCTGGGACGAGCTGCTCTTACCGCCCGAGGAAGGCCGCTCCCCACGCCGCGTGTTCACGCCATCGTCGGCCGTCCTGGCAAGCCTGCTGCACCAGCCGGAGAGCGTCTGGTGGGACGATCGCCGCACGCCCGACGTCCTCGAAGAGCGCGACGGGATTCTCGTCGAATGCCTGGCAGACGCGCTCGACAGGGTCAAAGAAAACCACGGCGAGTTGAGCGATGGCGGCTGGCGTTGGGACGGGATCCGCCACGCCAACATCTATCACATGCTGGACATCCCGTCCCTGTCGGCCCTCGATCTGCCGGTGCAGGGTGGCAGCGGCAACCTGAACCCGTCTTCCGGAAGCGGCCGGCACGGCGCCAGCTGGAGGATGGTCGTGGAACTCGGACCCGAGATGAGAGCCTGGAGCATCTACCCCGGCGGCCAATCGGGGAACCCGATGAGCCCGTACTACGCCGATCGGATCCCAAAGTGGCTTGACGGCGAGCTGGACCCGGTGCTCTTCCCGCGTTCTGCGTCTGAACTCGATCCTTCGCGCGTGATCTCCGTGCTCGACCTCGAACCGGAGCGCTGAGCCATGAGGATGTGGGTGTCTTGGTCCGTGCTCATCCTCGTCTTGGTCTTGGCGACGGCGGCGCTCGGGTGGTGGACAGTGCCGCTGGCGGCCGCCGTTTGGGGCGTAATCTACGCGAGCGAGCGCAGGGTATGGTTATCGGCCGCCGCCGCGGCCGCCGTGGCCTGGGCTTTGTTACTCGTCGTGACAGCGCTGGGAGGCCGTGTCTTGGACCTGGCCGACAAGCTGGGCGGAGCGTTCGGGCTTCCAGGTATCGTCATCATCCTGCTGACGCTGCTTCTTCCGGCGGCACTCGCCGGCAGCGCCGCAGGGCTCGCCGCTACGGTGTGGACCGCCGTCCGCGGTTCACTCGGCGCCGAGAGCGTTGAGGGGTAGGCGCTGGAATCGGGGGCTGGGAGCGGATCGTCTCGCTCCGGTAGTCGGCTGGAAGCGGGTCGTCTCGCTCCGGCCTCCCCCGCGCTCACGCCTGCCGGCGTGACCGCGGGGTCGCAAAACCAGCTGCGCTGCGACGACCCACTCCCAGCCTCGACGACCCGTTCGCAGCCTCTCAGTGGGCCGCCTTGAGGGCCGAGAGGAGCCGGGAACAGCGCGCGAAGTTGGTCTGGTGGTCCGGCTCGGATCGCAGGGTGGAGTCTGAGATGGCGGTTGACCTAGCCGCGCAGGCGCTTGATTCCTTCGAGCGCTTCGAGGTCGGCTGCGTCAAGCGGTCGGCCCGTACGCTTGGTCTCGATCAAGTCGTCGATCCCGATGAGCGGAATCGCGACACCCTCCACCTCGACCACTGACGAGCGCTTGACGGCCTGCTCGTATTTCACGTTCCAGGCGACGGTGAAGATGTCGATCTGAGGATCGTCGCCGATTACGGTGATCGGGCGAGCGAGGATCTCCTTCGGCAGCCACTCGTTGGCAAATCCGTAACCCAGCCGCGACATCGCATCGAGTACGCGCTTGGCGTTTGCAAGGGTCGGCTCGATCAGAAGGTCCACGGCCGTGGTCGCGCGGACATACCCGTGCAGCGCACATGCGAACCCGCCGATCACCAGGTACTTGGCACCGGAACGGTTGAGTTCCGCGCAGACACGCGTCGCGATCAGGCGCCGATTAGCCGGCTCTTCCGCCACTCGTAGAAATCCTCGTAGGAGTCGAAGATGATGATGACTCTGCGGGGGCCGCGCGCCTGTGCCTGCCGCGCCAGGCGCCCAAGCTCCTCGGCGCGCCGAAGCCGTTCCTCCGGCGGCAACGCAGCCTCGGAGCGGAGACGGCTCCGGCGGGCCTCGGCGACTTCCGCTGCGGCATAGCTGGCGGCTGATTCCGCGACGCGCGGGGCCGGGGCCGACGCAGCCCCCCCTTCGTCTCGCAGCAGATGGGCACGCAGAGCCTCGGCCACCACCCAACTGCGGGATCGATCCAGGTCCTCCGCCCGACGATCTGCGGCGGCGACCAGGTCCGGGGGAAGGGTAATGGTAAT
>JBDHAS010000146.1:0-9265 GCA_039588015.1 Gemmatimonadota bacterium | reverse complement strand
AGCTCAGCGCCGAAGGTGACGCGGCTCCCGCCCGATCGAGATAGTCTGGGGCGATCTCTCGCCAGTCCGTTCGCCCGCGGAAGAGCGCCGCCACCTCTGCAGGCTCACAACCCGAGCTGCGCACCAATTCCTCGTCACCAGGGTAGCGAGCCTCGGTGAAGCCACTCAGGATCAACTCGCGGATTGAGTCGGCTTTCGAAATGGCGCCTTCCTATGTATCAGTGATCACAGACATCGCCAGCGTTTCGTAGCCACCCATGGAGGCCAACACGTCGCCAGCCTCTTCCAGGGCGACAGTGTTGCCCACTAATCGGCTTGGGCTCAGCTTCCCCGACTCGACCATCTTCAGCATCTCCGGGAAGCGAGCTGCCTGCATACCGAACGAACCGACGAAGCTCAGCTCGCGAAACAGGATCAAGTCGACTGGAATGCTCACCTGGCCCTGTTCCTTCTTATTGGATCCCCCCAGCCGGACGTGGCGGCCACGGGTCCGCAGGCTCATTAGTGCGGGGACCGCCGTTTCGGCTGAACCCAACGCGTCCACCGACACGTGAGCTCCCCCACCGGTGAGCTCCACGATCTCGTTCGGCGTGTCCGGTCCGGCGGTGAAGGTGTGGGTCGCACCGAGTTCTCTAGCCAACGCAAGTTTCTGTTCGTTCCGAGAGACCGCGATGACTTTGGCGCCAAGCGCTGATGCGATGTCCACCGCGGCCAGCCCGACTCCGCCACAGGCAAAGACCGCAACCCATTCTCCTTCGCGCACCGCGGCCTGGTCGACTACTCCGTGATAGGACGTGATGAAGCGGCAGCCCATACCGGCGGCCTCGGGGAAAGAGATCGCCGGGGGCAGTCCCACCAAATTGACGTCGGCGTTGGCCACCTTGGTGTACGTGGCGTATCCACCGGTGTAGTGCATGCTTGGGATCTGTAGGTCGGAGCAGACGTTCTGATGGCCCGCCGAGCAGAACTCACAGGTCCCGCACGCGTGGCCGAACGGACTCACGACCCGGTCGCCCTTCCCGAACCCGGTGACCTCGCTCCCGACTTCCTCGACGACACCACAGTACTCGTGGCCCAGCACCGCCGGTAGCTGGGGCACGACGCCCACCCATTCCATCCCTCCGTTCCATAGCGTGTAGTCAGAGCGACATATGCCGCACGCCTCCACCTTGATGATCGCGTCGCGTGGTCCGCACTCCGGGTCGCTCCAATCGTTGTGGACCTTCAGAGGCTCACCGAATTTCTCGATGACTGCTGCCTTCATGGCCTTCCTCCTTTTCTCCGGCTACACCGCAACGACGCGCAATAATTGAGTGTTCCGAGTGCGTCCAACAGGCTTGTGGCGGCTTCGATACCCTCCGAACTACCAGCTGATGTATTTATACATGAGACGAATCAGCTTATACGCCTCCACCATAGTCTGCGCCTCGATCTCCACAGTAGTGCCGTCCACACGACGCAGTCCAGGTACAGCCTGCAGTATATCTGCACGCGTGGTGGTTGCGAACCGCATGCGGATCTTCACGGGCTCCTTCACCCTGATATGGTTCGCGCTCGAGAGACCGGCCAACGCCTCCAGCGTAGCCGCTCGTAGGCGAGCATGAACCAGCTGCGGGTGATACAGTCTGGCTACTGACGAGCCGATCGCTTCCTTGGTGGCCACGGTGCGCGCATCGACCACCTTCCGAAACTGGAGGGTAAACGCCGAATCTCCGCTGGCGAGAATCACCGGTACACCATGGGCTCCGGCGAAATACGCGTTCAAGCCGCCCTCTCCAACCTCCACGTCGTTGATCCACAGCCCCTTCACCGAGCCGGAGCCCGTGTGGGCGATGAAAGCGTTCTCCGTGCGCGCCCGGGCATGGTAGCCGATGAAGATGGCGGCGTCGAACGAATCATCCAGCCCCTGCACCATTCCCAGCGGTTTGATGTTCCCCTGGATATACTCGACTCTCTGATCCAGCCTGGTATGAAGGAGATTCTGCATATCGCCATGCGAGTCATTGACCACGACCTCGGCGGGCCCATGTTCGAATATCGCTGACACCACGACGTTGACCTCGGCCGTCATGAGCTCTCGACCCAGAGCATAGTCTTTCCCCGAACTGCTCGTCATTTTCGGAGTGCCGATGCCGCCGATGCCCTCCATATCCACCGAGATAAAGACCCTCAGCGGTCGGTCTTGCGCGCGGAGCAATGTGGCCGTACCGCAAACGGCCAACATAAGGGCAAGGCCAACAACGCGAGTACTTCGCCGAATCATCTTCGTAACTCCTCTTCAATTACGATAGGACGGTGCCCTCGCTAGCCGGGCCACAGCCATCCAAACGTCCCTGTGGCTGCCGGGACACGGGATCACGTAGTCGCCCGGAGGGACGTCGAATCCGCGCAGCGCATCCATGACCCCTTCCTCGGACGGGACCTTGCCGAAGTCCGAGCGGTGATAGGTGAACACCATGTGGATGATCGAGCTGACCACGAACACGATCACCGCCGCGAGCAGGATAGGGATCCACAGAGACATGACAGGAACCATTGATACCTCCTCGTGCCCTGCGCGGTATGCGCCCGCGCAATCGAAGCGGATCGGACAATCAGCCAACCCGCGTGCGAATGCGCAGCAGCCTGGCTGACCACAAACGCCTATTCGCGCACCATGGCTTCCAGCGCAAGGCGCGGACAGGTGTGTCTCCGGGCATAGTCCAAGAGATTATCCGCCAGACCCCGGATTCGCTTCTCGGCAACGGGATCGAGGCAGTTGCCGTCCCGATCGAAGACTTCCCTGACGTTCGCGATCGATACCGGGCCCGGTAGCACGATCGCGCCAACATGTGAGCAGACACAGCGCAGTTGTTCCAGCGACTTGATCGCACCGATCGAGCCTGCAGCGACGCCGAGCAGTGACACGGGCTTGCCGGAGAGCCGAGATGGAAAGCCCAGATTCTCAATCACCAGCTTCATGATACTCGAGAAACCGCCATGGTACTCCGGAGTGGCCAAAACGACACCCCCAGCCATCTCTACGGTCTGCTGGAGTCTCGTAGCGGAATCTGCTCGACCGTCCCCTTGGCCGGGGAAGGACAGATCCAGCTCGCCCGGGTCAATCAGGTCGCCTTCCACTCCCGCACGCCCGGCAAGTTCGCTCATCAAGATTGCGGCGGCCTTCGCCGTGTAGTTCTCTGGACGGACACTTCCGCAGACGACCGCAATGCGAATGGTTTCTTCGGGCAACGTAGCCATGATTCCTCTCAGTATCTAGGAACGCAGATGGGTACTCCGGAAGTGGCTCGCTAGGCTGAAGCCGGCCTGACGAACGCTCTCCCACACGTCCACCGCATATGCGCTTCGGCGCGCCGAGTCACTTCCTAGAGCTTAGGAATCCGTCGGCAAAAAGGTGTAACACCACGCTTCGCCTTCCAGGACCGTTTCTCCATCGTCACGTGTGACGGTGATCTTGAGTTGCGTAACCGGTTTCGTCTCATGAACGCTCAGAACTTCCGCGTCGGCCCTGATCGTGTTGCCAATGAACACGGGCGCCGTGAATCGCCAGTCCTGGCTCAGAAAGACAGTACCCGGTCCAGGCATGTCCATCGCCACCAGGGCGTGCAGCAACCCCGTAGTCAGTCCGCCCTGAACGACGAGCCTGCCGAATTTGGTCTTCGCCGCATATTCATCGTCGAAATGAAGCGGGTTCCGATCACCCGTGATCGCCGCGTAGGCATCTACGTGTTCGCGCGTCACCGTGATGACTCGGCTAGCTCTGTCGCCGACCGCTGGAAGCATGATCCGTTTCCCTCCGTTGCTCAAAACACCGTGCGTAATTCGTTTCGGTCGCGCCCCGCCGGAATACTAGCCTCGCATCGGATTGCGACGAGAAGCTTCTTGTCAGTCGTATTTGGGAGGAGTCGTGTCTTTCTTCCCGGTCAAAACGAATTGCTGCTACGCGGTGTTCCCGCGGCTGCACGCGGGCTCCATCACTGTCCGAAATCTGCGGCCGCCAGCCAAAACCCATTCGGACCCAAGCATATGCCCCTAGCTCGGAGCAGCAGCGGGAGCCTCGAGTTGCTGCTGCAGCCCCGCCACGTCGAACAGCACCCACTCTTCCGAGACCCTCCCGTCCCGCAGCCGCAGAACAACGATCTCTTCAACGGAGACGGTACGCCCGGTGGGTGCGACCCCCAGGTACTCGCCCCGGTGCACCATGTGCAACGTAATGCCCACGGCCACCAGATCGTCCTCCGCTATCACGTATTGGATCTCATGATGCATGTCGGGGAAGGCCTCGACAGCCCCCGCCATGAATTGCCTATAGCCAGCCAGGTCGATCGCGTTGGGACTATTGATGTGAGTCTGGAAGTCGGGCGTCATCCACCGGTCGATGAAGTCCAGGGAGCTTCCGCTTGCGTCGAGGTCTTGGAAGAGCTGGCGCGCCAGCGCCTTATTATCCTCCATGTTCGCGCCCCCCGGCTCGCCGCCACATGCGAGCATGACAACCGAGATCAGAACCAGAGGAACGAATCTGCGGTCGTGCATCGGGCACCTCCTGTACTAGTCTGGTGAGAGTGCTAAGTAGAGCGTCCTAAGGGCCGGTGGCCCGTAGAGCCGCAGCACCGGACGCAAACGTTGCTAGGTGGAAGCAGGGACCTTAGGCCGCAGTATACGATCCGCAGCAAGCGCTGCAAGCGGACAATAGACTGTCTCAGCCAAGATACCGGCGATCGCCTCCGTCCAGGAATAGCCTGGGCCGATCGCCTGTCCCAGCTCGGCGATGACGAAGAACAGCCACCAAGCAAATGCGTAGCTCAGCCAGCGCCCGCCTAGGCTTTCCCTAGCAAAGTAGAAGATGAGAACGAAAGCAGCCGCCGCGCCGACCTTGATGATCAAGACGCTCAACATGAAGATCGCCGGCGTGGCACCTTCGGGCGGCTGCAGTCCCGTCATCGCTGCAGCGCCGGCATAGAAGGGAAACGGGACTACGTACATGATGATCAGCGTAGCCAGAAAGCTCGTGAATAATCTCGCCATTGGGACCATCTTAGTCGCTTCCGCCTAATGGGTTATCTGCGCGAGCTGCGGGCGATCTCCTCGCCGGCAGCGGTGAATGACCGGCCGCGCGCCACCAACTGAAGGAGCAAGAAGGCCGTGATCAACAGCAGCACAAGCGCCGTCGCGACCCCCGGCGTATAGGAGCGCCGACTCACGGACAAAACCGGGTGGCCGATCCCATTCACCAGCCCGAGAACGACCCAGAACCAAGCAACGGCAACGGCCGACGGCCACTGCCGGCGAACCGGCCACAGAAAGCACCAGAGTCCGAAGGCCACGATCGAGACGTTGATGACGATAAATCCGGTCTCGAGGTTCGCCGAGACCAGGCCACTGACCAGACGCGCTGGAGCGAACACGTCGAACAGGCGTCCCATGTATTCCTCGAGAGAGTGGGCCGCCTGCACCACCACCAGCGCCAGGAACGTCCACTGGAATCGAGTCATCGATCTAGCAGCCACCTTGCGGTCAACGTTCAGGTTGTGGCTTGACGACAGCTCATGGATGGATCCGGTCGTTCCGTGCTACGGTCTACGCCTCTATGAGCACAGCGCCCCTACTGTAGGGAAATCCCGTCACGGTTGTTGAACACCCCCGGAGAAGATGAACGGAATCGATATAAGCACGCCGTGTGCGACCGCGGATGCTACGATGTTGCCGCTTTTCTCGCGCAGATAGCCACAGACGAGCCCGAAGGCAAAAGTCCACAGACCCCAGGCCATATGAAAAGGGTTCGACGGACTGAACACATGGCTTAACCCAAACAGCAGCGCGGCGACTATCAGTCCCCAACCACACTGCACTCCCAGAACCTGGCGAGGTCTCCCGAAAGCTTGCGTCACCCTCGTCTGAATGTAGCCACGGAACAGTAACTCCTCCCCAAGACCGACAAACAGCATCGCGTACAGAATACTTGCGACAATCCGTGTGTACGGCAGTGTCGCCGCAGCCAGCATTATCGCGATTCCGAGGAACAGCACTAGACTACTTACATGGCGATTCGAGGCAGACTGTTCACTCAATGTCGGCAGCCCTCGCACTGCCAAGCCCACCAGCGGCAAAGATGCGCCGAAGAAGAGAGCCAAGATGAGCCCTCCCTTCCAGTCATAGGCAGACAATTGCAGTGCGCCCAGCAACGGAAATGCCCCAGTCGCCGGAACTAGGACGATCAACGACCTAAGACCCATCGCGAGCGGCTGCTTCAGACGCTTGAAGGCAATTCCGTATGCGCCGACATCTCTGCGTGTCAGAATCAAAATGAGCAACGGAGGAACGATCAGGCATGCAGCGCTGGTGAGGAAGCTCTGTCCAAACACACCCTTCTGCCAGGATGTAAAGTCCGGCGCGAGTTTCGCGACCCAGAGCAGTGACATCACAAAAGCCCAGACCAACAGGCTTTCTGCTAGTGCACGACTCTTGCTTGGCGACGACTCCATTCTGGCAGCGTTCACACTAGTCCTCCGGCACGTCCATTCAACCACCTACCGAGTAAAGGCAGTTGCCCGATACGGTTGCAGCAGTAGCCGCAGACGCTCGCTACGCAGCAGGCCCCTCCCAAGCGGGTAGGGGTCTGCCCATCCAGATCCAAGCGATGAAGTCGGTCAACGGGGGCTCACCCCCAAGCTCACGCAACCGTGTGTTGATCTGGCCACGATGATAGGTCGTGTGAGCAGTGATCTGCAGTATGGTCTCGGCTAGGGTGGCCGGTTGCGCGGAGCCCCAGCGCTCTACCAACTGGTCAGCCCATGGGAACTGGACTTGCCGCTGGAGCGCCTCGGCGTCAACCGCATCGAGATATTCGGTCGCCCGGTGGTAGTAGTCTCGAACCCATTCGTAGATGGCGCGCAGATCCTCAAAGCTCGACCCATCTCGCACGTCGAGGGGTTCCCCGGCCCATACCTGCAGGTAAGCCCACTGCACGACGTGGATGTGATAGAGGCGCTCCCGCATGCCTGTGTCGGATTGCGCCTCGAAAAGGGCTAGGACGGACTCCCAAACCACCGAGTCCGCCCACTCCATGTGGTTCACCAGATCTTGATAGTCGCTCGGAAGCATGACGATCACCGTGACGAAATATGGGGGCCGCCAAGGGGATGCGGTCTACTTATTCTGTTTCCACATTCCCAGCACTCGGCCATCTGGATCCTCGAACAGGCAGAATGAGCCGACCTCAGGCACCTCCACCTCCTCGACGACGATCTTACCGCCGGCCTGCTCGATTCTCTGGCGGTAGGCAGCGAGGTCGTCTACGTCGATGTAAAGAGTCAGATTGCCGGGCCACGGGCCCTCCTGCGGCTTCATGATGCCGCCACCGATTCCTCCCTCGCCAGCCGTTTCGACCAGGCGGTAGTCCATCTCGGGAAGGGGTCGGATTTGCCAATCGAAAACCTTCGCGTAGAAGTCCGCTACTTTGTCCGGATCCCCTGACCACATTTCCCAGTGCACAACAGGGCGTCCCATCTGAACCTCCTCTGGCTATGCGAGCGCGCCGGATCTAGGCACCTCGACGGTACGAAGTCTGAGTTACTTCCGCGGAGTACGAGATCAGCTTTTCATCGGCTCCGGTCGCGCATGCCGTGGCTGATACAGACCGAGCTTCCCACCGCCCGGCAGCGTCACCCGTGTGATCAAGCCCCAGCTTTCGTCCTGCACGGGGCTGCTCGAGATGCCGCGTTCCTTCATGTCCGCGATCAACGCCTCAATGTCATCGCACATCAAATAGAACTCGTGAACGTCGTTCAATTCGGACGGATGCACAGCAACTTCAGCCGGAGGCAATCCAAAGATCAACCATCCGCCGCCCACATCGACGTGCGGCAGCTCGAGTACGTCCCGCAAGAAATCACGGTCTGCGTCAGGATTCGCGCTGTAGATGATCGAATGCGCACCGATGATCATGGCAGTTCTCCCTCTTTGGGATTCGACTCACCTCCGCCCGCGTGTTCGTTGGCCATTCGCGCTCAGCACCGAACGAATTCCGGACACGATTCGCCCGATTCCATGCGTTCGGTACCAGAACAGCGATTGACAGGCGACACGGTTGACCTACGATAGATGAACACCGGAGCGAATAACTGAGTTCTCCACGATCACCAGCGTGACTCGGCGCCAGCCGGCCACTCGCCCCTCAGAAATTGCCGCATACCTGTCCAAACCAGATCTGGCCGGTCAGCGATCGCGCCCCTTCCCGCCTGTGGAATCGTCCAGATACGCCCTTCGGGGAAGGCCCTTGCCCAGGCGAGTTGCAGCGGTTCTCCAGCATGGTCGTTCGCCCCATGCACAACGAGGACAGGCACCGCCACATCCCTGAGGCTTTCTGTGAAGTCCCATTCACCAAATCCCATAGGACCCAGTTGGGCGGTGTACCGAAAGTAGTAGGCGACGGCCTCAGGGGTCATATCGCAGTTCGTTCCCCGCCACGAATCGCCGCCCCCTAAACCGCCCAGTGCCTCGAACTCCCGGCACGCCGCGATCGGATCATCCGCCGTGCCGCTCAACAGGCTGGTCAGAACCTCGAGTCGTCTACGGCTCGCCGCCGAATCCTGGATGCCCGCGGACCGTGCCACCGCCGCAGCTTCCGCTCTCCTAGGGCCCGTGGCCCCAAGTAGAATGAGGCGCTCGATCCGATTTGGATGTTCCTGAAGGTAGCGCGCCGTTACGATTGCCCCGAACGAGTGGGCGATGACCTTCATCTGGCTCAGTCCAAAGAAGCTGCGGACAGACTCGATGTCAGCCACAAATCCCTCGGGTCCCAATCGCGTCGTATCCGCGGGAAGACTCGAACGTCCACCGCCGCGCTGATCGAAGAAGATCAGCGTGGTCGAGTCCGCGAGTGGGGCTACGTGAGGGAGGATGCTGCTCATCCCCGCGCCCGGACCACCGTGCACAACCACTGCCGTGTCCGAAGCGTCTCCGAGTATACGATAGTACAGCGACAAACCGTCAGACGTTCTGACGAAGCCCTCGGAAGACGCTCGTGCTGTCTGTTGCGCCCAGCCCCACGCCGGGCTAGGGCCTACGACAAACCAAGCCGTGGCAAGCGCCAGCAAGATCCTCATGGCCCCTCTCAGATAATGGTGCGGCGGCCACGCCCCATCATTCGCAGGGCGGTGGCGGCGGCGGGAATAGACCCAACTGCGTGAGCATCGCCACGTTGTCAATTTCCACCCAGAGTTCAGCGACGCGGCCGGCCTCGATGCGGAATAAGGCGAGAAACGTG
>JBDHAS010000145.1:0-9885 GCA_039588015.1 Gemmatimonadota bacterium | reverse complement strand
GGCCTCCGAAGAAGACGCGTCCATCCAGGTAGGCGGCGCCCGACGGCGCCCAGGTATAGCTCGGGCCGGAGTGCAGCACCGGCGGCTTCATTCCCGGCGCCGTTTCATCTCCCTCGATTTCCGGCCAGCCGTAGTTGCTCCCCCGCTCGACGATGTTGAGCTCGTCGAAGCCGCTGCCGCCGCCGGAGCGCCCGTGCTCGGTGCTCCAGAGCCGCCCGCGCTCATCCCAGGCGAGACCCTGTGGGTTCCGGTGGCCGTACGAGTAGACCGGGCCGGCGAACGGGTTGTCAGACGGGACTTTCCCATCGGCCGTAAGGCGAAGGATCTTGCCGGCCAGGGAACGGCGATCCTGAGAACGCCTGGGGCTCCCGGCGTCCCCGGTAGTGACGTAGAGGTAGCCGTCAGGGCCGAAGCCGAGGCGGCAACCGTTGTGGAAGCTGGCAGCGGGGATCGCGTCGATGATCACCTTCCGCTCGCTGAGGCGCTCCCCGTCCAACCGGTAGCGCTCGACGCGGTTCTCGAACCCGGCCTCATCCTCCGCCGTCAGGCAGACGTAGATCCAACCTGTCGCGGCGAAGTCGGGGTGGAGCGTGAGGCCCATGAGCCCACCCTCGCCCGCGTGGCGAACGCCATCGATGGCGTAGGAGCGCCGGTCGCCATCTTCTGCGATTCGCACCAGCCGGCCGGGCCGCTCGGTGACCAGAAGACTTCCATCGGGGAGGAAAGCCAGCGCCCACGGGACCTCGAGGCCATCGGCGACCACGGTCACGTCCTCTTCGCGCACATCCTCCCGTCTGAGCCCTTGTTGCGGCCCCGGCGGCGTTTGGGGTCGGAGGAATACGAAGTTGACGACCTCGCCGCGGAAGCCGTAGGCGAGAGCCGCAAAGATTCCTACCGCGAGCAGAATCCTCAGAGGCCGAACTCTAAGTTTCACAGCGTTTTCCCCTTCCCCGATCGGAGCGGCAGAGGGAGCGCCCTGGCTGGCCGACGAGCTGCGCAAATATGTGGTGATCGCTCATCAACCGGCAATCCGTGGACCCTAGATTCAACGACAATCTACTGTCCACTGAAATCGGGTGCTCTATAAGGTGTATCGGTTCGACTCCGATGGACCTCAATAGTCCCCGATTGATTTCCTTCTTCTCATCCGCAGGTCGTGGGTTCGAGCCATCTCTGTACCGTCGTTGCCCGCAGTCGCTCCGGTTCGCATCTTGTGGCTACCCGATACCTCGAAAGCGGTGGTCCCATGTTGCGTTTGAAACGACTAATCCACGAGATACATAGCCGCTCGCTCTGGCAGGTGCTGGGGATCTACGCCGTGGCTTCGTGGCTCGTGTTCGAGGTCGTGCAGACCGTAACAGAGGGCCTGGGGTTGCCGCACTGGCTTCCCGCATTTGCTGCGCTTCTGTTACTAGTCGGACTACCGATTGTTATCGCCACCGCGTTCGTCCAAGAGGGCTTTTCTCCTTCGCGACGACATGATCCGACGCTCATGCCTGGCGCCGAGTTGGAGGCTGAGTTTACCCCAGCCGAGGTCGAAAGAGTGGGGCGGCTCTTCACATGGCGAAACGCCATTGGAGGTGGCGTGGTCGCGCTTGCGCTTTGGGGGATTGTGGCGACGGGCTGGTACGTGCTGTATGGCGAAGCAACCGGCGGTCTATCCGTCGAAAGCAAGTCCGTTGCGGTGCTGCCTTTCGCTAACATGAGCGCCGATCCCGAGAATGAGTACTTCAGTGATGGGATCACCGAAACAATCATCAACCATCTCTCCAAGATTGCCGACCTTAAGGTCATCTCCCGCACTTCCGTCATGCAGTACAAGCAGACCGACAAAAACCTGCGTCAGATCGCCGACGAACTTGGAGTAGCCACGGTTCTGGAAGGAAGCGTCCAGCGGGCTGAAGATCGTGTACAAATAACAGCGCAGCTCATCGACGCGGAGAGTGACGATCACCTGTGGGCCGAGCAGTACAACCGCCAGCTCACGGACATCTTTGCCATCCAGACCGACGTCGCACGGAACATCGTGGGGGCTCTCCAAGCGAGATTGGGCGATGACGAGAAAGAGCGGATCGAGCAAAAGCCAACCGATAACCTGGAGGCCTATAGTTGGTATCTACGCGGGAACCAATACTACATCGACAGAGAGGAGTACCGCATAGCGATCGAGCAGTATGAGAAAGCGGTCGAGCTGGACCCCACTTTTGCGCTGGCCTATGCGAGACTGGCGATGGCGGAGACCGAGCTCTACTGGTTCGTCGCTGAGGAGAGGACGTATGAGCGGCTTGCAAGGGCACGGCAGGCCGTCGATATAGCGCTTCAGCTCGACCCTGATCTCCCCGAAGCGCACATGGCGATGGGGTTGTACTACTACTGGGGACATTTGGACTACGAGCGTGCGCTCAGCCACCTTCTCGTCTCCCAAGCGGGGCTATCCGGCCAGGCAGATGGTTTTTGGCCGATCGCAACTGTCCTAAGACGCCAGGGTGAGTTCGCGGAGGCAGCTGCAAACTACGAGAAGGCCTTCGAGCTCAACCCTCGGATCTTCTGGTTGGCGAGAGAGCTCGCCGTCACCTACTACTACATGCGCGATTACGAGCAGGCCGAAGCTCTCGTGGATCAGGCTATGGAGCTCGCGCCTGACCAGTTTGGCCTCTACTTGCTGAAGGCTGTGCTCTACCTGAGTTGGAAAGGCAACCGGGAAGAAGCGCGGCAGGTTCTAGAAGAGGCGTGGAGAACGATTCACCCTCCACCCCTGTACACCGGAAACGACCCATGGCAGTGGTGGGTGTATCGAAGCCTCGGGACGGACTACGAGTGGACTCTGCGCCGCCTGGCCTCTGGGTTCGTCGAGACCGATTCCGCATCCTACCTGCTGACGAAAGCCGAGCTGCATTCTCTGAACGAGCAGCCCGCTATGGCACACGCGCTCTACGATTCCGCCCGGGTCCTCTTGGAAGGTAAAACGACGGCCCAAACGGAACGGGCGGACCTCCGTAGCCTAATCGGCGTCGCGTACGCAGGATTAGGTCGCAAGGAAGAGGCGATTCGCGAGGCCAAAAAGGCCGTGGAGCTGCTCCCACCATCCAGAGATCTTCTTGCAGGTCCCGACTGGGTTGCGTTCCTGGCGCGGGTCTACGTCATGGTCGGTGAGCACGACGCCGCGATCGACCAGCTTGAGTATCTGCTCTCCACCCCGGGCTGGCTCTCGCAACCATGGCTGCAGGTCGATCCCGTCTGGGATCCCTTGCGTGACCACCCGCGCTTCCAGGCGCTGCAGGTGAGGTAGCGAGCAGAATCCTCAGAGGCCGAACTCTAAGTTTCACAGCGTTTTCCCCTTCCCCGATCGGGGCGGCAGAGGGGGCGCCCTGGCTGGTCGACGAGCTGCGCAAATATGTGGTGATTCCTTGTCAACCGGCAGTCCCTCGACCCTAGATTCAACTACAATCTACTGTCTAGTGTGCCTGCGGTCGCCGTGTGCCCGGGCGGGGGAGTCACCCCTACTCAACTTCTACAGAGTCGGACAGGATCTGGTGTTTCTCTTCCTGCCGACGATCGATGCCGCGCACGACCAGAATCGCGAGCACCGCAGCAATGACCTCAGTACCATCAGCGAAGGCAGTAACCACGCTTGCTAGATATAGGGCCGACAGGTCATCCCCGGCAAAGAGGCTCACGCGAAAGGAGATCACGCCGAGCCAGTTTGTGATCAGCCAGAAAGCCCACCACCAGCCAAGCACGGGAAACGCGCGCGAGCCCTTCCACGCGGTTGCATGAAGCGTTGTAGGATCGCTGGCTTTCCATGTCTCCTTAAGAACCTGGTACGGCCGGAACAGGTTCAGTATCGGAATGAAGAAATAGCCGACCGCCCAGCCTGGTGAGAAGCGAAGCTCGTGTGCGTGGAGCGCCTGCAAGTTGCGGTAGGACCGATGCAACCACATCAGAAACGCGACGACGGTTGCTGCAGATAGCAGAATCTGCACGAGGCCAATAAGGCTCTGGCGAGCGTCGTTCGCGGTCGCCTGGGCTTGATGAGAGCGCCCTTGATAGCCCTATCGATTAGTCCGGCTTCGGCAAGATCCGATCCCACAGCGATCAAATCGAGCACAACGGTACTGGCGAGCAGCACCAATACCCAACGCGCACGCAGGTGCGCTGACCGAAAGCGCCTGAGCGTTGCAGCCTCAACGGTAGGTGGGCCGGCCTCATCGTTGATCGATTCTCCGGGTCCTGTCAGGGCCTCGAGCTTTGGGCTGACGCTCTCGTTCAGTGTCCTGACCGCATCAGGCAGTGAGAATGCGCTCTGGATTGACTCGAGCGCGAGATCAAGGGCCTGCCTGGCCGGCGGTGTGCCGTCACCGATTCTAGTCGGGAACCGATGCTCCCACAGTGTGTCGCCCGGCCGTCCGAACGCGCTCAGCTTTCTCATCCGGACTGCGGTTGGCACGATCTCCAGCAACACCTTCTTGCGGTCAGGTAGCCTGACGATGGACGCCGAACCAGCGACGTACGTGAGTCTCTCAATCGGCATTTCGCTCGACCTCAGTACTTGGGTTCCCGCACACGCTCCGTCCTAAGTGGATTCAGGCACGGCGTCCTCCTCTCCCAGCGTCAATCTGAAGGGAAGCGATCAGCTGGCCGTCATCGGTATGTCATCCAGGGGTTAAGGAACGGCGGGAGGCCTGGGCGGCGGACTGGGCTGGTTGGTTGTGCGAAACGCACGGCGTCTTATCTTGGGCGACTATGTCCGAGATGACCTCCCGGCTTTCAAGCGCATTCGCCGGCCGCTACCGGATCGAGCGGGAACTCGGGGCGGGCGGTATGGCCACCGTCTACCTCGCCGAGGACGTGAAACACCGTCGTAAGGTGGCGGTCAAGGTCCTTCGCCCCGAACTGCTTGCATCGGGCGGCCATGAGCGGTTTCTGCGGGAGATCACGACCACCGCCAACCTTCGCCACCCCAACATCCTCCCGCTCTTCGACTCGGGCGACGCGGCGGGCTTGCTGTTCTACGTGATGCCGTACCTCGTCGGCGAGTCGCTCCGTGACCGGCTGCAGCGCGAGACGCAGCTCCCGGTCGCCGACGCGGTGCGGATTGCCGACGAGGTCGCGGACGCGTTGAGCTACGCCCACGCCCACGGCGTGATCCATCGCGACATCAAGCCGGAGAACGTACTCCTCGAGGCCGGTCACGCCATCGTCGCGGACTTCGGGATCGCCCACGCGGTGACCGCTTCCGGCGACGAGAAGCTGACGGTGACGGGGACGGCCATCGGCACGCCGCACTACATGAGCCCGGAACAGTGGAGCGGCGAGGCCGTGGACGGGCGCAGCGACCTCTACGCGCTCGCCTGCATGCTGTACGAGATGCTCGCCGGGAGTCCGCCGTTCACGGGCCCCACGCCCGTGGCGGTGATGGCCGGCCATGCCGTCCACCCCGTGCCGTCGCTCAGTTCCGCCTGCCCGAGCGTCACGGGACCGGTGGCTGCCGCGGTCGAGCGCGCGCTCGCCAAGAGCCCCGCCGACCGGTTTGCAACGGTGGAGGAATGGCGCGCGGCGCTGACGGGCACGGGCGCGGAGGCGCCGGTGATCGCCGCGCCGGGCGTCGCCGCGGCCGCCGGCGCTTTCCACAAGCCGCCGCCCACCCCGTCCACGCCGCTGCTGGGACGGGAGGACACGCTCGCCGCGGCAGCCGAGCGGCTGCGTGCAGGCGCGCGGGTGCTGACCATCACCGGCTACGGGGGCACGGGCAAGACACGATTCGCGATCGAGCTGTTCCGCCGTCTCGCGGCCGAGTACCCCGGCGGCGCCGGGTTCGTATCGGTGGTGTCCATCACCTCGGCGGCGGACGTTCTCCCTGCCATCGGCACGGCGCTAGACATCGCCGAGGCGCCCGGTCGCTCGGCGCTCGACGCCCTCTGCACCGTCATCGGGGACCGCCGCGCGCTCCTCGTGCTCGACAATCTCGAGCAGGTCCTGGACGCCGCCGGCGAGATCGCGACCGTTGTCTCCCGCTGTCCGGGGCTCGTGGTCATCGCCACGAGCCGCGGGCCGCTCAAGATCGGCGCCGAGTCGGAGTTCGTGCTACCGCCGTTGACGCTGCCGGCGGAGGGGACGAAGTCGCTTGACGCGCTGCGTGAGTGTCCCTCTGTCGCGCTGTTCGTGCAGCGCGCCGAGAAGGTCAAGCACGGCTTCGCGCTCTCGGCCGCGAACGCGGCGGCCGTTGCTTCTATCTGCCGGCGGCTCGACGGCCTCCCGCTCGCGCTCGAGCTCGCAGCGGCGCGTGTGCGTATCCTCGAGCCGGCGGCGCTGCTCCAGCGGCTCGACGGCGCGCTCGACCTCCTGACGTCGGGCGACCGCGATCTCCCGCTCCGCCAGCGCACCCTGCGCGCCACGATCAGTTGGAGCTACTCGCTCCTCGACGCGGACCAGCAACGTCTGCTGCGGCGCCTCTCCGTGTTCCACGAAGGCTGGACGCTCGAGGCGATGGAACATGTCTGCTATGCCGACGACGACCGGAATCGCGCGGTCGACGAGCTCGACTCGCTGGTGGAGAAGGGACTCGTGGGCGTGTTGGGCGCCGGCGATCGCTACGTTCTGTTGGAGACCATCCGCGCATTCGCCGCCGAGCAGCTCCACGCGGGCGGCGAGATGGATGCGCTCCGGGACGCGCATGCCGAGCACTTCCTCGCGTTCGCGGCCGGGGTGGATATCGGCATCAAGGGGACGGGACAGCTGGCGGCGATGCACCGGGGGCGGGCCGAGAACGCGAACATGCACGCGGCCATCCAGTGGCTCACCACGCGCGCGCGCGCGGGCGACCCTGTAGCACTGGAGAAGGCGCTTCAGCTCGCAGGCCACCTCAACTGGTTCTGGCACATCGGCGCCCAGCACACTACGGGTCGCGAGAAGCTGGACGAGCTGCTCGCGCTCGCACCGGATGATACGCCGAGCCGGGGCCGGGGGCTCGCTCTGTTGGCCAACGCGATGATCTCCACGGTTACGGGCGAGTGGGACCGTGCGTTACGCGAGTCCAGTGGTGCGGGCGCGGATGGCGTCGCGACCGGCGATGAGCTGATTGCCGTCGAGGGCGTCTTCATGGCCGGGTACTGCCATCTGAGCGTCGGTCGCATGGACGAGGCGCGCGCCGCGGTCGACGACGCGATTACCCGCGCCGGGGCCGGCGTCAACGAGTTCCTTCAGGCCCTTGGCATGTCGCTCAAAGGCTTGCTCCTTTTCGCGACCGGCGACCTCGAGGCCGGCATCGCCATCGTGCAAGAGGCGCGTCAGATTCAGCAGCGGCTCGGAGACTACGAGGGTGGCGGGGTCGCACTCAGCTTCCTCGCGCAGATGACCTTCGCCAAGGGCGACCACGCCGGCGCGATGGCGTTGTACGGCGATGCGCTCGCCTCGCTCGAGACGGTCGGCGACCGCCCGGAGATCGCGCGGGTGCAATGCGAGTTGGGGTGGACGGCGCTCGCGGCGGGCGACGAGCCTGCGGCGCAGCGCGCGTTCCGGCGCGCGGTGACCACCTACGAGGAGGTTGGCAGTGAACGCGGGACGGGCCAGGCTCTGATTGGTCTGGCGGCGGTCGAGGCCGCGGCGGACCGCTCCGAGCGCGCGGTGACGATCGCGGCAGCTGCGCGCGTCCTGTCGGAACGAGCCGGCGCCGTGGTGGCGCACCCGATGGATCCGGGCGTGGTGGGCCAAATCGAGGCGCTGAAGGCAACGATCCCGCAGGCCACGCTCGACGATCTCGTCACGAGCGGGCGCACGCTCTCGCCGGCCGCCGTGCTGGCGATGGTCGGGGACGGATGAGGTAGTGTGGCGCTGAATGGGCCCTCGAAAGTGCCGCCCAAGTCCGTGCGACCGTAGAACTCGCCCTGGCTGGTCTACGAGCTGCGCAAGGGCTTCGGCAAGGCCGCGTCTAGCGACCGATCTGGTCGCGCAACCAGCCCGCCAGCTCGGTCAGGTCACTCTGCTCGGGGTACTGGTGGCCGGTGTCCACCCAACGGATCTGGACCGGCTCCCGCAGCAGCCGGTGGAGCGGCTCGACGGACCTCTGTTTGTCGTAGTCGCTGTCAAAGCTGCCATTGAGAACCCACAGCGGTGTCGGAGCGATGCGGCCTGCGTAGTTCGCCGGGCAAGCCGCCGCGAGGTGCCCGGCCTCGAATCTGTCGAGGTGACCCCCGTACATCAGCGCCACGGCATTGAACCGCGTTTCCGCTGCGGCAACGATGAATCCGACCTGCGCACCGCGACTGAAGCCGACGTAGCCGATGCTCTCGGGATCGGCCTTGTAGTGCGACACGAGGAGGTCGATCGCACGGCCTACGTCCTTGACCGTCTGCACGACCCAGCTCAGATAGAACGGCGGGCGGTTGTAGAGATTCTGATGCTTGTCGTCTTCGCTAAAGCTCGTGAGGACCCCGGTATCGCGCTCCCCGAAGTACAACAGATCGATGGACAAGACGTTGACGCCGCTCCTCACGAACAGCTCGGCTATCGGGCGCATCGAGGTCTTGCCGCTTTGCACGCCGCCGTGCACGAGCACGATGTGCGGGCGCGATCGCGGATCGGAGCGGGCGGTCCTTAAGTACTCCGCGTAGACCTCGACGCCGGGCGTGCTCACGTAGCGAATCCGCTCGACCTCTATCCCCTGCGATTCGCTCCGCTCCAGCGTGGCTACTTCGAGCGGCAAGTCAGTGTCGTAGGCGAAGAACTCCAGGTATCCGGCGAACGCGTCGTCGGTGACCGGCTGTTCGAGCCAGGGATCGGAGTCCGATTGCCCGACGGCTGGGCCGGCGACTACGGCTAGCCCCAAATGGCAGAGCAAGCCGATCGGCAGAAGTCGGCCGCGAAGGAAGCCAGTGAAGTCGATCATTTCACATCTCGTGCGCAGCGAAACCCTACGGTAGGGTTGTCGAACCAAAGAGGGAACCGCTCTCGCCATTCCGGATCGAAAGTATAGACCGGGTCATTCCATGACCCGCCCGTGGTTTCCGCGGCTTCATCGCCGGGCTCAGCCACGTCGACCCACTCCTCGACGTTGCCGGCCATGTCGGCGACTCCGAAGGGACTTACCCCCAAAGCGAAAGACCCCACGGGCGTGGCGCCACGGTTACTGAAGTTGGCTCGTACCTCCAGTCCCGCAACCTCATCACCCCATGGGAACGAGCGATCCAGATCATCGACGGCGGCGCGCCACCACTCGCGCCAGTCGGGCAGCCGCTTCCGCGCCCAGCGACAGTAGGCGTAGGCCTCGTGCCTCGGCCCCGGCAGCCCCGTCCGATCCAGGAAACGCTGCGCGACCTCGTCCCGGGTCACGGTCTCGGTACCCAAAGAGAGAGAATCCGGCCAGAAGCGGGGATCGTCGTAGCCACCTTCATTCACAAAGCGCGCGAAGTCGGCGTTGGTCACTTCGAAGCGGTCGATCAGGAATGCCGGTACGGGGGCTCCCGTTGCGTCGAAGGCGAGAACGCCGGGCCCGACGTACAGCAGCCCCTGGTTGAGGGGAGATGAGGGCACGAGGCCGACCTCGCGACGGAACGGCCGGTCGGCGGACACCGCCGCGGTGAAGGTCACCTCCAGCGAGGTCTCCGAGCTGACGGTGATCAGGTACTCTCCCTCGGGGACCGCCGCATCGATAGGGGTCGCTCCGAGCTCGAGCGACCGCGAGGCCAGCGCGGGTGGTTCATCACCTACTGCCGCTTCGACTCTCGTGGCCGTGACCGATGCGCCAGTCGGATCGGTCGCGATCTGTAGCTGGCCCGTGGTTGCAGCTGCCCCGCCTTCAGCAGCGACAGCTGACGGCTCTATCGCGCTGACCGACTCCGCGCCGCTCTGGTTCTGCAGCACCAACCAGGCCGTAACGGCAACTCCGGC
>JBDHAS010000144.1:0-15805 GCA_039588015.1 Gemmatimonadota bacterium | reverse complement strand
GCGGTGGAGCCTCCACCTCGAGGCCGAAGGACTGCGCCTGGATGGACACGGCGGAATACAGCCCCGAGTCGGCCGGGTGCAGGTAGACGGGTGAGCCCGTCTCGCGTTTCGCCGCGGCCACACCACCGACATGGTCGAGGTGGGCATGGGTGAGTAGAATGGACACGATCTCGGCGCCCTGGTCCGCGGCCGCTTCGATCAGCAGTTCCGCCTCCTCTCCGGGATCTACAAGTGCACAATCGTGCGTCTCCTCGCAGATGGCCAAGTAGGCGTTCGCCTGCAGCGGCCCCACCGGAAAACCCAGGATTCTCAAATAGTCCTCCCTCGAGCGGGCCTCAAAGATAGACCGTTCTCCAGGGCGCAAAAAGGCAGGCCCGCAAACACGGGCCTGCCGCGCTCATTCTCTTCAATTCGGACTCAGACGGCGAAAGATGACCCGCAGCCGCAGCCGCCCGCCGAGTTCGGGTTATTAAAGGTGAACCCGGACCCCTGAAAGGAGCTGGCAAAACCGATCACGGTCCCCTTCAGGTACTGAGCGCTGAAGGGATCTATGAAGAGTCGGATACCATTAGAGACGCAGACCTCGTCGTCGTCTCGGGCCTCCTCCTCGATGTTCAACCCATACTGGAAGCCGGAACACCCGCCGGGCAAAACGCTGACCCGCAGGCCGGCGTTCTCCGGCAGCAGATCCTCGCCGGCCATGAACTCGCGTGCCTTCTCGGCCGCTTCTGCCGTGAGCTCGACCTTCGCCGCAGTGTCCTGTTTCGTCTCCGCCATATGTCGCTATCCTCCTGATTCGCACGACGCGGTTGGGCTTACTACCCATGCGTACGCCGGCCGTTCCGCCGGCGAATACTACCCGGAACCCTACCCCTGTCAACAAACGCCCGAACCGCACCTATTGTGCCGAGGCGCCGCTCACTTCCTTTCGGCTCTCCCTAAGATCCGTCAGATACTTCTCCGCCGCAATCAATGCCGTCGTCGCGTCACCGACCGCGGTCGTGATCTGCCGCGTCAGCTGCGCCCTCACGTCGCCGGCTACGAAGAGGCCCGGTATCGAGGCGCGCATGTCGCGATCGCTGATAATGTAGCCGCCTGCATCGTGGTCCGCGTGGTCCTCCAGCAGACCGGTGTTCGGGCGAAAGCCGATGAAGACGAACAGGCCCGTGACATCCAGAAGGCTCTCGTCGTCGCTCTTGACGTTGCGAATGCGCAGTCGATTCATGCCCTTCGCATCACCGAGGACTTCCTCGATTACGGAATCCCAGACGACCTCGATCTTCGGGTTCTCGAACACGCGCTTCTGCAAGATCTTCTGGGCCCGCAGCTCATCGCGGCGGTGAATGAGGTACAGCTTGTCGACGTAGCGGGTGAGGAACTCGGCCTCCTCGGCGGCTGCATCTCCTCCTCCAGCGACGGCGATCGTTTCTCCCTTGAAGAACGCTCCGTCGCAAATCGCGCAGTAGCTGACTCCTCGGCCGGCGAACTCCTCCTCTCCGGGGACTTCCAGCTTGTTTGGGGTTCCGCCGGCGGTGAGAATCACCGCTTGCGACCGGTAGACGGGCCCTTCCCAAGTCGTGACTCGGAAGTCGCCATCCTCGAGTTTCTTGATCCCCTTCGCCGTCGCGGTGTCGATCTGCAGGTCGAACTTGGTCGCGTGCTTGGTCATGCGATCGGCCAATTCGCGGCCCTCGATCTCGGGCAGACCCGGATAGTCGTCGATCAGGTCGGTGTTTAGAAGCTGTCCGCCGGGCAGCCCCCGCTCGAGCACGACGGCGTTCAGCTCCGATCGCTTCGCGTACATACCGGCCGTCAGCCCCGCTGGGCCAGCCCCAACGATGACCAACTCGAACTCTCGCTCGCTCTCCACTTCCTTCTCCACCATCTTTCTCTTTAGTCCTCCTCGCCACGCCAGCCGGGCTCAGCCGCCCGCGCCGCTTTTCGCGCTGGCCGCCTCCCTGAGACGCAAGTACCATTCATAAGGAACCGGCTGCGAGGCCAGCTGGCCACGACGGCTGTCCAACGGGCCGTGCCAATCCGACCCACCGGTCTCCAGCAGAGAAAACTCGGCGGCAAGCCGTCGTAACCGCTCGACCTCGAATCGCCGGTGCTCCGGGTGTAGAACCTCCAGACCGTCCAAGCCTTCTTCTACTAGCTGCTTTATCGTCGACTCGCCATGAGTCTTGCCCCCGTGGGCGAGAACCGCCAGTCCTCCGGCCTTGTGGATCCAGCCTATCCCATCTGCCGGCCTGATGCGCCACGTGGGCACGAAAGCCGGCTGCCCGGCAGCCAGGTAGCGGTCGAAAGCCTCGAAGTAGCTGCCGACCCAACCACCTTCGAGCAGAGCCCGCGCCACATGCGGCCGCGCGATCAGGCCGTCGTGCGAGGCCTGCGCGATCACCGCCTCCACCGTAATCCCGACGCCCAGCCGGTTCAGCTTCTCGACAATCTCGCTCGCGCGTTGCCTTCGCCTTTCGCGGGCGTCGTCCAGATAGGCCGAAAGCTCGGCATGCGACGGATCGACGAAATAGCCCAAGAGATGCGTCGACCCCGTATCGTCGTAGCACGAGAACTCGATCCCGGGCACGAAGTCCAACTCCAACCGGCTCGCCGCGCGCTGTGCCTCGCCGATCCCGACCAACGTGTCGTGGTCGGTGAGAGCAACTGCCTCGAGTCCACTCTGTTTCGCCGCCGCCATTACTCCGGCCGGGTCAACCCGCCCGTCGGAGCGGTCGGAATGGAGATGCAAATCGACTTTCGATTCGCCACGCTTCGGTATTCCGAAGCGGTCGCTCAAACGCTCGTTCAACCCAGACTCGCAGCTTTCATGAAAACAATCCAGGGTTCCCCGCACAAACGGTCGCGAGCCGCCAGGCCCACGACCGAGGCCGCTAAGCTACCCAGCCGGTCGGTGCCGGTCAACGCGCGCAAAAGACGAACGAATTCGCATTGACAGCCGGGAAGGTGCCGACGACTTTTAGCCTCGACGAAAACATGACGAATTCCGACTCGATGCCGCGAGCCGGGCACGAAGCCCCGGCGAACGACGACCATTCCCGCGCCGTTCAGGACTACCTGAAGGCGATCTGGGAGCTGCAGCAGGAGAGCAGGTCGGTGAGTACTTCCGCCCTCGCTCAGCGGCTAGAGCGATCGCCGGCGTCGGTGACCAACATGGTCAAGAACCTGGCCGAGCGAGGGTTGGTCCAGCACGAGCCGTACCACGGCGTGCGGCTGAGCGAGGGCGGCGAGCGCGAGGCTTTGCGCATCATTCGCCGCCACCGAGTGATCGAATCGTTCTTGATCGAGCAGTTGGGCTATTCATGGGACAGAGTCCACGCGGAGGCGGATCGGCTTGAGCATGCGGCGTCGGATGAGTTGGTGGAGCGCATGGCGGCCGTGCTAGGCCACCCGGAGATGGATCCACACGGTTCGCCCATACCAACTGCCGAAGGCGAACTCTCCGAGCGCAGACACCCGTCACTGTCGGACGTGCAGGAAGGAACGAGCGTGATCGTACGCGAGGTCAGCGACTCGGACGGCGGCCGCCTGCGGTATCTAGCCGAGCTGGGCCTCTATCCCGGCACGCGTCTGGAAGTACTGCAGCGCGAGCCCTTCGAGGGGCCGATCTTGGTGCGGATCGGGGGGCGCGAGCGATCGCTGGGACGCAACGTTGCTGAAGCTGTCAGAGTGGAGCAGGCAGAGTAGAACCGTGGCGGGACGGCTGAGCCGTCGTCGCCGAAAACCCTAAAAGAATCGGGAAAATGGCTCACATCAAAGTCGACGGTGATCGGTGGAAGGTCCGGCTTGGCGAACGGCCGCGGCCGGGCGTCCGCCTCCTGCTTTTCTTCTGTGAACCCACGGGCCAGCGGCCCTACCGCGTCGTCGAAGTTCGGGAAGACCCGTTCACCTCGCAGGAAGACATCGACCGGCTACCGCGCAGCGAGTTGCTCAACCTCTTCCGGCAAAGCAAGTCGATGGCCTAGCCCGTCCTGACATCGCAGGAGAGTGGCAGAGGTTCGGAGGCGAGGCGAAGAGCCGGGCCCGCCTCCTCAGGAAGGTACGAAATCTTCCACAGCTGAAAACGTGCGAACCGTGGCCGCGATCAATTCCGCCGCGCGGTCCAGGTCGTCCAAAGCCACCATCTCGTTGGGCGTGTGCATGTATCGGTTAGGCACCGAGACCAGCGCGGTCGCGATTCCCATCCTGGCGGTGAAGATGCTATCGGCGTCGGTGCTCGTTCTGCTGGGGACGGCCTCGATCGAGTAGGGGATCTTCTCGCGTTCCGCCACCCCGGCCAAGCGCTCGAAGAGTATCGGGTTAACGGCCGATCCGCGGCTGAGCACCGGGCCGCCGCCAAGCCGATGGTCACCGTGACCCTTCTTCATCGCTCCTGGGTAGTCGGTTGCATGCGTGACGTCCACCACGATAGCGATCTTGGGATCGATGCCGAAGGCGCCGGTCCTTGCGCCGCCGCCTCCCACGCCTATCTCCTCCTGCACCGTGGCCACCGCGACGACCTCGGCCGAGGGGCGGTCGCGGGCCAGCTTGCGCAGCGCCTCCAGCGCTACCAGCGCACCCATCCGATTGTCGATGCTGCGAGAAGCGATCCTGCCGTGCGGTAGCTCGACCACATCGGCGGTGAGCACGGCGGCGTCCCCGACGCGCACGCGCTGCCGGGCGTCCTTCCCGTCTTTCGCTCCGATGTCGATCCAGAGGTCCTTGACTTTCGAGGCCCGCTCGCGGTCCTCCTTTTCCTGCACGTGAATCGCCTTCTTGCCGACCACTCCACGGACCTGACCGTTCTTAGTCAGTATCTCCACCCGTTGGCCGACGATGATCTCCGGATCCCATCCCCCGATGGTCGAGAAATAGAGAAAACCGTCATCGTCGATGTGGTTGATCATGAGGCCGATCTCGTCGATGTGACCCGCCACCATGACCCGCGGTTTGCCGTCCGGGTTCACCGCCGCGAAGCTGTTGCCCGCGACGTCCGCCCAGACTCGGTCCGCAAACTTCTCCGCTTCCTCGCGCCATGCCCGAGCCGGAGCCGCCTCATGGCCGGAGGGCCCCGGTAGCGCGAGCAGTCGTCTGAAGAACCCAACCGAACTCGCCTTCATAGCTTTCCCTTCTAGAAGTCGGTCAACCCTGCGCGGCGACGATACCGACCTGAGTGCACCGCTCAAGCGCCTGACGAGCTTAGCCCAACGCCTCTTCTACGGCGCTCCAAACCGTCTCGTACTCGATATCCGAGACCTGTCGATCCTTGCCCGGTTCGACCAGTCTGAGGTTTTCGGCCGGCGGCGCCCAGAGGCGATGGATGCCATGCCGAAACAGACCTACCGTCGGCGTGTCCGTGGCACAGGCGAAGTGAGAGATTCCGTTGTCAATCGTCGCCACCAGCCGGGCACGATCGATCGCTCCAACGACCTCGGGCAGCGTGAACCTTCCGCGCAAGTCCTCCGCTCCCGCTTCAACCACCGCGGCCTCCAAGCCCGCGCCTTCCCAGTATTTCTCCTGCTGCTTGGGTTTGGCACCCAACAAGCCGACGGTCAAGTCTCGCGCGCGCACGTCGCGCACGAGCGCCTGCCACCGATCAATGGGCCAGAGCTTCCAAGCCAGACTGGCCGTCGTGGAGACCAGGACATCCGGGACGGCCTGGGATGGCTCGCTCCGAGGCACTAGGTAGCCCGGGGCCGGGCCATCGAGATAGGCCAGCCGGCAGAAGATCTCACCGATGAATCCAGAGCGAAGGAACGGGTATCGCTTCGTTATGTCCTCGGCGATCCACTCCTCGTCACGCCAAAGGTCACCGCGCGTATCGTCGGCGTAAGGCAGATCGCCCCTGCCTTCCTGGTCGATGCAGGGCCCGCAGACGAGGCCCTCCTCGCCGGCGAGCATCGCCGCGGCCGCTTTCGCCCAAGCGCTTCGCTCGACGTTGACTACGAGTTGATAGACATCGGGCAGCGACTCTGCGAAGGCCCGGGGCGATACTCCGTGCACATCGTAATACCGATCGACGAGACTCGACGTACCTGCCAGCTCCGCGACACGCGTGCCTCCGTAGTAGTCCAGGGCCGCCGTCGAATACTCCTCCCTCAGCATCTGCAGAAGCGGGGTAACGACGACGAAGTTCCCGAGGGCATCGTTGGTCATCACGGCGATCCGCGGACTCGCAGGCAGTCTTTCTCCCGTGAAGCGTCTCATCGAACGCAAGTTTAGCAGCCGGCGAACGACTAGCAAGCGCTCCAGCCCGCACGGAGTATCGGCGATCATCCCCTCACCTGTAGTGCTGTGGTCGATCAAGAAGAGCCGATCCGCATAGACTATGGCCGTCCTTGCGTCGTAGATTGCCGCGAGGTAGCGCACCTGCATATCGAGATAGAATGAGCCGACCTTTTCCCAGCCGTCGCGTCTGCCTGGTCCTTCAGAGCGGCATCGGCGACGTCGTACACGGACTGCCGGTGGTCAACGCGCTGAAGCGAGACGACCCGGAGCGGCACATAACCTGGGTGGTCGAGCGGACGCCGGAGCGGTTACTGCAGCACCACACCGCCGTCGACGAGACCGTCTGCTTCGACCGCAGGGGCGGCCTGGCCGAGGTGAGGCGGCTGCGCCGTCGGTTGAAAGGCACGTCGTTCGACGTCGTGCTCAACTGCGGCATCTACTTCAAATCGGCCGTCCCGACCTTCCTCGCGCGCGCTCCGCACAAGATCGGCTACGGCCGCGATCGCGCCTTCGACATGGTCTGGCTGTTCGCGAACCACCGGCTAGCGCCACAAGGCCCCCGTCACCGGCAGGACATGTACCTGGAGTTGGCCGAGTACCTGGGCGCCGACATCTCGAGGCCGGAGTGGAATATCGCGTTAACCGACCAGGAGCGCGCAGCCCAAGCGGAGTTCTTTAGCGCACTGGAGGGTCGACGGGTCGCCGGTATCGTCGCTACGGCCGGCGGGCGCGGGAAGAACTGGTCGGAGGATCGCAACGCCGACCTGGCTACAGCCTTAGAGCGCGACTTCGGGTTCCGCGTGTTGCTCTTGGGCGGGCCGGGAGCACTCGAACAGCAGCGTGCGCGCGACGTGGCGGCGACGAGTGCCGCTGACATCGTCTGGGCGCTGGGGCCCGATCTCCGCCGTCTGACCTACCTTATCGACGGGTGCGATATGCTGATCGCCCCAGACACTGGACCGCTCCATATCGCCCGGGCGCTGGAGACGCCGGTCATCGGACTCTACGGGCATACGAATCCGCTCCGTTCCGGTCCGTATAGAGCCTACGAGGACCTTGTCGTAGACCGCTACAACTACGACGCACCGGGAATACCGTACTCTGGCCCCGTCGAGCGGCTGAACCCGGCCCGTCCGGGCTGCCGCGCCGGCCGCATGGAGCTCATTCGCGTGGCTGACGTGTTGGAAAAGGTCGAGCTGGCGCTCGAGCGATATGTGCCTGGCACGGAAACGAGCTAGTACTGGACCACGCCGAGGCTGACCGGCAGGCCGCTTTCGAATATCGAGCACCGAATATCGACCAGCCAATAGTGAAGAACTGCTCTTGGAATCGACATTCGATGTTCAATGTTGGCAATTCAAAGCCCGCCTTACGGCGATTGAATCCTACTCGCACTCCTCCTCGAGTAGGCTCGCGAAGATCTTCCGCTTCAGCTCAGGCGGCGCGCCGGCTTGGCCGTGATCCGTCAGGAAATCCAGGAAGGCTTTCTCGAAGTTGTACCGCGGGTAGCATTTCTTGCAAAGCTTCAGATGCTTGCGAATCCGCTCGACCGTCGCCTCGTCGAGTTCGTCGTCGATGTATTCGTAAAGTTGCTGCATGACGCCCCCGCAATCGATCCCACCCGGCGGTGGCATCACCTTCATAAGCCACTCCCCAAGTCTTCCGAAGGCCGTCATTTGATGTACCCCATCTCGAGTGCGTACTCGTACAAACGCTGCTGCAACCGCCGGCGCCCGCGAAACAGCCGGGACTTGACCGTACCTACCGGCAGCTCGAGTATCTCGGCGATCTCAGCGTAGCTCATCCCTTCAACATCGCTCAAGACAACAGGAATCCTGAACTCCTCCGGCAGGTCCTGAATCGCCTGTTTCACTTCGTCGTCGACTATGGAACGGTAGAACGAGCCTTCGGGGTCCTTCTCCTGTACCGTCTCGAAGACGTTGATGTCTTCCACCGAATCGAATTGTACCTGGCTCGGCCGCCTGGTCTCACGCCGGAACTGGTTGATGAACGTGTTCCGCAAGATCGTAACCAGCCAGGCGCGGCAGTTGGTGCCCGGTTCGTACTTGTCCCACGCCCGGTAGGCCTTGGCCACGGTGTCCTGAACCAGGTCTTCAGCGTCGGAGGCGTTGCCCGTCAATCGCAGCGCGACATTGAACAGCGTGTCGAGATGGACTAACGCCTCGCGCTCGAATTCTTCCCTTTTCGGGACTTTGTCTTGTTCCATCGGCGCGCAGATGGTTGGGGTCAGGGCTCTGTCCTCTTTATCTAATCGCATACCGACTACTCTGCAACGCCACGGAGGTTCCGCCGAAGCTCCGTGCAGACGGCTGGGGAGCATACGTTTACGCCAGCCTTTCCGGTTCGGGCTCAGGGGATTAATGTTAGTGATGTTACCATCCCCGTTGCTGTGGCGAGGAGACTGTAGTAGGATTCTCCTACCGATCGAGAATGTGACGTAGGCGGCGACGCTACCGTCTTTACCGCACCCAGCGGACTACCTGGAGAGGTTCCCGATCCGCTCGGCAGAAAGCGTTGGATCGCCGGAGCCCGAAGGTACAAAGCCGAGAGGAGGGTATCGGCTATGCGATTTGGCCGGAGGCCGATGGCCCTACTGAAGAGCCTGACTCTCTCCCAGATAGAAGAGCTGCGCGGACTTGGAACCGTGCGCTCCTATCGCAAGAACGAGAGCGTGTACGAGCTTGGGCAGCCGACGAACGCGCTCTACCTCGTGCTCCGAGGCCGGGCCAGATTACGCGATAAGGATCGCGACGGCCGTGACATCGCCGTCACTTTCGCCGCTGAAGGCGAGGCGTTTGGGCTCGAGGCGCTGGCGGGACTGCCGCAACGCACCCTTTCGGCATCGGCGGCGGAGGCCAGCGAGTTCTTGAGCATCGAGGCGGACGCGCTGCGGGAACTGCTGATCCGCGATGGCGCGCTGACTCGCCACCTGCTTCGTCATGCGGCGGAGGTGATGACCCACAAAGATGTTGGCGTTCCTCGATGTGCCATCGCGGCTGGCCGGGACAATACTCTGGCTGGCCGATCGCTATGGGGTCGCTGGTGACCGCGGCGTGGAGGTCCCGTACTGGTTCACGCACCAGGAGATGGCGGACCTCATCGGCTCCACACGAGAGACGGTGACCACAGTTCTGGCGGAGTTCAAGCGCGAGGGGCTTGTTGACAGCCGCAATCACCACTTCATGGTCTTGGACCGCGACGCGCTGAAGAGCCGCATGAAGCTGACCGCGTTCGGCGAGGGTCTGGTCGAGCTGCGATAGTCACTGCCCGGCCGTCGTCCGGATAGAGGCAGTCGTTACCTGCGCGGGGCCAGCTTTAGGTGCTAGTCTGGGCTGAGAGCTTTAACCGTCCCGCCTGAAGACCGGCAGCGGAAACTGGAACAGATCACCCCAGCCCCGAAGGAGTGAGTCTCGCTTCCGGAAGTCTTGCTGTAAGCCGCCTAGCCGGCAGAGCTGCTCGCCGAACCCTTGATTTCGGCGATCACCGCTTCCAGCAACTCGCCGGCACGCGTGAGGCCATCCCCGTCGACCCCGCCGTTGCGTCCGTAGGACGCCTCAGCCGCGACGGAGTTGAGGCTCCGGTAAGCCTCGAGCGTCTGGCAGGCCAGCTCGCGAAGACGCTCCTTCTCGTCCTTCAACTGCTTGTTCGCCACTGCTTTCCCCCTTCCCTGGTGTCAGATTCCCGGCCAGGCGGCAGCTACCTGCGCCGCGCCCGCCGTACGGGCATCCAACAGAGCTCGCTGGGCTGCGGCCACGAGCGTGTCTGGACACGCTTCGAGACCTTCGGTCCGTCCTTCAACCCCCGCCACGCCGGCTCCAAAGGTGATCGGGAACTCACCTGCCACATAGCGCGCCAGAGACATAGAGATGAAACGCTCCGCCAGTCTGAGCCCGCCAAACGGCGGCGTTCGCGGGGCGAGCACGACGAACTTGAGCGGCTCGACCCACCCCACGACGTCCGTTCGACGCGTCCGTTGATGCAGAACGGTCGCAAACTCGAACGCAGCATCGCGTAGTGCCTCTGTCGCGACGCCAAGGCCATCGGGGACCGGATCCGCACCGAATAGGACACAGGAGAGCGCCTCATCGTTTCGCTGGGAGAGCGCCACCAGCTCGTCAAGGCGGCGCTTGATTCCCCGCGCTGTGTAGTGCCCAGTCTCGGGGTCAAGAAGGATGGATGACCGCAGCCCATCCACATCCCTTCTTAACCATATACAGTTACCCTCCTGTGCCACAAGCTCCGAGCCGCCGCCGGGTTCCTCGGACTCGTCCAAGGGATACACCCCGACGTCGTCCACCCGAGCCTTCTGTCTGCGACGCCTGTCTCGGCCCCTGAAGGCCGGCGCCGGCCCACCCGGCGGTACCCCACCGGCGTCCAGCGATCTCCCCTCCTGGACCTTCCCGTTTTTCATCCCACGCCTCGCTGACCGTTGGGCACCGTGGGGAGACACACGCAAGACGCAAGCCCCAAGCAGGAGCACGGCGAGTAAACATGCTAACTTATTGTCGCGATGTAACTTAAGGCGTGTGGAAGGACACGATCGGAGGACGTGCTCAGGCTACCTCACGAGCAGATAGTTCCGATTATCGAAAACATTTCCAGGTTCCCCGGAACGGCAGTCAGGCCAACCGGGCCAGCCTCTACGGCTCCATACCGACAGAAGGAGCGCGGCCACGAGCCACCCGCTCCACCTCGGCGGCCGACCAAACCGTTCGACCCGCGCGATCAGCTTCGTCAGCCGGGCGCCGAACAATCATCAACTGATGGAGCGCGAAGCCGATGGCGAAGAGAAAGCCGAGAGCGATGTGTGAGATGGCCAGCGCTCGCAACAGGCCCACGTGCGTGACCGCCTGTATCAAGTAGCCGGTGAAGACCATCGGCACGGTCAGTAGTGCCGTCCCCGCTCCGCTCGTCCGGCCTCGCCCGTTTCCGTTTCGCCAATGGTGCCATATGTGACGTGTCGTCACCAAACCGAGAGCGAATACGAGCAATGGAGACGCGACGATATGCACCTTCAGGAACCAGGGCTGTAGCGGATGGTTGATCACAGCCCAGGGATCGTCGCTCGTCACGAGGTATTTGAGCCAGAAGAGCCCGATACCGCTGACGCCAGCAAAGGCCGCCGAGACCCAGAGGCTCCACCGCTCGAACCGGTTCATCTCGGACCTCGCGGGTCCGCTTCCTTGAAAGGCTGGATGAACCGGTGATAGGCCAGCACTCTGCGAGTCGCTCGCGTGACCGCCTGCGAGGTCAGGCTCGCACCCGTGATGTTGACGATGGCACCTTTGAGCGACAGACGCTCCGTCAGGCCTTCACCCTCGAATTGGCGAAGCCAGCCGTCCGGCGCGCGGTACTCGGGCGGCTCCGAGAACTTCAACACCTCGATGCGGCCAATGCGCTCGTCCGAAGTGACCACGATCATCAGTACCTCGGGTAGCGTACGGACCCTGTGCGCATCAAAGTACGCGGCCCCGATCACTTCATCGCCGTCGGTGGCCACATAGAACGTCAGGACGCGCTGATCGACCCGGACCTCGCCGCCAGCGAGTTGCCGAATTCGCTCCAAGTCTTCGTCTTCGAGGAACGCCGTTCGCCGTTCGATAGTCGCCGGTTCCGGGAACGCCAAGCGCAGCGCCTCGGCCTGGGTGAGGCCGGCCTGTTGAACATCGGGCGGCGATGACCCAGCGGTGCCGATAAGAAAGCCACACGCTACAAGCAGTTGCATGTGCCGAACCCGCCGCTGTCCGAGGTTCGCCAACGATTCTCTAGTCATCTCGACTCGATCAGAAGACGTAGCCGATCGCGGCATTGAACTGATCGATTCCCGTATCGGCCTTGTTGCTGCGGATCTGGTAGTCCGCCTTCACCACCAGGTTGGTGATCGGCTTCCACGCAGCTCCGATCGACACGATGCTGGCGTCGTTGGCCGGATCCGCAGCGAAACCGTCCGGAACTCTCGCCTGTGTGTCGATTTGCTCGTAGCGGACATACGGAATGACCTGATGCGTCGTTGCGGCGGAGTGCAGGACGTCGTAACCGGCCTGCAGGTACCAACCGACCTGTCTCTCACCCACAGACTCGTCGCCTGTGAGGTCCTTGGCCGCGTTGATGTGCTCGACATCATCCACATGCGCCAGCGCGAACACGCCGCGTAGATCGAGGCCCCGCGCTCGGTACTCGGCGTGGCCCTCCCAGATTGCCGTCAGCGCATCGATCGTCGACCCGTCCAGCGGCGATGACGCGCCCTGACCGGACTTGCCCGCGTACACGGAGGTCCCGACCGTGAGCCCAAGGGCGCCGACGTAGTCAACCCGGGCGACGCCGGCGAAGTTTTCCGCAACGGCCTTCGAGCCCTTCTGGCGACCGCCACGCAGACCGCTCGCGCTGAACCCATCCGCTTTTGAACTGCCGCCACCGACGGCATCGAGCCCGTTGACCACGTAGCCACGGAGGGCGAAGCCGCCCAAGTCACCGAAGGCACCGATACCGTTCTCGCGCCAGGTCGTCGGTATGATCCGCCGCTCGGTCTCCGGCCGCTCGGTCCCCAAGAACGTGGATGGCTCGTGCAGCTCGTTCAGGAAACCCATCGGCACCAAGACCAATCCGGCGCGGAGCCCGGCGTTTTCCCAGGCCAGATAGTCCAAGTAGGCGAATTCCACGGAGACAGATCCGGCCTGTCCGGTCGAGGCGTGTTCGAACTCCAACTCGGAGTTGAACAGAAACCGCTCGTCGAATTTGTAACCGACGTACACCACCGCCCGCAGGAAATCGATCTGGTCGGTCTTGTCGGAAGGCGTGCCGTCTTCTCGCTTGCCGGAGAATCTCTCGTACAGCATCTCGCCGTAGCCGCCGATGGAGACACCTTGATTCACCTGATAGACCTTGGATGCAGCAGGCCCGAAGCCGTACACTCCCGTGTCGGCCTGCACCACGACTTCCCGGCCCAGCTTCATCTCCTCTAGCTCGCGCGTGATGATCTCGATCTGTCTCCGCAGCTCGGCGACCGTGGCCGAGTCGCGAACGGCAAGCTCCTGCTGGAGCAGTTCCACTTGCCGCTGCAGCTCCTCCAGTCGCTTCTCCAGATCGGGCTCCTGAGCGAGCAACGGGCCCGCAATGACGGCTGTGAGCGTCATGACACGTGTCAAACAACGAAGGCAGTAGCCGAGGCTCATAAGCAGCGATTCTCAAAAGGCCTGGTGGACAGGCCAGCGTCTCAGACGTTTGATGGTCCGTATCGATAAGTAAGACAGAGCACTGAAAAACTTGGCGTTACCTGAGAGTGATACCCATTCTCAATTCAGCACCCAACCTACGAGCCTTCAGGCGCTCCCGTCAAGGCCCGTTGCTTTCGCCAGTCCCATCGTCGTTTCCCCACTTCATGAGGCGTCGGGAAATCACCGCCGCGTGACACCGCCGCGTGACTTCTTGCGTCGTGACTACGCACGGGGCAGTTTGTGCGGGGCACCCATCCAGCCTCCCAGCCCCAGGGGCATCCATGGGCGATTCCTACGAGGAGGTGCCCCCAGTCCATTCGGTCAGACGAGCGATCACTCTTACCACACTAGTACTGCAGTAACGAGCCAGGAGGCCGCATGTCGAAGCGCAAGTTCACACGTCGGGACTTCGTCAAAGTTGGCGCGGGCGGTACCGCCGCATTGTTCTTGAGCGGTTCAAAGGAAGGTGGCGGAGAGACCATTCCCGCCATGTCTGACCGTCCGCTCGGCCGCACGGGCCACCAGGTTCCCCTTTTCAGTCTCGGAGGCCAAGCGACCATCGAGAAACACGGCACCCGTGATGAGTCGCTGGCCATCATCAATCGGGCGTTAGACCTGGGCGTGAACTACATCGACACGGCTGCGGCCTACGGACGGGGGATCAGCCAGACGTACATCGGCGAGGTGATGGCGACGCGCCGTGACGAGGTGTTCCTTGCCACCAAGACCCACGACCGGACGCGGGACGGCTCGCTTCGCCTGCTGGAAGAGAGCCTGCGAATGCTGCAGACGGATCACCTAGACCTCTGGCAGTTGCACAACGTCACGAGAGATGAGCAGGTCGAAAGGATCTTCGGTAAGAACGGGGCGATCGAAGCGCTACAGCAGGCGCGTGAGGAGAAGATCGTCAGGTTCCTGGGAATCACCGGCCATTACGACCCGGCGCCGCTGATCCGTGGAATCAAGCAGTTCGAGTTCGACACGATCTTGATGGCTCTGAACCCGGCCGACAAGCACCATCTCGCCTTTACGGAGGAGTTGCTTCCGCTGGCGAAAGAGAAGCAGATGGGCGTGATCGGTATGAAGATCCCGGCCCGCGGGCGGATCTTCCGCGAAGGCGGCCTTACGTCGATGAGGGACGCAATGACGTACGTGCTCTCGCTGCCCGGCGTGAGCACGGTGATCGTCGGCTGCGACAACGTTCAGCAGCTGGAGGAGAACATCTCGATCGCTGCGAACTTCCAGACGCTTCCCGAGGGAGAGATGACTCGGATCGAAGGCCTGACGGCCGACTACCACACTGAGGCCGCGTTCTTCAAGCGAGGAGGAGCTGGTTTCGGCAGGCCCGGCATGGACGACCAGGGCTTCCTCGACTAGCGAACGGGCAGCCGTTCTTGTCTTAGGTAGCTCGCATCGGGGTGGGGCGGAACCGAGGGTTCCACGACGAAGGGATGAGACGAACGATGATCAAGAGGAAAGCGACAAAGACAGAGGGTGTCAGCACCGATCAGAGCGAGGATCTAAACCCGTTCCATATCGCTCAGAGCCAGTTCGACTCGGCGGCCAGGTATATCCCGGACCTCGAGCCCGGGCTCGCCATGTATCTGAAGCAACCGGCTCGAATGATAGAGGTAGAGTTCCCGATAGAGACGGCCGAAGGGGAGGTACGGAACTACGTCGGGTACCGCTGCCTGCACAACGACGCGCGCGGCCCTGGGAAAGGCGGCATACGCTACCATCCCGACGTCACCGCCGACGAGGTGCGAGCTCTGGCCTCATGGATGACCTGGAAATGCGCGGTGCTTGACGTTCCCTTCGGCGGCGCCAAGGGCGGCATAATCTGCAACCCGAAGGTACGTACCAAGGACGACTTGCAGAAGATCACGCGCCGTTTCATCGCCGAGCTCGGAGATCAGATAGGCCCCTTCACCGACGTGCCGGCGCCGGACGTGAACACGAACGCCGAGACGATGGCCTGGATCTTTGATACCTACGATATGATGCATAAGGGTCAGAACAACCTGGGCGTCGTGACCGGCAAACCTGTGGACATCGGCGGCTCGCTGGGGCGCAACGAAGCCACCTCGCGCGGCTGCCTCTTCTGCACTCAGCGGGCATTGGCTCGGGGGCTGGTACCAGGCCTTAACTCGGTGAGCGGCACGACGGTCGTGGTGCAAGGCTACGGCAACGCGGGCGCGATCGCGGCCGACTTGTACGCCGAGCAGGGCGCCAAGATCATCGCCGCGAGCGACTCGCGGGGCGGCATCTACAATCCAGACGGATTCGATCCGCTCGACGTGCTGAGGCACAAGAAGGAGACGGGCTCGGTGGTCGGCTATCCGGGC
>JBDHAS010000143.1:0-9424 GCA_039588015.1 Gemmatimonadota bacterium | reverse complement strand
AGGAAGCTGGCTCCCACTCCGAACGACCAGAGCGGCTCGCGGCCGGGCCAGTCTTCGGTGGAACCGGCCCAACCGACATCGCCGAACAAGACCGGCGTAATCGCCTTGCGCCGGGGGCTCAGCTCGAGTCTGCCCGTCCAATAGGAGTCACCGCGTTGTGATCCGTAAGTGAAGCCGCGCACGGTCGCAAGGCCGCCGATGCCCCAGAGGCGTTGGAACGGCGCGGTACCCGCGCTCCAACCTCCGCGCGTGTTGAATGCCAGGGCGACGACGTCGCCAAAATCGATGCGCCCCTCCAGAGCGGCGCGCGGCTGCACGTATTCGAGCGAATCGGCGTCGGTCCCGCCTTCGAGCCCGAAAGTCAGCTCGCCCCGGTTGGTCGGGCGCGTCCAATCGCCGAGGTAGAACTTGGCGGCGACGTCGCCGCGCCAGAATCCGCCCTCATCGATCGCAGGATTGACCGGGAACACGGAATCCTGCCAGATGCCAGGAATGGCGATCTGGGTATTGCGCTCCACGGAGCTGTGGTACTCCCAGCCCGCTCCCACGCGTCCACTCATTCGTCCCCACCGCTTCCCAGCCGTGAAAGCTGCGCCGCTGGAGCGATAGTAGTCGGCGTCGTCGCGCCCCAGGAATAAAGCGCGCAGAGCGGCGCTTCCATTGGCGCGCTTTTCGTCGGTCAGCGTCATGCCGCCGAGGTGCAACTCGCTGTAGCCGGCCAGATCGAAGCGTTTGCCCGGCGCATCATGGCGCACATCCAGCTTTCCCTTGAAGCCGAGGTCGGCGACGCCGAATCCGATACCGCCGCCCAGCGACCAGAATGGGCGGCGCGGTATGTCGTAGCGTGCCGAAACGCCGATGCCCAAAGCCTCCACGCGGTTGTAGCGGATCATCTCGGGCAGGCGGTCGTACTGGATCATGAACATCTTGCGTCCGACGATGTCCGGGGAGAGTTCTTGTGCGCGGCGCTCGAGCTCCTCGGCCGACGGCAGCGTCAGCTCGGAAGCCGGCTGCTCCAATGGCCGATTCCACTCGTCGTAGGCCAGCAACGTATCGCTGGGCGGTCGAATGATCTCCCAGCCACCGTAGGCGGGCCCCGCTCTGATCTGGGTCTTCTCGCTCTCGGGGTAAGCCTCGCGGCCCCGTGCCGAGTCCGGAACCTCGGCCCGCTCGGCTCTGCGTCCTTCCCCTAGCCAGAGGGTGGCACCTTCATCGAAGGTGCTGCTCGGGTCTTCTCCAGTACGCAGCGAATCTGGGGAAAGCCACGCGATGGGCTGACCGGTGTTGACCTCGTAGCGGTCGAATTCGTTACGGAAGATGACGGGCACCGCAAAGTTACCGATGAACGGGATGCGCACCATCAGCTCGACTTCCTGGCGGTACGGGAGCCAGTACCGCTGCTCCCACAGCCCCTGCTGCATCGTTGCTGTCACCGACAGGATGCGGTTGGCCCACTTCGCGTCGGACTCGTCGTCGGCTTCCCAAAGCGGCATGCCGACGAAGCGGATCTGCATCGCGCCGACGTCACCTGAAGCGGCGTCGACCCAAAGCGATCCCACGACCAGCGCTTCATCGCCGCGGGTCGGCGTGACCGCGACTTCCACCAGATCGACCCTCCGGTCCGCGACGTACAGCGTGACCGTGTCTCCGATCTCGTAGGTGTAGAAGCGCTCCGCGCCGCTGGCGAAGGGATGCACGGCGGCGCGGTTGGGGATGTCGATCCCGCCAAGCAGGCGTAGGCTGTCACCCGGCGCCGTAGCTACGAACCAGGGCCGACTGAAATCGAGGCCGGCTTCCACCTCACGTCCGAACGAGGTGACGTATCTCTGTCCGAGCATCTTCACCTGCAGGCCCGCGTCACGCTGCCAGGCAACAGCGGAGGCCAGCTCGCTGGCTACGATCAGCTTCGGTGGAGCGAGTCGGTCGGTGATGAAGCTGAGGCTGACAAGCGTGTTCTGTCGCGACGTGTAGTCGGCGAGCGTCGTGTCCGGGCTCGAGTGCCTTTGACGCGCAAGCTGCACGATGCTCTGGGCCGAAAGCTCGGTCGTGCCGAGCGAGATCGCGTAGGGGAGCGCGATGATAGCGACAAGCGAGCGGGTCGCAAAGGCGAGCGCTTTCCCGCGAATGGTGCTACGGTCGTATTGAACTGAGCGCATTCGTTGCCCAATCGTTGAGACTCACGAAAGAGTCGTTGCTTCTAGTCAGGCCGTATCGCTCGAAGCGAGATTCCCAATCTGGGTTGGCTCCGTCGGCCAGCCAATCCTCGATCCAGCGATTCTCACTCACAGCGGCAAGAGCGGCGGTCAGGCGCTCGGCGGTGACGTGTTCTGTTTGACGCAGATCCTTCAGCGCCCGCTCGAGCGAGCCGCCACGATCCTGAAAGCCCAGATCGAGCAAGAAAGCGGCGGCCGAGCCGCCGTCGTATATGAATTGATACGCATCGTCCGACCAGAAGTCGGCTTCGGCGTCGACGATCGACGTCTGCCCGTAGAGCGGACTGCGGCGGTACCGCGTCCAGCGGGCGCCGATCTCGTCGAGGAACTCTTGCGGCTCGATGAGGCCGCCGACGAGCAAGATCTTGAGGGCCATGTAGTCGGTGAACCCTTCGGCAAACCAGGAGGGCGGCTGCCCTTCGAAGCGAAAGCCGGTCGGGATGTACCAGTGCGTGAGCTCGTGCGTCGTCGTGTGCAGCCAGCTGTGGAACTCCAGGTCCGCAGGCGCGGATCCGGCCACGTAGGTGATACCCGAGTGGCCGATGACTTGACCGCCGGTGCTCTGCCCGGGTACGGCCGCGGGTACCTTCCCGGCGCCGATCACGTAGTCGCCGCGGGCCCAGCCGTCGCCGGCGATGCGGTGAAGACTCCCGGCAGCCCGCCGTATGGCATCAAACACTCGCTCGTCAGCGTTCGGCCAGCTGCCGTAGACGGCGGTCATCAGCGAACGGGGGCCCAGGTTGAGCTGACGTTGGCGCAGGGGGCCGACCACGAAGACGGCATCGATGATGTCGGCCACGCTGTAGCCGGTCCCCGCTTTCGGTTCCACGGTGCCTACATGCCAGTCGGGTGGCATGCCGCTGAAGCGCAGCTCGACCGGTTGCGGTCCCGCACGCGGCTGGCCGAGCCACAACCTGGGCATAAAGTCCCTGCCCAGCAGGTGGCCGCCGCTCGCCGCAAGCTGCGAAACTCGATGGTAGAGGCGCGAATCGCTGGGAGGGTCGAGCGCCAGGCTGTATTCGATCGTCACCCGTTGGGGCTGCGCGACATCGATGGAATAGTGGCCCGAGCCCAATCCGTCCGCGGGCTTCGCCACGAGGAGCGGCCCGCCAGGCCCGCGCGCTTCCAGATTACGAAGCCGTCGGTCGAGGTCCGGGTAGCCCTCGAACTCCGAAAGGAAGAGGATGTGAATGGCGGTCGCGCCGGGCACGTCCAGCTCGACATCGGCGGTGACCGTGTGGGCCGGCGCGTCCAGGCGTAGACGGAACTCGGGGACCGAAGCGGCTCGGGACTGAGGGTCCCCGCCTTCGCGAGTCGACGCGGCCGACGCGGGCCGCGAGCTGTCCGGATCAGAGCGGCCACGCTCCTCGGGCTCGGCGCAACCGAAGGCAGCGATGGCCAGGAAGATGACGGTACGGGCTCGGCTCATCCTGAGTCCTGGCTTGCCGCGGGTAGCCGAACCACGAAGCATGCACCCTGGTCGGCCGCGCTGCTCAGTTCCACCGTACCACCGTGCGCAGTCACCGCTTGCCGAACCAGAGCCAGGCCGAGGCCGGTACCGCGCTTTTTGGTGGTGAAGTCAGGCTGCCAGACGCGCTCCAGTTGTTCCGGCGGGAGGCCCGGCCCGTTGTCGGCGATGGCGACCTCGACGAAATCATCGACGCGTGTGATCGTTACTTCGATACGAGCGTCGGGCCGGTCCGTCAGCGCTTCCACCGCGTTCCCCAACAGGTTTCTGAACGCGCGGGTGAGCGCGTCGAGGTGCCCTTCTACTAGCGGCGGTGCCACGGGCGCGTTCAGCGTTCCGGTAACGGAGTCCGGCAGGTCGCGGGCTAGCAACTCACGCAGCAACTCGCGCAAGTCGATCTCGCTGGTCGGCCCTTCGGGCAGGCGCCCGAGTTGCGCGAAGCTCCGCGCCATGTCGTCGAGACGCTCTGCCTCCTGCTCGATGACGCTCAGGGGCTCTTTCAGCGACTCGGGCCGTCCTCTCGAGGCGAAATGCTGCGCTTGTCTGGTCGCGAGCATCAGCGGCGTAAGCGGGTTCTTAATCTCGTGCGCGACGCGTCTTGCCATTTCGGTGAGGCCCTTCAGTCTCTCCGCTTCGAGTGCCTGCCGGCGACCTTCGGCCAACCGGTCCGCCATGTGACGGAACTCGTGCCGCAGGACCGAAAACTCGGGTGGCCCGTGCTCGCGGCCGGGGCTCGGCCGCGGCAGCGGCTCCGCCCGTGCCAGCCGGCCCGCCCAATCGACGACCTCGTTCACAGGCCGGCTCAGCTGCCGGGCGAGCTGCCGGGCCGTCGCCACGGCCACGAGGCCGAGGGCGAGGCCAAGCACCAGCGCTACCCACGGCAGCGCTCTGGCGAGGCGCCCGGCGATCAGGTCCCAGCGCCGGGCCAGGCTCATCGAACGTGACAGCTCGTTCTCGTGCACGGCTGCCGCGCCTTGAACCACCGAGTCGGGCTCGGCCTCCTCCAGGGCGTTCAGCAGTTCGCGACCGGTATCACCGACGTCCTGCCAGGCGCCGCCCGCTCCGGCCAGCTCCACGTAGTTCCTGAGGCCCCAGGTGGCCAGGCCGATGAGCGCGACCGACGGAATAGCCGATAATAGGAAGAGGGCTATGAAGAGCCGGGTCGCGAAGGAAAGCCGGCGGCGCTGCATCGTTCCATACGAGGGCTCCCGCGGCCCGGATTCAGGAGAAGAGGCTCTCGTAAACACGGCTCGACGCCCGCTCGAACGCTCCCGAGGTATCGATCTGGACCAGCAGCTCGGCCTCGTCGGAGGTAGGCACCTCGTAGACCGCGCGCTGCTCATCGAGTAGCTCGATCCGCCCGTCGGTGATTTGCCGGCTGGGCTTGGACAGCCGGGCCACGAGTAGCTCCTCGGGCGCCCGGCACTCGACGATGGCGAAGAGAGCCTCGCGCTCAGCCGCGATTTCGCGTGCGAGGGAACGATGCCTCGCCTTGGACCAAGAAGCGTCGAGGATGATCGAGTTTCCGCGCGCGAGTTCGCCTCGCGCCTCGTCGAGCAACGTCGTATAGGTGCGCTCCGTCCATTCGCTCGAGTAGATCCCGGTTCCGAAGGGCACTCGCTGTTCCTGTTGGGGATCGAGTCCCGCCAGCTGTTTGCGCAGCACATCGCTGTGGAGAACGCGCACGTCTGCGCGGTGGCTGAGCTCGAGCGCCTGCTTGGTCTTACCGCTCCCCATCAAACCGGCCAGCAGCACCAGCCTCGGTCTCAATCGCAACGCATCGTCTAGAGACCGCCGGAAGAACCTCTCTGCCTCGCTCGAGGCTGCTGCCCTCTCTTCGGCGCTTGGGCCCGGTTGGTCGATGACGAAAGAGCGGACCTTGCCGCGCACGTACGCTCGATAGGACTCGTAGAAGCGGAGAAGGGCCGGGATACGTGTGTCCGCGGAAAGCTCGTAGTAGGCATTCAGGAATGCTTCGGCTAGGTCGTCGCGCCCTCGGTTGCGAAGGTCCATGGAAAGGAACGCGATGTCGGCGATGGTATCGGAGTACCGGAATCGTCGATTGAACTCGATGCAGTCGAGTACGTGCGCCGTTCCCAAGCCTGGCTCTATGAAGATGTCGTCCGTCTGCAGGTCACCGTGACAATCTCGAATCCAACCGTCATCGAGCCGCAGTTCGAACAGGTCGGCGTAGACGCGCAAGAAGCGCTCGATCTCGTCCTTGCACACCTGCCACGTGCGTTGCGTGAGGGTACGGCCGATGAAGGTCTCCGTCTGCTCGAAGTTCTCGTCCCAATTATGGCGAACCGTCGCGAGCGAACCGAGCTCGGCGATCTCGGGTGAAGTCTCTGCCTGAGAGTGGAAGGCGGCGACGAGGCGTCCCAGTCCGCGCATGATGTCCGGGCTGGCTTTCCCAGACTCGATCAGTGTCGACAAGCGCTGTTCGTCCGGCAGTCGTTTCATCACGACTGCCACTTCCTCGACCAACGAGGGCGTGTTGAAGCTCAGGTGGCCATCGGCGTCGCGGTGCACGGCGACGACATCGAGATAGACGTCGGGTGCTACCCGACGGTTGAGCTCGAGTTCGGCGACTGCCGCGGCTCGCCGCCTCTCGAGCGTTGAGAAATCCAGGAAGCCCATGTTAACCGGCTTCTTCACCTTGTAGACGTAGTCACCGGCGAAGAACAGGTGGGAGACATGAGTCTGGCTGTGCTCGACGCCATCGACCGCGTGGTGGTAGTTGCCGGGATCGAGAAAAAACTCGATGATATCGCCAGAGGTCGCCGCTTGGGTCACAGCAGGTCGTCCTCCCAGTTGATCTCGAAACTCTCCAGTCGCTGGAGCATTCGCTGCCGGATGTCACCGGGCGCGAGTTGAGCGCCGGTTGGCTCGCCGGCTCTCATCTGTAGAGTCAGGAGCGGTTCCAGGTCAGAGCCGCAGGCGGGGCAACTCTCCGGCCATTCATCGGTCTGATGCAATACCACGATGTCGTCCTCGAGGCATCCGACGCAGCGCAAAACCTGCTTGGCGCCGGACCATTTGCCACGCTTGGCCATTGGTTCGCCGTCGATCTCGACGATGTCCATACTGAAATCGACCACGGGCGCTGCGCTGATCCATGTACCGACGCCGTAGCCGTCTGCGACCGGGTTCAACTCGCGGATCGAGTTCTCGTCGATGCCACCGCTCACGAACAGGCCCGTATCGGCGTGTCCGCGCGCGTCGAGTTCCCAGCGAACTTCCTTCAGGATCTCGAGGAGATCGCCACGTCTGCTGCTAGGGGTGTCGAGGCGCAGGGCCGAGAGTCGTGAGCCGAGCGCCTCGGCTACTTCGATGGCTGCGAACTTCTCGTCCTGGAACGTGTCGATGAGAGCGATGCGAGGCACGTGCTCGTCGATGACTTCATCGAAGGCCTGGGTTGCCCGCACGGTGTCGCCCATGACGAGGACCAGAGCGTGAGGAATCGTGCCCACAGGCTCGGTTCCCAGGAGTTCGGCGCTGGCAACGGCGGCGACGCCGTCGCAGCCACCGATGAAGGCCGCTCGCTCGATCATAGGAGCGATGGCGGGGTGCATGCGACGCGCGCCGAAGCTCAAGAGCTTTCTGTCCGGCCCGGCGGCCTTTCTACTGCGTGCGGCGCGGGTCGCTATGCCCGATGCCTGGCAGATAAGGCCGAGCACGGCCGTCTCGTATACTGCGAACTCCCTATAGTTGCCTTCGATCTCGAGGACGGGCTCGCTAGATCGAAAGATCGCGCCTTCTTCCATCGCGCGGACCTTCACGTCGAACCCTTCCAGCAGGTAAACGACCTCGGCCAGCCCGGCGAACACGGCCCACTCCCAGTCGCCGGGCAGCGACTTCGCCATGAACTCGGCGCGCACGTATGCGTCAGTCCCCTTTGCATCGAGGATGGCGGCGGTCCGTTGGAGGTAAACGTCGGCGACGGCGCCAGCTTTGATTTGGTCCGGCGTGGCGACGAAGAAACGTCTCACCGCGTCAACTCTTCTTAGCCGTCTTTGCGAAGAACGAACTGTACTTGTGTTCCAGCTTTCGGCTGCCGCACTTCGGGCACTTCGGCCGTTTCTTTTCGTGCTCCTCGATGTGCAGCCGAATGCTGAAGGTGTGCCCGCATTCACGGCATTGGTACTCGTAAAGCGGCATGGCCTGTCCCCCTTTCGTTGTGTTCGAGAGTCCGACCGTGCGTGTTTGCATATGAGGTGTTCCTGCGGGCAAAAGTAACACCCCGTCTACTGGCGCGGGATGGGCAATGTCGTCGCGGGCCGTAAGTGTTTGCGGGCTTTGAATTTCGAATGGAGAATATCGAATTTCGAATATTGAAGGGTTCTTCTAGTGGGTGGCGGCCCGCCCCTGACGAGGTTGGGGTACCGATATCGGTTCTGGTCGGCAATTGGTCCAGGGTGCGCTCGTCCGTGCCGCCGGTGGTTCGGGATGTTAGCTTAGATGTGCAAGCACGACACCACGGGAAGGCAGATGAGCGACGAGCCCGGTCGATGGCGAACCATCGAGCACACGGCTGATCTCGGGATCGAGGTAGAGGCCGGTTCGCTGGAACGGCTATTCGAGGCTGGTGCGCACGGCTTGGCCGGAGTGCTGCTGGGTTCCGAGGGCGGTTCCGTCGGCTTGGTATCAAGCACGCCTACGACCTGGCGCCGAATGGTGCTCGAGGCCCCGGATCGGGAGGCGCTGCTGGTGGACTGGCTTCGGGAGCTGCTCTACATCCAAACTGCCGAAGGGCTTCTCATTACCGCCGCCGAAATCGCCGAGCTGGAGGATACGAAGCTGGTGGCCCAAGCCGGCTTCGCGCAGCCGCAGGGCTCGGCCGGGGTGGAACGGGAGCTGAAGGGTGTCACCTACCATGATCTCGAGGTCAGCCAGCGTGGGGGCGGGTGGTTCGCGCGGGTCGTGTTCGATCTGTGAAGGAGACGATTGAGCTGTCGAGGTCGGAATGGCTGTCGAAGGGTACAGGCTAGAGAGGATCGACGATCATCGCTGGCGCGTGCCACGCACAGGCCCGATGGTCACCCATGGGCTGGTGTTCGCCGATGATGAGCTGATCCCTCACATCGAGAACGACAAGAGTCTGCAGCAGGTCGCGAACGTGGCCTGCTTGCCGGGAATCCAGGGCCCCTCCATCGCGATGCCCGATATCCACTGGGGGTACGGTTTCCCCATCGGCGGCGTAGCCGCCTTCGACCTCGAGGAGGGTGTCGTGTCTCCCGGCGGCGTCGGGTACGACATCAACTGCGGTGTGCGGCTCCTGCGTACCGATATCACGGCGCAAGACCTTCGACCCCGCCTCTCCAGGCTGATGGACAGGCTGTACGAGGGCGTGCCCTCGGGCGTGGGTGCATCGCGATCGGATCTCAAGCTAGCCCAGAAGCAGGTTGTCCGGGTTCTCGAGAACGGGGCAGGCTGGGCGGTCGAGAACGGATACGGCTGGTCGCAGGACCTCGACCGCATCGAGGCCGGCGGCAGGTTGGAGGGTGCGAATCCCGACAACGTCTCGGCCAGGGCGCTGGAGCGCGGACGCGCGCAGGTAGGAACGCTCGGTTCCGGCAACCACTTCATAGAGATCGGCTACGTGGGCGAGGTCTACGACCAGGCGGCAGCGGCGGCGCTGGGGCTCTGGCCGGGTACGGTCACCGCCTTCATCCACTCGGGCTCGCGCGGTCTCGGATACCAGGTCTGCGATGACTACTTGAAGACGATGTTGCGGGCGTCG
>JBDHAS010000142.1:10122-16128 GCA_039588015.1 Gemmatimonadota bacterium | reverse complement strand
ACCACAGCCTCAGACCGCGGAAGTGTTTGGTGAGCTCCGGTGAGAGCTCCGCCGGCGAGTCGATCTCGAGCGATTCCTCAGCCAGGATGTCCTGCATGTAGGCGGCCTGGTAGTGGTGCGAGCGGCGGAGCGCCTGCACATCCTTGACGAGCACGGCCCCGGTGCCGTACGGCAGGAACAGTCCCTTATGAGGGTCGAGCACGATGGAGTCGGAGAGCGCCATACCGTCCAACTTCGGGCGGCACTCATCGACCAGGGCGAAGAACCCGCCGTAAGCGGCATCGATGTGGTACCAGAGCCCCTCCGCTTTCGCTATCCGACCGATCTCGTCCAGCGGGTCGATGGCGCCCACGTCCGTCGTCCCCGCCGAGGCGATGACCAGCCATGGGATAAGGCCGTCGGCACGATCCTTCTCGACCGCACGCTCCAGCTCCTCCGGTACCATCCGATAACGCTCGTCCATCGGCACGTGTCGCTGGACGCACTCCCCGAGCCCGGCCACGCCCAACGCCTTCTGGATGCAGTGGTGCACCTGCTCCGACAGATAGACCACCGCCCGCTCAAAGTCGCACGCCTTGAGGCCGTGAGCGTCCCGCGCCGCGACGATGCCGGTCAGGTTGGCTATGCTGCCACCCGAGGCCAGGTTCCCGCCCGAGCCCTCAGGATAGCCCACCAGATCGGCCATCCAATCGAGGAGCATGTTCTCCATCTCGACGGCGCCCGGACCGGCGAAGCGAACACCGGCATAGCGGTTGGTGACGGCGGCCAGGTAGTCGCCCAGCGAGGAGAAGTAGATGCCGCCGCCGGGGATGTAGGCGAGGAACCTTTCCGACGCTGGATTGACCCCCGGCACGATCACCGCCTCGTCGAACAGCGCCAGCAACTCGCTGACCGCGACGCCCCGGTCGGCTATCGGTGACTTCCGCAGCTCCTTCGCTGCTTCCTTATTGGCCTCATAAGCCTTGAGCTCGGGCAGGCGCTCGAGGAAGTGCTCGGCATATGCCAAAACCGCATCACGTACCGGCGCCCGCGCGCCCCTGCCGGGCTCGAGCCTCTGGCTGACTGACTCCAGTTCTCTAATCCGCTTGATCATCAGCGACCGTACTGGATCGGGCGTCGTGTTAGTGTCGGGCTTGAATGGTCAAGACTGCAGCGAGGGTGCCACCTTGTGCAAGCCCGCGCCCAAAGACGCCCGTCTCAGTTCTCTGCACGGCACGCGACTTGTCCCCTAGGATAACGAGTATGTATCTTGAGCCGCTCGCCAGACCCCTCCCCTCTCGATTCCCAGCACCGGATAGCAATCGATGCCCACGCGCGACGAGTGGACTGGACTACATCACCTCGCCTATGTATACGCTGCGGTCGCCTCGAGCGACGGTAAGATCACGAACGATGAACTCGACGTCTTCTGCAAGAAGCTCCACCAGTGGAACCCCGACATTCCGGCCGACGAGCTCATGCAGATCGTCATGACAGCCGTCGCTGCCCTGGGCGGGGACATCGAGCGCCAGGAGGCGAGCAATCTGAGAGATTCGGTCGAGCTCGTCGCCGAGCTTCTCGATGATGAGGGGCGCGCTGCCGCTCTGGACGATCTCTTCGCCATCGCCGCGGCCGACGGCACTTTCATGCCCGGAGAGGGCAACCTGCTCGTCGAGATTCGAGAAGCGTGGGGAGCCGACCAGCTGAAACGGCGGCCCCGGCCACAGCTGGGGCGACCGGGACCGGAGTGACCGCTGCGCTACCTACCCGCGTACGCGAACCTGACCGTCCGAATCCTCTTCTGACTGAACTCGCTCCTCGGACCGCCGACGACACGGCCCGCACCTGAGATTTCCTGCTTTACCTCGAGGGTGTGCGGAATCAGGGTCCCGGGTTCGGCGATCAACTCTACGAAGTTCTCGATCTCGAACTCCTCGTACACGAACCGGCCCCGCAGGTTCTGCCCCGTCATGGTCTCCACCAGCTCGCCGATGAGCCGTCTGACGGCCTCCGCCTCTGGATACGAGCGCATCTCGAGCACGACACAGCTCGGCTCGGGGGCTCCTTCCCGGCAGGGGCGGCGCGAGCTGAGCGAAAAGAAGTAGAGAAACGGGATGGGGATGTCCGGTGACAGCGGCGAGTACTCTTCGGCTTCCAGTTCGTACACCGCGCCGATCTCGAGCTCCGAGTCGATCCAGGATCCTACCAGAATGTTCCACTCCTCAGCCGCCTTCGAGGTTAGGAACTCCTCGCTTAGTAGCGTCTCGAACAGTTGATCGATCTGGGGTGTCGCCGAGCCCAAAAGGGGCGCCACAAGACTTTCTATCTCGCTCTTCAGTCGCTCGGTCCCCTCCAGACGCAGCAACTCGCCGGATCGACTCACCACAAGGTCCGGAAGGAAAGCGCCGAAACCCTCGGCGATCGCCTGGGCCGACGGTACAGCTCCGCGGTCTTCGGTCTTTATGCCGAGCACTCTGAAATCATCATAACGGACGAGCAGACCATCGGGGTGCTCTTCGACGGTCATCGTGTATCCTACTGTGACCTCCGTGGTGTCCGGGTTCCCACCCGTGTTCCGCACCTGAAAGCGGCGCGCCACCACGCTCGCCTTCAACCCGGCCGGCCAGGCGAAGTTGATCGCGATCTGCTCCGGTGGTGTCGTGTCGGCCTGCGCCAGCAGGGACGACGGCGCCAATAGAGCGATACAGTTGAGGACGATCAAAGATCTCATGTTCAGCCTCTGCGATGGCGAATGGCGGGATATATGGCCGAAGAACCGGTCGTCAGTTCCTGACATCAATCCTCCAGGTGCTTTGCGTAGGATTCTAGGGCTGCATACTGCTTCGGGTGAAGCCCGATCTTCGGACGGTGTTTTCCCACGAGTGCTACGGCACCTTCTGCGCTCGAGGCACGGCCCGACTTCAGAAGGAACGCGGCGACTATCGTTGCACTGCGCCCGTGCCCCAGGGCGCAATGGACATACACGGGCCCGTGCTCGATTCGACGCTCGAGCCAGTCTACTCCGGTGCGCAACTGCTCCGGCGAGGGTGCGTCCGTGTCCAGAACCGGCAAGCACTTATAGCCATCGAGCGCTCTCACGAACGCCGGCTCGGAAAACTCCGCAGTGAGATCGAGAGTGGAGGCGATCCCCTTCGATTCGAACATTGCACGATCACTCGAGAACAGGCGGCAGCCCAGATAAACCCCTGGAACGATCTCCGAAATAGGGCCCTCGTCGGAGAAGCGCCGAAACAGCCATAGACTAAGGTAGTTGAGGAAAAAGTACGGCCAATACAGCACGTAGCCGAGGGTGGCGATCGTCCCATTCGGGCGTTTCCAGAATAGGTTCGGAACCCGGAAGGCATAAGCAAAGGCGAGGCCTGCGGTCGAGATGCCGCACCAGAGGAGCGGAATCTTCGCCACATAGGACTCGGCCGAGAACGCCAGGTAGGCCAAAAGTACCGTGACTACGATGAACGTACCTGCGTATCTCATGAGGAGCGCCTTGTCACCCTTTTAACGACAGCCAAGCCCGATTGTCGACTGTCGAAGCACCCATACGGCCTACCCGTGTCGCTGCACGACAGCAATCAGTATACCGACCGGGCCCCCTGCCAGACTAGCTTCGCGACAGACATTGCCGGGTCAAGAGATAAAGGCCACCAGGCCCGATCTCGGCCTTGCTCTCGGGTGTGGTAAAGCGATACTTGGTGATACGTGTCGCGCACGTGGAGGGTGGACGCCTTTTGCGAGAAGTGGTTTGCTATGCCCAGGTTCGAGATCCGAGACTTGGAACTACGGATCGGGAGATGATCAAGACGATTTTTGGGTCAGTTTAAGGATCAAGATGATGAGGCGAATCCTGAAGGTGGTGAAGTGGGGTGCGGTGTTGTTCCTGGGGATGGTGGCACTGTTCGCCGGCTGGTTCCTCACCTTGCCGACGCTCCCTGCAGACGCCTACGAGGTGTCCGGGTCGCCATCCGTCAACGCCGTGTACGCCGCCTCGGCGGATAGCGCTCAGGCCTGGGCCCGAGCGGTCGCCCGAGAGCTCGGTCTCCCGTCCATCTCCCTGGCGGTCGGCGTGGACGGGGAAGTCGTGTGGGCGTCAGCCTTCGGCCAAGCGGACATCGGTGAGGGTGTGGGGGCTTCGGTCGACACACCGTACCGCATCGCCAGCGTCTCCAAGGCCGTGACCTCGGTAGGGCTGGGGCGCCTGGTCCAGGACGGCCACATCGATGTGGACGCGCCCGTGCGGACCTACGTGCCGACGTTTCCCGAGAAGCGGTGGCCCGTGCCCGTCCGGCTGCTTGCCGGACACATGGGAGGGGTGCGCCACTACACGAATCGTCTCGGCCGCACGTTCCGCCCGGCACCGGATTCCAATACAGCACCCACGGCTACACCCTCCTGAGCGCCGTCCTCGAAGGCGCCGCCGGCCAGCCGTATCTGGCGTTCATGGACCAGGCGGTCTTCGCGCCTTTGGGCATGGAGCACTCGGGGCCGGATGACGGGACCGCCACCGATCCGCTGCCCGCGGTTCCGTTACACATGGACAAGTTGATCGGTCCCTTACTTGTCCACCTCGGACTGCCAGGACAACTGCTCGGGACGCGGTATGTCCGACCGCCGGACGCCGACCCGAGCTACAAGTGGGCGGGAGGCGGTCTCCTTTCCACCGCATCCGACCTGGTGCGCATGGCCAACGCCCTCATGAGCCACGAGTTCCTGGACAGCGCTACAGTGGAGCTTCTGTGGACGCCGCAGCGCCTACCCGACGGCTCGATGAACCCCCAGCGGTACGGGATGGGCTGGCGCATCGACCGAGAAGCCGAACTCTTGGGTCTGGCCGATTCGGTCCGGGTGATTCACCACGGTGGATCATCGCCCGGTAGCTCCGCTTTCCTGCTGCTCGTGCCGGAGGCCGATGTGGCGGTAGCCGTGCTCACCAACGCGACGCTGTCGCAGCCCTGGCCGATGCGCCGTGAGACCTACCGGATCGCGGGGGAGTTCGTGCGAGCGCGGCAGAGGATCGAGTGACCGGCAGCCCACGAAAGCTTCGACGCTGTCCACGGAGCCCATGGAGCGGGGCCAGAGGGTGTATGCGGCTCAGGCGGGCGGCTGGTCGAGCCTGCAGGCCCTCAAGTCGGCCTACCAGCAGCCGGACGGACGCACTATGTTGAAAGTAGTCACGCACGACGCGGAATTGCGTGAGGTGGGCTGATAAGGGGCAGAAACTCTCACAGAAACCCTCACACGCCGCGATCGGGCCCCAAAAAGGCGAGGTGCTAACCCGTTTCTTGGCAAGAAGATAGAGCGTTCCGGGCCCGTAGCTCAGTTGGTCAGAGCAGCCGACTCATAATCGGTAGGTCGCAGGTTCGAGTCCTGCCGGGCCCATCTTTTCTCGAGGGAGGGTCCGATGCCGCTGGCGGTCCGTCGATTCATCTACAGCCTGCTCGCTGCCCTGGGTTTTATCATGATGGTGCCGTTAGTGGTCACGTTGCGGCGCCTCCAGGCCGAGCTCTTCGCCGACCCGCTGGCGATCGAGACCGCCATCGATCCGGCCAACGCTGGTCGCATCCAGTCTGTGATGCTGATCTTCCTCTTCGGCATTACGGTCGCCACCGGCTTCCTCTATGCCGCTCTAACGACGGGGACGGCCAGGGTATGGCGCCCGCGAGAGAACGGCTCGGTGCGCTGTACGCGCTGCGGCGGTGAACTGAGGTTCGGTGTAGGCCGCCGCTGCCCTGCCTGCGATCAGCAGCTCGCATGGTAGGCCTTCCTTCAGAACGCAAGTGATATAGGATTGACAAGGGGAGCGGGCGCGAGCACGTTACCTCGTTTCGCAATTCGGGATTCAGTCTGTGTTACGAAGCCCAGATCCTGATTGGGTTGGGGTAGGTCGGTCTTAGAACACCCTGGGACCGGTGCCGAGCCCAGCGGGGCTGAAGGTCAAGGAAGGATCACAGGCACAGGATGTTCTCTGGAATACGTGGACGACTGTTGTTCATCGGTGGCGTGTGATTGATG
>JBDHAS010000142.1:0-10067 GCA_039588015.1 Gemmatimonadota bacterium | reverse complement strand
GGTACTGCAGGTGGAGGACCCAGAGGGGGCGATGAGCACGGAGGCGCGCGCCGACGCTGCCAGCCGGGCCCGGGAGATCATATCGAACCGGATCGACCAGTTCGGCGTGCGTGAACCGACGATCCAGCGGGTCGGCGTGGATCGGATCATCGTCGAGCTGGCCGGCATCCAGGACGTCGGTCGTGCGAAGGCGATCATCGAACAGACGGCGTTCCTCGAGTTCAAGATCCTGACGAACGGTCAGGCCCTGGTCGATCAACTGCCGTTGTTCGACAGCCTCATCGTTGCCGCACTGGGAGCGGAGGCGATCCCGCAAGAGGCGCGGGTGGAAGGCCGGCCGGACCTGGAAGAGCTGTTCCAGCAGCGAGACACCGGGGAGGCGGAGGCGCCGGTTACGCCGCAGGAACAACTGCGCCCCCTGACCCTGCTGCTCCTCGACTCGGGCGAGCCGGGGATCTTCCTTGTCGAGGCGCCGCAGGTAGAAACGGTGCAACGATATCTGGAGGTACCGGCCGTGAAGGCCCGCCTGCCTTCAGAGATCACCGTGTTGTGGGGCAGCGAAACGCGAGGTGTTGCCGGCAAACTGTACCACTCGTTGTTTGTGGTGGAATCGGAGCCGCTGATCACCGGCGAGTACTTGACCCACGCGGAGGCGATACGCGATCCGCAGTACGGTACACCGATCGTGCCCTTCCAGCTCACGCGACAGGGTGGTCGGATATTCGAGCGCGGCACGTCCCGACACGTCGGCGATCGGATGGCTATCATCCTCGACGGGAGAGTGCAGGGTGACCCGCCGGTCATCCGCGATGTGCTTGGCGATCGCGCCCAGATCGAGCTGGGCGCGGGCGCCACGCTGGTGGAGGCGCAGGATATCGCCTTGGTGCTACGCGCCGGTGCTCTGCCGGCGCCGATGGAGATCATCGAGGAGCGGACCGTGGGCCCGTCGTTGGGCCAGGACTCCATCGATCAGGGTAAGGTCGCCGGAATTATAGGCCTGGCGACTGTGGTCCTGGTCATGATCTTCTACTACAGGATGGCCGGAATCCTCAGCGTTCTGGGTCTGCTGATCTACGTGCTGATCATACTCGGCGGCCTGGCGGGCCTGGGGGCAAACCTCACCCTACCTGGTATCGCAGGCCTGATTTTGTCGATCGGCATGGCAGTTGACGCGAACGTACTGATCTTCGAGCGAATACGTGAGGAAGCGGCCACAGGTAAGACGCCGCGGACGGCGGTCGACAGCGGCTTCCAGCAAGCACTGTCGGCCATCATCGACTCGAACCTCACGACGCTGATTACCGCCACTATTCTGTACCAGTTCGGAACAGGACCGGTGAAAGGGTTCGCCGTGACCCTGTCGATCGGTATCGTCGCGTCCTTCTTTAGCGCCGTATTCGTGGTCAGGACCTTCATGCTCATCTGGTTGGAGACTCGGTCGCCAACCGCCGAGCTGAGCATATAGAGAAGCGAGGAGTACAGAGCCATGCGGCTATTAGCCGGCGCCGACTTCGATTTCCTCGAGAAGAGGAAAAGCGCCTACATCGTATCGAGTGTGCTAATCGTGCTTGGATTGTTGTCCGTGGCGCTTCACGGCGGCCTGAACTACGGTGTTGATTTCACCGGCGGGACGCTGTTGCAGGTACGGTTCACACAAGACGTATCCGCCTCCGATCTCCGCTCTACGCTCGGAGGCGCTGGGTTCACAAACCTCCAGGTTCAGAACTTCGGCGGCGAGAGCGAGTTCTTGATCCGAATGGCCGAGTTCACCGAGGGGGGCAACCGCGAGCTTGGGAGCCGCATCCAGCAGACGTTGGACGGCCAGTTCGGCGCGGGCTCGTACGATATAGTGCGGACGGAGGCGGTGGGTCCCAAAGTTGGCGTTGAGCTGAGGCAGCGGGCCATCGGTGCCGTGTTGATCTCGTTCTTTCTTACGTTGATCTATCTCGGGTTCCGCTTCGAGTGGCGGTTCGGGCTCGCGGCGATCGTCGCGACGATCCACGACGTGGCCATCGCCTTCGGCGTAATCTCGGCGCTCAACATCGAGATCTCACTGCCTACGGTAGCCGCGATTCTCACGATCATCGGCTACTCGCTGAACGATACGATCGTCATCTTCGATCGCATCCGAGAGAATCTCAAGAAGCAAAGGCGCCTGCCGTACATCGACATACTCAATCGCTCCATCAACGAGACGCTGCCGCGCACGGTGATGACGAGCGGAACGACGCTTGCCGTGCTGTTGGCGCTGGCGATCTTCGGCGGGGCCGTTATCCGTGAGTTCACGATCGTCTTGATCGTTGGTGTGATCATCGGGACATACTCCTCGATCTTCGTCGCTTCGCCCACGCTGCTGGAGGTGGAGCGCCGCTCGGGTGGCGTGCGCAGCAAGACCGATCGGCGAAAAGTGGCGGCCAGCGCGGGCGGTGTGTGAAGCTCTTTGACTCGCACGCGCATCTGACCGACGAGCGGTTCGGCAACGAAGTCGAAGAGGTCCTGGCGCGGGCGGCCGACCAGGGGGTCGAGGCGGTCGTCTCCATCGCCAGTGACCTCGACGACGCGCAGCGAGCGATAGAACTCGCCCGCATGGCCGGCCGACCGCAAGTGAAGGCCACCGCCGGGATCCATCCACACGTCGCGCAGAAGTGCACTTCGGGCTCTCTAGCTGTGTTGAGGGAACTCGCCGCCTCCGATCATGTCGTAGCCGTCGGCGAGACCGGACTCGACTTCTATTACGACAACGCCCCGCGAAACACGCAGATCGAAGCCTTCCGCGCTCAGATCGAGTTGGCGGTACAGCTCGGTCTTCCGGTTGTGGTCCATTCCCGCGAGGCGGATGTCGAAACGGCTGAAGTCGTCCGGGACCATGAGGGTAGCGTGACCGGCGTCCTGCACTGCTTCAGCGCCGGCGACGAGCTTCTGGACGCGGGCCTGGCCGCCGACTGGTACGTCTCGTTCTCGGGCTTGATCACCTTCAAGAGCTTCGCGGCCGAAGCCCAGGTGCGAAGAATTCCGGAGAGCCGGCTACTGGTGGAGACGGACAGCCCCTACCTTGCGCCAGTCCCGATGCGCGGGCGAAGGAACGAGCCCGCGTTCGTGAAGCACGTGGTCGGGCGGTTGGCGGAGATTCGCGGCGAGAGCCCTGTCCGGCTTGCCCAGGTGACTTGCAAGAACGCCCGTCGGTTCTACGCTCTCGGCTGATCGCTCCTGATCAGCTGGTCTCCCCCTGAGCCTGCCTCTCGATCTCTTCCTCGTCGTAGTAGTCCAGCTTGTGCAGAGGCATCACGACGCTTGTCAGGATGTTCAGAACATGGCCCGCGATACGTTTATAGAACCTGGCCCCAAGGGCTGCGGACGTGGCTCTGGCGGCATCGTAGTCGCTCTGTGCGATCCAGGCGAACAGCGCATCGCACCGGTGGGTCAGGTCGCGTCCCTCGCTGATCAGGGCGACAGCCCGCTCCCGATCGGAGGAAATGAAAACCTCCGATGTCACCGCGAACGCCGCCTCGACGCCGGCGCGAATCTCTCGCAGTTCTCCCACGATATCGTCGTCGGGCAGCGGGTCGGGGTAGAGTTCTCCGGCCTCGGAGAGGTTCTTGGCGTAGTCGCCCAACCGTTCCGCGTCCTTCACCAGGCTCATCAGCAGCAGGCAGTAGGGCAGCGACGCCGATCTGCCCAACGACAGATGAGCGATGACCTGCCTGCGGATCGCGCGCTCCAGCCGGTTCACCTCCACGTCCCGCTTGTAGATCTGGGTGCGCTCGTCCGGCGCCACCGATTTTCCGAAGTAGATGTCGCCAGCCTTCAGAGTCATCTGGTAGGTTAGCCGAAGCATCTCGGTAAAGTTCTCGCCCATCTCCGCCAACGGCTTCTCCGAGCGAAAGATACTGAGCAGTTCACGAAGCATGATGGGCCTCCGCAGCTAGGCGAGTATTCCATTCAGCGCTGCAAACAGCAGTGGCAGCCCGTAGAACAGGACCACGACGTACAGCAACGCGTACTTGCGTGACCTCACGGCCACATCGGCCAGACGCCGAGCCGCCGTGAGCGGAATGTTGCGAATCCTCTCCACCGGGTAAATCAATACGGTGGCGCTGAGGTTGAAAAGCAGGTGGACCAGCGCGATGGTGACACCCCAGCGGGCGTTGGGGCCGGTCACTGCCAGCGCCGCCAACGCCGCGGTCACGGTCGTTCCGATGTTTGCGCCGATTGTGATCGGGAATGCCTGCCGGAGCGTGATCAGCCCGGCGCCGGCCAGGGGAACGAGCAGCGACGTCGTGATCGAGCTCGACTGGACCATCACCGTCACCACAACCCCGATCAGCATAGCGAACACCGGGGCCGTAGTCAGGCCGCGGGATACGATCACCTCGACCCGAGAGTGCATGGCTTTTCGCATCACGCGCACCAGAAGCATCAGCGCGACGTAGATCAACAAGGCCGAGATGGCGATGAGTATGACGGCTTGGGCCCGTTCCGAGTCGGTCAACACATGGATGCCGCCCTTTATCGGCTGGAGCCCCGCCTTGAGCGCGCCCTTGATCGGGCTGTCGTATTCCATGCCGCCCAGGCCGGTCAGCAGCGAGGAGAGCGAAGTGGCAGCCTTCTGCAGATAGCCCGTCAGCATCTCCATGGGGAGCAGGGCAGCCACGGCCATATAGTTGAAGAAGTCGTGGCAGGTGGCCACGGAGAAGGCGCGGCGGAACTCTTCTTGACGCCCCATGTGCGCGAGCGAGACGACCGTGTTGGTCACGGTCGTTCCTATGTTCGCGCCCATCACCATGGGGACGGCGTTGGCAATCGGAAGCGGGTTGATCGGCGCCGCGACCAGCGCGACGATGAGAGACGTCGTCACGGACGAGCTCTGGACCAGGGTCGTCGCCAGGATGCCTACCATGAGCCCCATGAACGGGTTCTCGGTGGCCGTGAAGAACGACTCCAGCAGCCCGCGGCCCAACGACTTGAAGCCGTCCCCCAAGCCGTTGACGCCCAGGAGGAAGACGAACAGGAGGGCCACGACCGCGAGGACACGGACGAGCGGGTGTGCCGCTACGGCCGGCGGTATTCTCGTGATCGGTAGTTGCGGAGGTTTCAAGGAGCCTCTCGGCTGAAGGGTACGAGCAGGGGCGTTGAGGTCGCGTGACGCTGCCGCGTCGCCCCGAGCCAATGATAAAGGGACGTTGCGTTTTGGCAAGTGGGTGAGCCGTGAGGCGCATGGCGGCCGGAAATCGCTTGATGGGGCGAAACCAGCCGGATACCTTCCTTGCATGCAGCGTCGTATTCAGATCCTGCCCGACCATATCGCCAACCAGATAGCGGCCGGCGAAGTGGTCGAACGACCGGCCTCGGCGGTAAAGGAGCTCGTCGAGAACGCGCTCGATGCGTTAGCGGGCCAAATCGACATCGAGGTTCGCGCCGGCGGCAAGACGGAACTGCGCGTCGCGGACGATGGGCACGGTATGGTGCGCGACGATGCGCTGCTGGCCATCGACCGGCACGCTACGTCCAAGATCCACAGCGAGCGAGACCTGCGCGCGATCCAAACGCTGGGATTCCGCGGGGAGGCCTTGCCGTCGATCGCCGCGGTCTCTCGCTTCGAGTTGGAGACGGCGCCCGCCGAGGGAGGGGAAGGGACCCGCGTCAAGATTGACGGCGGCCGCGTGGTGGCGGTGGACGAGATCGCGCGCCGCCCCGGCACGACCGTCGTCGTCCGTTCGTTGTTCTTCAACGTACCGGCCCGGGCGAAGTTTCTGCGCTCCGCAGCCGCCGAGACGCGGGCGGTCTCCGAGACCGTCATCGCGCTGGCGCTGGCGAACCTGAGCACCGGCTTCAGGTTGCGCTCCAACGACCGGGATTTGCTCGACCTCCCACGCACCGGTGACCTGGCGGCACGTGTCGGAGCGCTCTGGGGCGAAGAACTGGCGGCGCAGCTCATTCCGGTAGACCATCAGGCGGCCGAGCTGAGAGTCGCGGGGCTGATTCAGCGACCCGCCGAGATTCGCCCCGGCAGCCGAAGGGTCTATCTGTTCGTGAACGGTCGACCCTTCGTCGACCGGTTTGTCGTCCGGGCGGCGGAGGAGGGATATCGAACGACGGTGCCGGCCGGCTACCGCCCGGCGCTATTCCTGTACCTCGAGCTGCCGGCGGAGCAGGTCGATGTGAACGTACACCCTACGAAGTCCGAGGTGCGGTTCCGCAACAAGATGAAGGTGGAGGCGACGATAACCGAAGGCGTACGCGCGTGCCTGGAGGGACTGGACAGCGCGCCGAGCTTGGCCATGCACGCTGACCTGTCCAGCCAGCTCGTTTCGAGGGCTTCCATCCCGGCACCGAACTTCCCGAGGGCGGACACGGGCCGCCCGAGCGGCTCGCAGATGGCGCTGTTCGTACCCAGCGAGGCAGCCGGCGAGCAGGAGGCAGAGGCCGAAGCGGCCGAGCGGGGTACCGGCCGCACTGGCGCTATGTGGCAGCTCCACAATTCGTACATCCTGGCCGAAACCCGTAGCGGCCTCATCATCATCGACCAACATTCGGCACACGAGCGCGTCCTCTTCGAGCGCCTGATGCGCGATTTCGAGCAGCGAGATTCGTCCTCACAACGGCTGCTGTTCCCCATCACGGTTCGCCTCTCGCCAACCGAGTTCCAGGCGGTCGAGGAGCTGGCTGGAGTCTTGAGGCAAGCGGGATTCGAGCTCGAAGTCTTCGGCAGCAACACGGTTGTCCTGCACGCCGTGCCGAACCCGCACCCACACTTCGACGCGGAGCGCTGTTTCCGCGAGATGATCGCCGAGCTTGCCGGCGGGTCACCGCTCGTGGATTCTGCGCGCAGCCAGTATGAGCGGGTCGCCAAGTCGTTCGCCTGCAAGGCCGCGATCAAAGCGGGCCAGCCTCTGTCGGAAGCGGAGATGGTGGAGCTGTTCGACAGACTGTTCGCCGCGGAGCTGCCGAGTCACGACGTGCACGGGCGGCCGACGATCCTCCGGCTCTCCCTCGACGAGCTCGCTCGCCGGTTTGGACGCACCTAGCCGACCGCCTCGCCTGACAGAATGGAAACGCGCATGACGGGCGAAGCGATCGTGATCACCGGCGCCACCGGCACCGGGAAGAGCGAACTTGCGGTGGATGTTGCAGAGCGGGTGGATGGGGAGATCATCTCTGCCGACTCCAGGCAGGTCTTCCGAGACATGGACATCGGCACCGCGAAGCCGTGCGACTCGCTCCGCGGCCGCGTTCCTCATCACGGATTGGATCGGCTCGACCCGGACGAGAAGTACAGCGCCGGGATGTTTGCCCGAGACGCGTGGACGTGGATCGGTGCTGCTCGGGAATGCGGTCGAGTGCCGATCGTGGTCGGCGGCACTGGCTTCTTCATTCGGGCGCTGCTGGCGCCGCTCGGGCCGGAGCCAGAGTTCGACCCGGAACGTCGCGAACGGCTGCGCAGGTTGCTGACACGATGGCCGACCGAGAGTCTGAAACGCTGGCTGGGACGTCTCGATCCCCGGCGTGCCTCGCAGCTGGAAGGCGAGGGTGGCCCGCAGCGCTTGGCCCGCTCGCTGGAGGTTGTGCTCCTTTCCGGCCGCAGTCATACTTGGTGGCTCGAACAGCCGCCTGAGACGGCTTCGCTGTCGGCGATGGTCATCTGCCTGCAAAGACCGCGCGAAGACCTCTACCGCCAGCTCGATGCCCGCTTCGACGAGATGATGGCTGCGGGCCTGCTGGACGAAGTGCGCGGACTGCTCGGCCGCTACCCCGAGGACTCGCCGGGTCTGAAGTCCGTGGGCTACGACGAGTTGATCAGGCATCTGCGAGGCGAGCGAACGCTGGAGGAGGCGGTTGTGGAAGCTAAGCGGAACACGCGGCGTTTCGCGCGTCGCCAGCTGACTTGGTTCCGACACCAGCTGCCCGAGGCTACGATCTGGCTGGACGCGGGCCGCGGACGAGAGGAGTTGGCGGAGGAGATCGTTCGTTGCTGGCAGAGCGGGCGGTCTGCCGGCGCAGCGGAATCGTCACCCATAGCAACGTTCGAGTGACATGAGGATTGGAATCAGCTGCTATCCGACATACGGAGGAAGTGGCGCCGTCGCTACTGAACTGGGCATGCTTCTGGCCCAGCGCGGGCACGAGGTTCACTTCGTTTCGTATGCGCATCCGTTCCGACTTCCTCGATTCATGAGGAACACGTACTTCCACGAAATCGAGGTATCCCGCTACCCGCTGTTCGAGTACCCGCCCTACTCGCTGGCGGCGACGGTCGCGATGCACGAGGTGACCACCCAACGGCATCTGGATCTATTCCACGTGCATTATGCCGTGCCGCACGCGACTTCAGCTTGGCTCGCCAAGCAGATGCTAGAGGAACCGGACGACCTGAAGATCCTCACGACGCTGCACGGTACGGACATCACTCTCGTCGGCCAGGACCCATCGTACCGGTCGATAGTCAAGTTCTCCATCGAACGATCCGACGGCCTGACCGCCGTATCCGAGTTCCTGAAGAAGGAGACCGTAGCTGCGTTCGGCTGCACAGGCTGCGACGTTCGTGTTATCCCGAACTTCATCGATGCAGAGCAATTCGGGCGGAATCCCAACAGCAGGCACCGCAACGCGCTCGCCGAGCCGAACGAGAAGATCATCATGCACGTCTCCAACTTCCGGCCGGTCAAGCGCGTCGGTGACGTGGTGCGAGTGGCCGCCCGGGTGATGGAGAAAGTGCCGGCTCGCTTGATCTTGATTGGGGACGGGCCCGACCGCCCCATGGCGGAGGAGCGGGCGCGGAACCTGGGCATGGACGACCGAGTCGTGTTTCTGGGCAAGCAAGAATCCGTGGGCGAATTGCTGGCCTGCGCCGACCTATTCCTGCTACCGAGCGAATCGGAGTCGTTTGGCCTGTCGGCGCTTGAGGCGATGGCCAGCGAAGTGCCGGTGGTTGGCACTCGCTGCGGCGGCTTGGAAGAGATCATTGAAGACGGGCATACCGGCCGCCTTCTCGCGGTCGGAGCGGTTGATGCGATGGCGGAGGCGGCCACCGAGATCCTCTCCGATCCGGACCTGCAGCGAGAGATGGGAGCGGCGGCTCGGGCGGAAGCCGAGGCGAACTACTCGGCCGAGAAGATCCTGGAAATGTACGAGTCCTACTACGAGGAGGTGCTCGGTCGGTGAGAAGCGTGGCGACTCCACGGGCGAGCGGGTGAGCTGATGTCGCTGCTTGAGGCGATAGTCCTCGGGATCGTACAGGGCCTTACCGAGTTCTTCCCGGTCGTTCGAGGTCATGGTTCACCTGGCCACCGTGCTCTCCGTGATGATTCTATACCGGCGACGCCTCGTCTCGCTCATCGTCGGCGCCGTCCGAAGAGAGCGGGACGCTCTCCGGTACCTCGGAATGCTGGTCTTGGCATCGGTACCGATTGCTCTCGTCGGTTTTACGTTTGCGGACGCGATCTCGAGGGCGTTCGATTCGCCGTTGCTTACGGCTGTCAATCTGTTGATCACGGGCGCCGTGGTATTCGCGACGCGCTGGCTCCTGGCCCGCGGCAATCGTCAGGACCCCGGATGGGTCGGCAGCCTCCTCGTCGGATTCGCCCAGGCCGCGGCGATTCTGCCGGGCATCTCGAGGTCGGGCATGACGGTGACAATGGCGCTGGCGTCGAAGACGAAGCGCGAGGCGGCGGCCGAGTTCAGCTTCCTGCTCTCGATTCCCGCGATACTCGGCGCGTCTCTGCTGGAATTACCCGACCTGGCTGGCGCGCAGGCCGGAACCGGCGCTCTTCAACTCGTGGCGGCTGCCGTAGCCGCTTTCGGCGCGGGCTTGATCGCTATCGTTCTATTCGTGCGCTGGTTGGGCACGGGCCACTTCCATCGCTTTGCCTACTACTGTTGGGCGGTCGGGGCTGCCTATATCCTCTATGCTCTGATCACCACGTAGAGGTCGAGGCCCATGGAAGGACTCTCTGAAGCGGTTCAACGCCAGATCGCGGACGCTCTGAGCGAGGATGTGGGTGCCGGTGACTGGACGACGGAGTGGACCGTTGAACCCATGTCTCGCGCCGGCGCAGTCATCGTCGCGAAGG
>JBDHAS010000141.1:0-9505 GCA_039588015.1 Gemmatimonadota bacterium | reverse complement strand
CCTACCAGTGGAAGGGCTATTCGCCGGAACTACTCCGCGAAGGGTTCAAGCGGACCGAACTCGGAGCCCCTGCCGGAGAGCAGCTCGTGTATTCGACTTTCGGAATGGGATTGCTGGGACATGTCCTGGCAATCGCAGCAGGGAAATCGTACGTAGAGGTCATCGAAGATGAACTGCTGATTGCTCTGGGAATGCACGACACGGTCATCCCGTTGACGGAGGAACAGGAGGAACGATATTCCGTAGGATACGAATCGAACGAATCCACCAGAGAAGTTCCGTACTACGAATACGGGATTCTCGCCGGTGGTGGGGCCCATCGGTCAACGATGCCCGATCTTGCACTCTTTCTCCAAGCCCAGTTGGATAGCTCCAAAGACAACTCCAATCCCGTGAATGAGAATGTGCGGAGTGAGCTGCACAGGATCAGATGGGCCTCGGAAGATGGGCAGACCAGGATCGCGTTAGGCTGGTTCGCAGCACTGCTCGAGGGAATCGGCACCCTGCTGATTCACCGGGGGCGAACACCCGGACACGGAGCGGTTGTCGGATTGATACCGGAAAAGAGAGCCGGCGTGATCGTCTTGGCGAACAGAGGCGGCCGAGAGACAAATGTGATGATGGCCGACTTTGCCGAAGAGCTTCTGTTACAAACGATCTCCGATATGGAATAGGTGCTTGAGCTCGTCGCGCCGGTCACAGACTCCTTCTCCACGCGAGCCTGCGCGCGCTGTAGCATGGAGTCCGTTAGATCGACGCCCACGATGCGTCCGGTCGGGCCAACGGCCCGGTATAGCAACGGGAAGTTCAGGCCTGACCCGCAAGCTAGGTCGACAACCGTGTCGCCTAGCGACAACCTCAGGGCATCGATCGTCTGGCGACGGTACCAGCCGACCCGGAATCCCGCTGCGCGGTAAAGCCACTGCGTCCGATCATAGTTCCGAGCCCGCTTGCGATAGAGATCCCGCATCCATGCCTCCCGTTTCGGGGTCGAGGCCACCTCTCGCGCACAACGCTTTGCTGTCCGCTCAGGGGAGTTCATGCGACGCAGCAGTTCTTGGAAACCCTTAGGCCAGAGCTACATCTTCTTCTTCAGCAGTCGCACCGCGGCCGCCGAGTCGCCCCGTGCCATCTCGCCGCCGGGAATCGTGTCGAGCAACGAGTCCATGGCAGGCTTGCTCGTGAGCGCTCGCATGACCGTTGCTGAATCCGGCATCTCGACGCGTTCCGGCATGTCGCGCTCACGCCCGCATGCCGTGGGGGCCGTCAGAATCAGCGCCAGCAAGAGGGCGCATCTCATACGCCGCCGAACCAGGGGTAGCCCTGGTCCTCCCAGTAGCCGCCGGGCCGCTCGGCCGTGAAGGTGATTCGCGTCAGATACTTTGTCATCTTATAGCCGAGCTTATGGGGCGCGTAGAGCCGCAGCGGGGCGCCGTGATCGGGCCTCAACTCCTGACTGTTGAACGCGTAGGCAAGAATGGTTTCAGGGTGCAGTGCGGACTCGAGATCCCAGCCGCTGTAGTACCCGGCATCGAACGAATCGAAGCGCACGTAGCGGGCCTCGGGAAGCACACCCGTCCGCTCGGCCACTGCCCGGAACGGCGTGCCGGTCCAGGTCGCGATGGCGGACCAGCCTTCGACGCAGTGGTGCTTCACCGTATAGGTGAGCGGCTCGAAACTGCGTATCTCGTCGAGCGCCAGATTGAGCGGCGTGCGTACCAGCCCACCGACCTCGAGCCGCCACGCTGCGGGATCCTCTAGCGTCGGCGTCATCGCGCTGATGTGGTAGGCCGGGAAGCTCCGCGACCGCTGCGATGGGTCGTATTTGGGCGCGCTCCGCTCGCTCGAGAAAACAAGCTGGCTCACCCAATCGTTGAATCGGCTGAATCCGCCCAGCACGGGGCGCAGCGTGCGTCCTCCGTCCCACCCGCAGGCGGACAGCAGAGCGGCCGCGGCGCTCAAAATGAAGCTGCGCCGTCCGACTTTACGGCTCATCGCTCACATACCTTCCTCGATATCGACCGGTGATCATCGCACGTAACGATGCCGGATCCACAAGGAACACCAGCACCACGTGCACCAAAGTGAACATCACGAACAGCCACACGGCCCAGAAATGCCAGTAGCGCGCTGCCTGGAAACCGCCGAACAGACCCGTCAGCCAGGCGAGCTGGACCGGCTTCCACATGGCGATGCCCGTCAGCACCGACAGCATCCCGAGCAACACGATGAGTGTATAGGCGGCCTTTTGCAGAGCGTTGTGCTTGCCCTGCGGTGGGTGATCCTTGCGAATTCGCAGGTAATACTTGACCATCTCGAAAGCGGGCCTCGCGTCCCGCGGCCGAAAAACGAGCTTCTTCCACTCGCCCGAAAGAGCCAGGTACGCCAGGTAGAGAAGCCCCAGGCCAACAAACGGCCACATCAGGAAGAAATGCCAGTTGATCCCGCCGGCGAGCCAGCCGCCCAAGCGCGACCACTCGGGGAAGGCCACGTTATGGAAGAAGTTCGCGAAGTAGGGCCCGCCACGCTCGCCGAAGCGCGGGTAGGCCCGGTAGATCTGCAGGCCACTGGCGACCATCGCGAAGATTAAGATGAAGGCCGCCCAGTGAGTGACCCTGACGATCCAGTGATGGCGTCCGACAGGCTTGTCCATGACCGTTGCTTCTCCTGCAGCCGAACAGAACGTGTGAGCGCCCCACCGCTGACTGGCTAGGAGCGGTCACACAAGAACCTACATCTGGCCGCTCAGCGACCCCGTGAAGATGTAGTCGTTGCCCTGCTGGGCGCTGTGACACCCGATGCAGCCCGCGCCGCGGCCCTGAACCTCGATCGTGCCATCGGCGAGCCGCTTGACCCAGTACCAATCGTTGTTGGCCGAGTCGTAGCCCTCCACCTTGTACATGACGGTGATCGCGGCGAGGGTCCTATCCGGCATGTAGTTCTCCTTGACGATAATCGCGCCGGCGGGCATCGAGCCGGCCATACCCGTCAAGGCCGCGTGGGCGGCGCGATTAAGATACGTGGTCAGCAGTGCACCGTGAGGTTCCTGACCGGTATATAGCTCGCCTTTGCCGGGCCACAGCTCCCAGTTGGCGCGATAGTCGGCGGCCTCCAGGTAGCTCCAGACGGCGGCGCCTGTCGTGTCGGGCAGCGCCATCTCCTGCATCATCCCTTCGCCTTCCATCATCGGTTCGTCTTCCATCATCCCTTCACCCTCCAGCATGGCTTCGCCCTCCGCCATCTCAGCCATCTCGCCGCTGTCTTGTCTCCGGCAGCTCCAGGTGCCGACGACGAGGCACGCACACACGATTGTGGTGAGGAGTGCTCGCGCAAACATAATCCCTCCCTTGTCTGAGCTCCAGGTAAGTCGCTTGCCATCACTGCGCGTTGTGAAATGGTCGGGGTCAGTAAGGACGCGGTTCTTGTGCCTACCCAAGTATCGAGTCGCCGGGGACTCCCGGCAACCGTCGGGCGTTCTGAACACGCCCGACTTAGCGAACTCGTAGACCGTCGAGCCGTTCTCGATTCGCACATCGAACGTCGTCATTTCGGGTGAAACTGCCGTTCGAATCATCGTCGCACGCGACGGTGAACAGCGACAGCACTGCTACAACGATCACCGTCTGGTCGAACATTATTCTTGTTTCTTGTCTCAATGTCGAGCAATCTATCGCCCGCCACGCTTCGCCTTACGCTCGAATCCTTCTGATGGTCAGGCCCGGACCTATCGCTCCGGCCTCCGCATGACGGATCGGCTTGCCGGCGACTGGGGCGTGCAGTTCAGTCGCCGGGCTCGTGCAACACCGATGCCAGTCTCTCGCGCCGGGTCAGATGTCCCTGTGTTCCCTGTCTTTCGCCGATTGCGGCCGCTTGCCCCCGGCTGCAGGAATGTTTCGTACAAGGATGGGAATGTTTCAATGCCCGGCGATGAAACGCTCGCGGCCGGCGGCTTCAACTTCGTATCAAGAAGGAACCGGTGCGTGTGGAAGGACGAGAACGGCCCGGCCGACAAGTGTAGGCCCGGACGTTGTTGTTGGTGGCCAGTCGAGACGGTCTTCTGGGAGACCGCTGCTCGAAGTCTTTAGTTCCTATCTCGCGCCGATCGCCTCCGAATACGCTCCAGGTGGCGCGCTACACGCCGAGGTTCGGGTGGTCGGTCGCTTCGGCCAGCTCAGCCGCCTGGCGTTGCTGCGAACCCGGTGCTTGCAGGGTCCCGCGGCCTCAAGCTAGGTCAGCGGATCGATGGGCTGAAGAAACGGGAAGCGGTGAAAGTCGGTGTCTCTCGTGTAGATCTTCGAGATGCCATGTTCACGCATCAGGACCGCCGTTTGCGCATCGTACATCAGAGTTCCACTCAAGTGTGGCAGTTCCGCTAGGACCTCACGCGCGACTGCCGCGTGTCGATCGGTCGGGACGAGCACGCCGAGTCCTGGAGTAGCGAGCAAGGCCTGGATGAATTCCCAAGCTTCTCCCGCCGACCAGGGACGGTCGAACATCCGTGGGTGCGTCATCACACTGAGAAACTCGTAAAGGATTCCCCAGGTGAGATACCACGCCGACGCTTGGCGGCGCCAATCTTCCAATTTCTCACGGCAGGTCTCGTGATGCGGGGACTGAGCGTTCACGGCGTAGACGAGAACGTTCGTATCCACTACAAACACTAGCGCCGCTCCATGAGATCGTAGAGCGCTTCCCTGTCGGCAATATCGACCCGTTCTCCACCGCCGTGGAACGTGGGGAGAGGTGGGAGATCGACCTCGTTCTTCTCTGCTTCGAGGAGCATTCGAAGAGCCGTCTCGACCAGTTCGGACATGGTGCGTCCCTGCCGAGCGGCCTCGCGCTTGAGCCGACCCATAAGCGCGTCAGGGATATTCAGCGTGGTTTTCATATGGCTATCCATATTATCTATATGGCTATATGTCAACCTCGTCTCACCCCGTTCCGATGCTCGTACCGATTGATGCCATGAGGACCATACCATCTTCATCTTCATCTTCATTCCTCACCTTCATCCCATCGTCATCTCGATGGGGATGGGGAGTTGGGGCACTACGCCCCACTCCGGCCCCTCTAGTCTTGTGTGCGGGCCAGAGCCCCCGTCAAAAAGCCAGCTGTCACCTAGGCATTTAGCCGGTTTTCGGGCGCTCTCAGTGGCACGGTCCTCGCAAACAGGTGGGGACGTACGAGAACGTGCGCTTCCCTTCCAAAAGACCGAAGAGCCTATGCTAGAGATCCTCATTGGCGCTATCGCTGCGACCGGGTGGATCCTGCTCTCCCGCTTCGCCCGTCGTCGCAAACTGAAGATCGCCTGGTGGCAGTGGGCCATCACGCTCGTCGGCCTGCTGTACGGCGTGTTCGTGGTCGAAGTGATCGCCGCCTTCGCGCGCGAGGGAGCGGGAAAGGCGGCGGTGGTCATGGGAACGACGCTGACCTTCGTGGCCATCGCCTGGGCCGTTCTCCTCTGGCGCTTTGTCTTCGCGTCGGCCGCTCGCCGTGCAGAACAGGAGAGCGAGTGATGGCCAAGGAATCGATGGACAGGCGCGAATTCCTAGGGCTGCTCGGCGCGGGCAGCGCGGCGCTGGGCATTGGCATTGCCGCTCCGAACGTCCTGGCCAAGACGAAGGACGGCGTGGTCGTCCAGTCCGAAGGCGAGTACGGCGAGCTGCTGGTCGAGCGACTGACGGGCGGTCGTTTCCCTTACGAGTGCGACCCGTCGGTACTCGAGCGAATGAGCGAGAAGTTCACGATCTTCAGCCGTAACGTCTGGGACCCGCGGCGCCAGGATCGGCCCCGCGAGAACCTGGCCCGAGTGAACCTGATCGAGAATGAAGGGAAGCAGCCCAACCAGACGCGACTCGACTACGCGCTGATGGCCGCCGCATGGCGGCATGCCCAGATGGGCGGCGGCAGCGACTACGATTGGAGCAACACGAGCGGCATGGTCCGCGGCTCGCGACTGGACCAGCTGAGGTCATGGGACCCAGCCGACATCGACTTGACCTGGGAGGGCGCATCGCTGGCCGTGCGGCACGCCGCGCTCTTCTATGGAGCGTCTTTGGCCGGCATCGCGGAACTCAACCCGCTTTGGCTCTACTCCGACCACTACGCGCCGCGCCGCGAAGACCGCGAGCGCACGATCCCGGTGCTTTCGGATGGTGATCGCTTCGAGCAGACCGACGCGGTGTGGTACATCCCCGAGTCGATGAACCGCGTCATCGCGCTCGCGTTCGAGGAGGACTACTACGCCATCGCCAACTCGCCGGGCCGGCTGGCGAGCGCTGCCACGGGCAACGGTTATTCGCGGATGGCTGTCACGTCATCGACGCTTGCCGACTTCATCAGGGCGCTGGGCTATCGAGCGATTCCGGCCGGTAACGGAGTCGGACTCAGCATCCCGATCGCCATCGATGCGGGCCTCGGCCAACTGGGACGGATGGGTTTGCTGGTCACGCCCAAGTACGGGCCGCGGGTCCGTCTGGCGAAGGTGATCACGGATATGCCGCTGGTCGCGACCGAGCCGATCGACTTCGGCGTCACCGAGTTCTGCGAGGCATGCAAGCTGTGTGCGACCGACTGCCCCAGCGGCGCCGTTACGAACGGTCCGCGGACATGGCAGGGTATGTCGCCGTCCAACAACCCCGGCACGTTCAAGTGGTACACCGAGGTCGAGAAATGCTACGACTTCAACGGGTTCAGCTGCTCGAACTGCAAGCGGGTCTGTCCATTCAACAAACCGAACAACTCGTGGTTGCACCGCGCGATCCGCAAGATCGTCGAGGGACGCATCAAGCCCGCCGACGGTGCCATGGTCGCTCTCGACCAGGCCAGCGGCTACGGCCAGCAGTTGGAGGACGCCGCGTTCTGGAAGATGGACGGGCGGGAGAGCATCACCGCGCGAGAGCATCTCTGAATCCAGATTGGCGACCCACGTTCACACGAACGGGTGAAGACCGATGAACAACCCTACGGATGGAAAGCAGCCCAAACCGAAAGACGCCGAAGCCCCAGCTGAATCCGAAGTCGAGCGGCAGGTCGGCAGACGGGAGTTCCTGAAGATCTCCGGCGTCGCCAGCGCGGCCATCGGCGGCATTGGCTTGGGCGCGTTCGGTTACGCGGCAGGAAAAGACCCGCACTCGCACCTCGGCTGGCAGAATCAGGAGGGCGCCAGCCAGACTTTCAATCGCAAACGCTACGAGGTGGACGAGCCCACGTACGAGCGAGTCGGGCCAACCGACCGACCTGATGCGCGGGTCGAGAACATCTTCTCGCGCCGGGGCCGGTTCATGCGTCAGTACCGGCAGATGAGGTCTGGGGGCGTGATGGACGATGAAGTTCTGGCGAAGTACTACGAGGAGCACCCCGAGGATCGCGAGCTGGACACGCTGATGGTGGAAGAGATCTTCCCGAAGCTGCGCCAGGACATGCAGGAATACGGCGACCAGTACAAACTGGCGGTGGCCTGGGCCGATGCGATGTTCGCCGTGGGGCCGGACCGTCCGCAAGGGCCGCCCGAGGTCGCCGACTTCCCGCAACCCGACCGCATGGGGCGAGTTCCCGAGCGAGCGGGGATGAAGGACCCGGCCAAGACTTCGGATCTTATCAAGAAGGTCGCGCACGAGTTCGGCTCGACGCTTGTCGGGATCACCAAGCTGAATCACGACTGGGTTTACAAGCATCCGCTGCCGGGCCGCGGCTTCGAGGACGTGGACGAGCCGCTGCAGGTCCCGTCGCACTGGGAGTACGCGGTAGTGATCGGCACCCCCATGTCGTGGGACCCGATGTACGCCAACCCGAACTACGGCACTTCCAGCGATGCGTACGCTCGCTCGCGTATCATCGCGGCGCGCCTTGCGGCCTTCATCAAGGCATTGGGCTATCCGGCACGCACGCACATCCCCGGCAACAGCTACGACCTGATGGTGCCGCCGATCGCCATCGACGCGGGCCTGGGCGAACAGGGCCGGCACGGCGTGATGATCACACCGGAAGTGGGCTGCAACATCCGGCCGGCGGTCGTGACCACCAACCTGCCGCTGCAACCGGACAAGCCGATCGACTTCGGAGTCCAGGACTTCTGCCGCTACTGCAAGGTCTGCGCGGAGAACTGCCCCAGCGGCGCGATCCCGTTCGGCGACAAGGATGAGGTGCGCGGTTACCGTCGTTACAAGATCGACACCGCCAAGTGCCTCAACTTCTGGAACTCAAACCTGGGGAGCATGGGCTGCCGGATCTGCATCGCCGTGTGCCCCTACACGCGCAAGGCGAACTGGCTGCACAAGCTGGCGCTCAAGCTCAGCGCCAACGACCCGACCGGCCTGACGGAACGGGCGCTGACGGGAATGCACAAGGCGTTCTACGAAGGGCCAGACCCTCAGGACTACTACATGCCGTCGCTGGGCGGCAAGAACGCGTCGTACCGCGAGCCGCCGTGGTGGCTCAAGACCGAAGACTTCATCGATCTCGGGTGAGGTGGGCCATGCAGATCTTCAACAGCGGTTTCTTCTGGTTCGTCGAAGGGATCCTCTTCTGCGTCATGGTCCTCGGGATCCGGGCGTGGGCGCGCGATCGCGCGATCCCGCAATCGTGGTGGAAGTGGCTGGCCTTCGCGGTCTGGATTCTCTTCGCCGGATTCACCATAGCGTTCGTCGGGACCAGCTTCGGTGAAGGCGAGCCGACGGCGGCGGTGCGGGGCGGAATCCTGTTCGGCGTCGCGGTCATCTTGTCCGGGGTCGGTTTTTGGAGGTTGTGGCTAATTGGTTCGGGACATCGATGAGGATGGGGATGGGGATGGGGATGGGGAACGGGAGATTCCGCCGACAATGCTCTCCCCATCTCCATCCCCATCGTCATCCCCATCACCATCGACACAGAGCTTCACACCATTGAAGAGGCGAAGACGGAACTCCCTCATCGCGCTCGCGGTGTTCGCAGCGCTTGGAGCCGCGCTTTGGTTTGGCCGCACGCGTGCCGCACCCGACCTCAGGGATCCCATCCGGCAAATCTTCCCGCAGGCCGCAACGTTCGTGGAGCAGAGCGGCGTCTTCCGCGTCTATGATGATGAGGAGCGCCTGGTTGGCTGGGCCGCGGCAGGCAGCGCATCCGGCTACGGCGGCCCGATGCTGCTGCTGGCCGGCATTGATACGCTGGGCAGGGTCGCCGGGGTCGAGGTCGTCGAGCAGCGCGAGACGCCGATCTTCTGGCGAATGGCCCGGGCCGCGGACTACTTCAAGGCGATCGCAGGCGCCAGGTTCGATGCCGTCGATTACGACTACCCCGATGTCGTGGGAGTGACCGGAGCCACGATCTCGTCCGATGCCGTCGTGGCCAGCGTCAGGGCATCCGTCGCGGAGGTCGCCGGCGAAGCGTTCGACGTGCGATTACCGCTTCCGCCGCAGCCGTTCGAGTTCGGCATCCTGGAAATCACGATCCTCATTCTGTTCGTAACCGGCATAGCCGTGCATCGGGCCGGCGGCCGCGCGCGCCGCGCGATTCGTTGGGCCTGCCA
>JBDHAS010000140.1:0-9788 GCA_039588015.1 Gemmatimonadota bacterium | reverse complement strand
CAGTACTCGGCCGATGGGCGTGGCGGCACCGAGGAAGTCTGCCGTACTGCCGCTGCCCTCGGCTTCGATGAGATCTGCTTCACGAACCACGCCGAAACGTTGGATGCCGACAAGGGAGATTGGATCTTAGATCTCGTCGAAGCACGCCAACGGTTCGAGCTGCTCCAACATGAGATCGAGCGGCTTCAGCCTGAGTACCCTGAACTTCGCATACTGCTTGGCGGCGAGCTCGAGTACCGACCGGAATGGGTCGAGAACCTCGATGCGCTTGTCGACTCAGTGGACTTCGACCTCATCATTGGCGCGGTCCATGTCGTGCGTGGGGAGCAGATATCCGGGGGGTTCTCCGTAGGCAGCTACTTCAAGGATCGCGACGTTTTAGACGCCTACGGTGGCTACTTCGAGGCGGTAGAAGAGGCGCTCGACTGGGGCAACTTCGACGTGCTCGCCCATATCGACCTGGTCAAGCGCTTCGGCGTGAAGTACTACGGCCCCTTTGACGTCGAGCCGTTCGAGTCACAAATCCGGAGCATCCTCGAGAAGCTGGTGAGCAAGGGTTTGGGACTCGAGGTAAACACCTCCGGCGTGGTTCAGGCCCCGAGCGAGCCGTATCCCGGTCTCGGGATAATGAAGTTGGCACAGGAGGCGCACGTTGCGACGGTGACCATCGGAACGGATAGTCACGTTCCCGCCAGCTTCGATCAAGGCTGGGAAGAAGGTGAGGCTCTTCTGCAGCGCGCAGGATTCACGGAGATCACGTTGTTCAGCCACCGCATCCGAAAGAACGTCCCGTTCGCGGCCGCACCCGTGGATGAGGAATAGCCCCACGATCAGCAAGCGGCTCATACCCGTTCTCTCCACGGACGCTGCCGGAAAATTGGTCGAGCGTGTCGAGCTCCTGCGAACGGAGCCGAGTACCGACCTGGTCGAGGCGGCAACTGCGTATGCGGAAGCCGGGGCGAGAGAAGTGCTGATCGATTGTCGCGCCACACCGCCCGACGGCCTGATTCCTCTAGCTCGAGAACTAGCTCCCGCCATACTACCGCCCGTCACTATGGCCACCGAGCCGGTCACCGTGACCCAGGCCGAGGCTTTGCTGACCGCCGGCGTCTCCCGCGTCGCCGTACAGACCGCGGCACTGGCAGATCCTGACTTCATTGCCGCGCTGACTCGTCGCCTCGGGCCGGAGTCGCTCGCCGTCATCGTAGCGGCGCGACGCGAAGGTGAGATCTGGCGTGTATATGAAGGTCGGCACGGCGCGGCCACGGAGTGGGATCCCGTCACCTGGGCCGAGGTAGCGGAAGCGCAAGGCGCCGGCGAGATGATCGTCGAACCTTTGGGCGGCGGTCCCAACGGCACCCCTTTCGACCTCGACCTGCTGGGCGCAGTGAGCTCGGCCGTGGCCAGGCCCGTGGTCGCCGCCGGTGCGGCGGGCAGTGTCGAGGACCTACTAGACGCGTTGATGATTGGCAACGCCGATGCGGTGCTGCTGGGCTCGCTGCTTCACTCCGGAGCGGTGACCTTTGAGTCCATCGCGGAGTATCTCGGCGAGCACGGACTCGCCTGCGCCTGACTCCCCTGCGGCAGGGCGGTGGAAGGCTAGCCAAACGCGGGAGTCTTCAGCCGGCGTTGCGGCTGCGCTATTCTCCCGGACCGATGTAACGGTCGAAGAATTCCAGTATCCGCAGCAACCGGTCTACTCGTAGCAGAGGCTCACCGCTACGCGACAGGTCGTGACCTTCACGGGGATAGCGGACGTATTCGACCGGCTTTTGCAGCACCTTTAGTGTGCGGTAGAGCATCTCCGATTGTGACACGCCCGTGCGCAGGTCGCGGTCGGAATGCATGATCATCAGAGGAGTCTGAATCTCGTGCGCGTAAGTGATCGGCGATTCCCGGCGCAGGACCTCGTGGTCCTCCCAGGGATAGGCGTCGAACTCCCACGGTATCAGCCGCCACGCGTTGCCCTCGCCGAAGAAGGTCTCGAGGTCGTACACGCCCCTCTGCGCCACGGCCGCTTTGAAACGATGGTCGTGGCCGACGAGATACGCGGTGAGATAACCGGCGTAACTGCCGCCGGTGACTACCATGCGGTCCTCATCCACCAGACCGCGCTGTACCACCGTGTCTACTGCCGCCAGCACATCGCGCATCGGCCCATCACCCCAAGCACGCTGAATCACGAACTTGAAGTCGTGGCCATAGCCTCCGCTTCCTCTGGGGTTGGTGAATAGCACCAGATAGCCGTTGGCTGACAAGAACTGGAACTCGTGCCACATGGTCGGCTCGCCTGGGCCCCACATGGCATGCGGACCTCCGTGGATCTCCAGCACCAGCGGGGGCATCGAATCCGGGTCGTATCCCACCGGCTTGATAAGCCAGCCTTGGATGCGGCGGCCATCGAAGCTGCGGTAGTAGAACCCTTCGTATGGCTGCACTTGCACCGCTGCCAACCAGTCGGCGTTGAGGTCGGTCAGCCGCCTCTCGTCGTCACCGCTGGTTTCCGCCACGTAGACCTCAGACGGGTTTGCCGGCTCTGTGGTAACGTAGGCGAGAGTCCGGGTCGAAACGTCGAAGCTGAGCACACCGCGCTCTCCAGAGACGACCTGGCGTATCTCGCCATCCTCCAACCTCGTCCGGTAGATCGGGGCGGTGCCGTGAACGCCAGCGGTGAAGTAGACCGACCGTCCGTCTGGAGCCCAGCGGAACTGGCGGGCGCTTCGATCGAGCGCGCTGGTCAACCAGGTGACCCCGGCCTCGTTGGCACTCCCGCCGCTCGCGATGAGACCGACCTGAGTGTGAGCGGAGGAGCGATCGGCGGTGTCGCGAGCGCTAAATGCGATGCTGCTGCCGTCGGGCGACCATGAAGGTCCTGAGATGGCGTAGTTTGGTATGTCTACTCTCCGCCGCTCACCCGTCGCTACGTCCATCAAATACAGGTCGCTCTTCAAAGAGTAGTCCGGGTGCATTCCCTCGGTAATTCCGGCGATGTAGGCGATGCTGTTGCCATCCGGCGAGAAGGCAGGATCGTAGAAATCGTAGGTGCCGTCCGTGATGCGTCGCGGCTCTCCCTCCGCGAGACCGACCAGATAGATGTGCGCCCAACTCTCGATCGGCAGCAGTTGTCGCTCGCCCTGAAAATCCAGTCGAGTTATGATCGCCGGCTCTTCGGCAGCGGCGTTTCTGGCCAGCCAGTTTCTTATGGCTGCCATCGAACCCCACATCGCAGTGTCGGCCGCAACCGCTGCTCCGCCGTCTGTCACGGCGCTTGCCTCGTCGTCCTCCCGCTCGTCCCTCAGTTCCTGCGCAGTCAGCTCGGATGTGAACAGCAGATGGCTGCCGTCCGGCGACCATACGGGATCGAAGGCCCCGTTCTTCATATCGGTGAGGGACCACGCCTCACCACCGTCGATCGGAAGGATGTAGATCTGGGGGCCGTTTCCTCCGCGATCGGATACGAAGGCTATGCTAGACCCGGACGGAGACCACGTCGGGGCACGGTCGCGGAACTTCCCGCGCGTATGCTGACGTACCTCTCGTTGTCGCGCGTCCGCCACCCAAATGTGGCTGTAGTACGCGTTGTCGGCGGAATCGATCTGAGTGACCACGAAGGCGATACGCTGGCCGTCCGGTGAGAAGACCACGTTGCTGGCCGAGCGAATTCTGTAGAGGTCGTTCGCTTGAATCGGCCGCCTCTCCTGAGCCGACGCGGCACCGGTGGTCAGCAAGACGCCCGCCGACAGCAGCAGCGCCCGGCGCAGGTTGAGCGATCCTTTCAGCGACTCAGAGAACATGAAAATCGCCTTCTTTGTTGGCACCTGGTTTATGTCGATGTTTGCCGCGAGGTGGGTGGGACCGCGCCGCCGGCCCCTGATGAGTCTGCTGTGCTTGGAGGATCAACGCCCTGGCCGGGGCCGGGCTAGCCGATCGGGCAGTAGACGTTCAGGTGACCGCAGCGGTTGCAGTGCCAACCTACCCATTCCGGCGGCAGTGCTGCATCGCTACGCCGTAGAGATCGAAAGCGCAAATGGTGACCGCTCCGCCCGAGCATCGCGTGGCAACCGGGCAACTGGCAGCGAACCCGGTGCCCGGGACTGATCCTCTCGGGGTAGAGCCAGTCCCGCAGCAAGACGGTGCGCTCGTTGATGCGATCTCTAATCATGACGGCGTAAATGTAGGGCGGTCACGAGGATCGGGAAAGACCAAATATGGCTTGGAGTTGGTCTGTCCGCTCCTCAGTCGCCGATGATCTTCAGGACCACGCGCTTCGGCCTTCTGCCATCCCACTCACCGTAGAAGACGCGCTGCCAGGGACCCAGGTCGAGCTTGCCCTTGGTCACGGGGATCGTGACCTCGTGTCCGACCGTCAGGTTGCGCAGGTGCGCGGCACCGTTGTCTTCTCCGGTTCGGTTGTGCAGGTAGTCGTCGCCGCGAGCCGGATGTCCTTGCCAGGGCGCGAGGTCCCCTTCCAGCCAGTCCATGATGTCCTGGTGAAGGCCTGACTCGTTGTCGTTGACGAACACGGACGCGGTGATGTGCATCGCGCTCACCAGGCAGAGGCCCTCCTCTATACCGCTCTTCGCCACTTCTTCCTCCACCCACGGCGTTATGTGGATGATCTCCTGTTGTCTCCTGGTGTTGAACGTTCTGTAGTCTGTGTGCGACTTCATGATCACCTCACGCGACTCGAGTCTTCACTTCGCCTACGGGTTGCGTCCCGTAGCCCGCAGGTATTCGATGGCCGTCTGCTGACGCGCCGGTAGCATTCGGCCGTGGTCGAGGTATTCCTGGCGCGAGGCCGCAACGTCCGGCGTGTACGTGTCCAGGAACGCCTGGTAGTAGTCCGCTGCTCGATCGGATTGGCCCAGAAGATCGTGAGCGCTCGCGGCGACCAGCAATCCGAAGAGATGGTTGGGGACCTGAGCGAGCATCGTGTCAGCCTGTGCGAGCGCGGCTCGCGGCTGGTTCGCCGCGAGCTCGAGTAGCGCCACGTGGTATCGGCCGTCCAAGTCGAGGTCGGCGAGGCCGCGGTATGCGGTCAGTGCCATAGGTATGAACTGTCGTGCGCCCGCGCTATCGCCGCCCTCGTAGGCGCTCAGCGCTTGATTGAACAGCTGATCGGCCGCCATCCGCGGACTGGGCGAAGTGCTTGGGCTGCCGCTACCGATCTCTGAGATGGTGATCCGCTGTGCGGGCACTTGATCTGACTCCGCCGATCCGCCGCCGTATTGCAGCACCGCGTAGAATACAGCGAGCGCGACGATAGCTAGGCCGAATCCTCGTAGCCCGATCAACCCTCGCATTCCGCCGTTCGCCTTGGTTCCGGCGGTGAGTGGCACGCCGCACTGGCGGCAGAACCTATCGCTTGCATCGACCCGCGCCCCGCAGCCTGGGCATTTCTTCCGCTCGGCTCCCTGTTTCTGGTCCTGCTTCTTGCTCATTGTCCGGATACCGCCTTCGTTTGCTGTTGCGTTGTGTTGGAAACGGGCGATAATCTAGATACGGTGCATACTGCGGGGAAGGGCAATTGGCCCTGGTCTCGCACGGCTTCGCTAACGACTTAGTCCGACATCAGGGTGTTGTCAGAGTACGGCAGATACTTTCTCCCGGGCCCCACCGAGGTGAGGCCCGAGTTGCTGAAGGCGATGGTGCGCCCGGTCATCGGCCATCGCGGAGCGGATATGGAGGCGTTGATGGAACGTGTCTCCCCGCGACTGTGCTGGCTCTTCAGGACGGAGCGCCCGGTCTATGTCTCCACATCGTCTGCCACGGGCCTTATGGAGGCGGCCATCCGCAACTGCGCGCCGCGGACCGTGCTGTCCATGGTGTGCGGAGCCTTCAGCGAGCGGTTCTACAAGATTGCCGTTGCTTGCGGCAGAGAGGCCGACCGGCTCGACGTCGAGCCGGGAGACTCGAACGAGCCGAGGCCTCTCGCTGAGGCGCTGGAGCGACGCGAATATGACGCGGTAACGGTAGTGCATTCAGAGACCTCGACCGGCGTGTTGAACCCGATAGCGGCAATCGCCGAGGCGATCCGCCGGGTCGCGCCTGATACTCTGGTGCTTGTGGACTGCGTGACGTCCTTGGGGGCCACGCCAGTGGAGGTGGATGCTTGGGGCCTTGATTTCGCGCTGACCGGTTCTCAGAAGGGAATGGCTTTGCCACCGGGGCTGGCCTTCGGAGCCGCATCGCAGCGCGCCTACGAGCGGTCATTGAGCATACCCGGTCGCGGCCTCTACTTTGACTTCGACGCATTCGAGATCGCCGTCGCCAAGAATCAGACGTCGAACACGCCTGCCGTCTCTCTGCTCTACGCTCTCGATGAGCAGTTGGCACGAATCGAGGCGGAAGGACTCGAGGCCCGCTGGGCTAGACATGAAGCGATGGCAGAGCGCACGTGGCACTGGGTCGATGAAATGCGGGAGCGGCACGGCATCGAGTTGCGGGTACTGGCAGCCGAAGGCCGCCGCTCGTCGTCCGTCACTTGCGTGCAGCTTCCCGATGAGCTTAGCGGAGTCGGGATCACTCGGAAGCTGGCTGAACGCGGCTATACGATCGCATCGGGATACGGGAGACTGAAGGAGCGGACTTTCCGGATCGGCCACATGGGCGACCATACGATGGACGAGCTCGAGGCTCTACTGGGCCAGATCGAGCTGATCATCAAGGAGTGAAGACGACACCGATATGGCAGAAGTCGATCGCACGTTCCGCGTTCTGCTTGCTGACGCGATAACACCGGATGGCATCGAGATCCTGCGGGCTACCGAAGGGATAGCCGTCGACGAACGTCCCGCGATCAGCCGCAGTGAGCTGATCTCGATCATTGGCGATTACGACGCCATCATCGTCCGAAGCCGCACGCAAGTTACGGAAGAGGTTCTGTCTGCGGCTGGGCGGCTGAAAGTCGTCGGGCGCGCCGGCGTGGGCTTGGACAACATCGACGTTGAAGTCGCTAATCGGCTTGGGATTGCGGTACTCAACTCTCCTGGCGGCAACGTCATCTCGGCTGCCGAGCTCACCTTGGGCCTGATGCTCGCGCTCGTGCGCAACATCGCACAGGCGAGCGCGTCGCTCAAACGCGGCGAGTGGGAGCGAATCCGCTTCAGAGGGGCCGAGCTGTATCGTAAGACGTTGGGTTTGGTGGGCGCCGGGCGGATCGGCTCGGAGGTGACCCGACGCGCTAGGGCGATGGGGATGCAGGTCCTCGTGTACGATCCGTATCTGTCCCGGGAACGAGCGGAGGAGATGAGTGCCGAGCCGACTGCGCTTGCGACCCTTCTGGCGCGGGCTGACATCGTCTCGATCCATACTCCGCTTACCGAAGAGACCCACGGACTGCTTGGGGCCGAAGAGCTGGCCCTGATGAAGCCGACGGCGTATCTCGTCAACGCCGCTCGCGGCGGAGTTGTGGATGAAGCAGCACTCTTTGCGGCGCTCCGGGAAAAGAGGCTGGCCGGTGCCGCGCTCGATGTCTTCGAGCAGGAGCCGCCGCCTCTCGATCATCCCTTGCTGAAGTTGGACAACGTGCTGGCGGTTCCACACCTGGGAGCCGCTACAAGAGAAGCCCAGACTCACTCTGGGATAGAGATCTGCAGGGCTGTCAGGGATGCGCTGCTGAGCAGCGAGCTCAATTCAACCGTCGACGTGCCGTAGCGGCGCTTGGTGGCGTTTCTTTCGGCAGCTACTCCAGTGGCCCGTAGACCGCGGCTCCCCAGATCTCCTCAGCTAGCCACTCGATCCGTGCGCGAATGCTATCGAGCTCTTCCCGGGACATGCTGGTTCCGTCCTGGCTCAGCTTTCTAGCCATGACAATGATCTCGTCCAGCCGCTCCCTGAGCTCGAAATTCCGTCGGCGGTCGCTGCCGGACGGTTTTTCTTCCGGAGTACCTTCCATGCTCTATCTCCTCGGCAAACCATGCCTGGCGAGTATCTCGATGGTCTTGTCGATCGGCAATGCCTCGGTCGTTCCGTGGTGGCCGCTCACCGTCACGGCCTTGAACAGCGAATTGTAGACGGCTTCCTCCGTCGCCTCCACGGCCGCCTGGAAAAGGCCTGTCACAGCGTCGTTGGGAAGGTCGCTCACCGTTATGGGCTCCCGAACACCGGGTCGGCGTCTGACTGACGAGGTGTTAGAAAAGGCGATGACGTAATCCCCACTTCCGTTCGAGCCGGGTGCTCCGGTACGGGCGAGACCATGCACAGCGCGTGATGCGAGACGCTGGATATTGCGATGTGACAGCGGTGCGTCCGTCGCCACAACGACCATTATCGAGCCGTCTCCGTCGTCTCCGTCTTCCCCTCCCGTGCCTTCGACTTGGCTGCGATACATGTAGCGACCCAACTCTACCCCGATCGGAGCGCCGAGCATCTGGAGGACGCCGCCGAAGTTCGACTGCACCAGCACACCGACGGTCCAACCGCCCAGTCCCTCGGGAAGCACACGCGAGCTGGTGCCGATTCCCCCTTTCCAGCCAAAAGCCCGGGTGCCCGTCCCTGCTCCCACCACGCCTTCGGCAACGGGACCGCTCGCCGCGGATTCGAGGGCGCTCACCACGTGCTCCGGACGGATCGGCCGCACGCGGATATCGTTGAGGTAGCCGTCGTTCGTCTCGCCCACGACCGGGTTGATGGAGCGCACTCCCTCCATTCCCGGTTGGGCCAGAAGATACTCCACCATGGCATCGGCCACGCGCCACACGCAGAGCGTGCAGGTCAGCGCGATGGGCGTCTCGAGCTCGCCGAGTTCCTGAACCTGCGTAATCCCGAGGAGCTTACCGAAACCGTTGGCAACGTACATGGCCGCCGGGACTCGCTCGCGGAAGATGTTGCCACCGTGAGGGAGGATTACGGTAACGCCGGTTCGGATCGAGTCGCCCTCCCAGACCGTGGTCTGGCCTACGAGCACACCCGAGACGTCGGTGATCGCGTTGTTGTCACCGGGCTGAAAAATGCCGGGCGCGATGCCTAGGTCCCGTGCTCGCGGACGGTCGTCTTGAGCAAATGTCTCTGTCACCATCAGACTCAATATGATGGGGATCCATATGGCGCGAAGCAGCACCCTGCCACGCACGAACCTACAGGTTGAGTACGTCATGCGGCACCCTAACTTCTAGGCGTTGGTCTTCTTGTGGCTATCCAAGGTGGCGTGCCCGGGCCTTGACGGCTAGGTCGGGCTTGTTGGTGATGATGCCGTCTACGCCCCAGTTGAGCAACCTGTGCATGTCGGCCTCTTCATCCACCGTCCAGACGTGGACGCGCATGCCCAGCTCGTGAGCACGCTCGATTAGTCTGGGCGTCACCACGCGCATTCCCCAGTGTCGTTCGGGCAGCTGCATGGCATCGATGCGCGCGCCCCAAAGGCCATCGAGCCGAGTCCAGTGGAGCAGCAGGAAGCCCAGGCGTTACGCTGCGGGGGCCTGGGTAGCCGGGAAGCGCGGGGGCTCGCTGCCACGAGTACCACGATGCGATCAGAACGCGGTCGCCCGCTCGTTGTCGGTCGATCAGCTCACGGGCTGGGCGGGCGGCACGTCGCTCCTTGATATCCAGGTTAAAACGAGCGTGTGGGAAAGTCGTAAGGGCTTCGGCCAGCGTGGTGATCTGGTGCCCTTTCCCTCGGTAGGGGTAGCATGCCCCGCCGTCGCGCGAGAACAGGTAACCGGCGTCAAACTGCTGTAGTTGCTCCAGCGTGTAGTCGCTAACGGGGCCTCGCCCTTCGGTGTTCTCCGAAAGATCGCCGCCGTGGTGAAGGACCGGGTGTCCGTCGCGCGATAGGTGGACGTCAACCT
>JBDHAS010000139.1:0-11360 GCA_039588015.1 Gemmatimonadota bacterium | reverse complement strand
CGTGCAGCTGGTACCGATAGAGGCCGCCGCCGGTCGTCACTGCGACCGAGTACTCGCCGCCGTCCTCCAGATCCCAGGCGAAGTGGGGGCGCCCGTCCGAGTCGAGGAACTCGAAGAAATGCGAGGCGATCGCCAGCGGCTTGGCATGCTGAAACGGGAGGCTCACAAACGCCTCCGTAGCGATGAGTCCTTTAGCTTGGATGTGCGTGGCCGTCGCCCCAGCAGCTGATCAGCCTGAGGTTGGGCCATAGTCGGCTCGGGTGCGTGGGCCCGATCGATGAGAGTTCTCTGGCTCGCGTTCGGTCGGCCGGGATGTCGATTGGTGGGTACTGCATCCGAAAGCCACTCTCGATGCAGGCCAGTAGGTCGTCCCAAAGGGTCTGAAGCGAGTCCAGCAGCAGTGTCAGGAATGTGGGATGCCAGATGGAGATCAGGCGCAGGTTGCCTCTCTTCAGCAGAAAGAGCAGAGTCACGCGACGAAACGCCTGCATGTCCTCGATGGCTCGAACCGAACCGGGGACCGCCAGCGTCGCGCCGGCCAGGCGCGCGAACGCGCCGCCGAGGTAGGCGCTATCCGCCTCGAAGCCGATCGGCACGGTGGTGGATGAGTCGCCCGGCCGGCGGAGGGCAGGTGTAATCGACCAGTAGGCCGGGCCGCGCAGCAGGTCGGGATTTCCGAGAAAGAGATCGAACAGCCACGGCGCTACGGCGGCGCGGATCTCGGCCTGCAGAGAGGAAGTGTAAGGAATCCATTTGGCGGCGCTCGTAGACCCGCTGGACGGCTCGAGCAGTCTTACCGGCTCGCGCGTGAGCACTCCACTTTCCCCTCTGGCGATGCGCTCGACATAGACGCGGTAGTCGTCGTAAGTGGAGAGCGGGACGCGCTCCTGGTAATCATACGCCGAACGGATGCCGGAGAACTCGAACCTGCGACCAAAGGCGGTGTCTTGGTTGTGCCGGAGGTAGCGCTCGAGAATCGAATCCTGAACGTCTTGCACCCGATCGAGAGACTCCCGGAAGCGTCGATAGCCGCTGGCGTTGATGGCGAACCAGGCGAGGTTTGCCAGGGTGGCGCGGCCGTTCACGGGTCGCGTTGCGCCAGCTGCAAGTCCCGCTCTCCGGCATCCCACATGCGCCGGCCGGCGGGCGTGAGATTCTCGTAGGACAGATCGGCCAGACAAACCAGCTCTTCGCCGCCCTCGTGTCCGGGATTCTTCCGGGCGAAGAAAGCGATATGCGGGCTCGCGAGCCGACCCGGAGGGATGCCGCGAAGCTCCGTACGCAGGATCTGCGGCGCGCCAAAGCGCACGATACCATCCTCCTGATAGTAGAGCGGCCCGAAGCGGTCGCGCGCCAGGAAATCCATCAAGTCCTGGGTCGGCGCCGGCGTCGGCCTGTCGTGACGCGGATAGAAATCGCGGCAGTAGATCGAGAGGAAACGGTATGTGCGGTACCCTGAGACGAGGAGAAACCAGTAGAGCCGTTCCTTCGCGTACTTTCGTCGCAGGTAGTTCACGGAACCGATCCAAGCCTGCGATAGCACAGAGCGTCCCCACGCGGTGGCTCTTACGATGGTGTCGCCCGAGTAGACGATGCTGATGGGCCTGCCGTTGAAGATTCGCTCGTAGAAGTGAAGGGTGGAGAAGCCGAGGAGCGAACCGCCAGGCTGCTCGCTCAACAGGATGACCCAGTTCTTCTCGTCGAGGTCTTTCTGGAAACGGTCGCGGGTAACGCTGTCGAAATGTTCGCGGAAGACGTCATACATAGCGTCTTCTTCGCCTAGTGTGAGCTCGCGACGCGGCAGGAGCCGTCCCTTCACAGCGTAGCCACCTCTGGATGGGGTATGCGGCTGTCCACGGCACTGACAGCTTCAGCGCCGTCGTCCCAGTAAACCAGATATAGAATGCTCAGGTACTCGCGATAGGGAAACGCCTGCTTGACTGCAGCGGCTAAGGGGTTTCGCTCGGCGAAGCCTAACATCAAGTAGTCGTAGCGATGCACGACCGATTGGTTGTATGCAGCAGTGAGCAACTCTAGGAATACTTCTGGGTCATCGGCGTCGATCGCGACGTGAGAGATGAACGCGTTGCGCAGCGCACCTCCCTGTGCCGGGAGTCTGGGCCTGCCTATCCACGGTGCGGACAGGTTGAGCAGCGGTCGCAGGATGCGGAGTCTGCGACTGTAGCCGCGCACTACTGTCTGCTTGCATTCGCTCTGGTCCCAGAGCGCGATGCAGCCGACGACCGTGTCATCTCTACTTGCCAGAAAGAGACCGTCCAATCCCAACCCCCGGGTTCTCTCGTGGCTGAGCAGGTCCTCGGCGCGCCAGTAGGACGCAAACTGATGTCGGCGTGCGTTACGCTGCAGGCAGTCGACTATCTCTGGCAGGTTGCTTTCGTCGCCTCGCTGGAGGGTGAGGCCCGTTCCGACCGGTCCACGTTTACGCGTGACCGGCAGTATTAGCGTCACGAACGGTTCCAAGCTTCGGTAGCTGGGAAGGCCCTCCAAGCCGGCCTCCAAAAGGCGCCGGGCGGGGCGATTGTCCGCGACGATGGTCGTGAAGTAGAAAGGCGCTTGGCTATCCTCGTGCAGCTGACGCACCAGGGCGTAGCCACCAGTTAGCAGTTGTCTCCGTCCCCGCAAGCTGCTAGCTGTCCGCAGTTGGCTCAGATAACCGAGGCGCAGCGGATGGCCGTTCACGCATGCGGTCCGTACCGAGCGGCTTCCCATGCCCAAGATTCGGCCGGAGGCCTCGTCCCGTGCGACCACAATCCTGTGGTTCTCACCCTCGATGGTGCCGGCAAGGAAGATGCTCGGTTCGCGCTCCAGCGTAACCTGTATCTCGCCGGCCATAGGGTTTTCTCTGAGGATTCTGCGCAGATCGGCGTCGTCCTCGGCCAGCGCCACGTCAAACTGCAAAATGCGACCCCGTCTGCACGGCTCTCTCGGCAGGAATCAGCTTCCCCCGCCAGCCTTCGTCTCCCAGCGGCAAACGATCGCGTTGGTGTACTTCCTTGCGCATGATCAGGTTGATGAGTGGGAAGTTACGCGCCATGAAGAAACTCGACCGGTTCACAGGGTCACGAAAGCGATGGGCGATGCTTGGAATCGAGTAGAACTCGGCTCGGGTTTGCAGACATAGTCGTTGGACTTCGTCCGGTTCCATCAGCTTGGGCTTGAAGGGGACCTGGTTGTAGCTGTAGCGGGGATCCGTCCACCACCGCTCGTAAAGGAGTCGTCCGGTCCGCTTCAGGCGTTCGTAAAGCGGCGTGCCGGGGAACGGCGTGATGTGGTTGAAGGCCGCCATGTAGAACCGGTGCCGCTCGGCGAACTCCAGCACGTCCGCAAAGGTCTGCGGAGTGTCGGTGTCGTAGCCGAATACGAAGGTCGAGTAGAGACGGATTTTGTATCGTCGCAGGTTGGCCAGCGCTGCCTCGTAGCCGCCGCCCATCTTGTTGAACGTCTTGTTCATCTGTCCGAGGTTCTCGTCGTCGAGACTCTCGAAACCGATGAGCAGGCCCTCGCAGCCGCTTCGCGAGATCATGTCGAGAAACTCTTCGTCGTGAGCGACGGCGATGCCAGCCTGGGAGACCCAGCGGATTTTCAAAGGAACCAAGGCTTCGTAGAACTGCTTGGCGTCGTCGATGTTGGAGGCGATGTTGTCATCCACAAAGAAGAAAAGGTTCGTTCTCGACCGGGCCCCCTTGATCTCATCCAAGATCGCGTCGTTGGGTCGCCGCACGTGCGTGGAATGGAAGTAGGATTGGACGGCGCAGAAATCGCAGCAGTGGTGACAGCCGCGTCCGGCCTCGATCAGCCTCACCGGAAGGTAGCGCTTACCCCTGAAGATGTCTCTTTCGCAGCGTGTTTGCTCGAGCGATGGCCGCTCGTGGCGCCTGTAGACATAATCGAGTCTGCCGTGCCGAAAGTCGTCGATGATTTGGGGCCACTGACCCTCGGCCTCCCCCACGACAACGGCTTCCGCGTGCTCGGCCACTTCGTCGGTGCAAAGCGTCGGGTGAAAACCGCCCATCACGACAGGGACCGCCCGCCTTCGGTACTCGCTGGCGATCTGGTACGATCGCATCGCGGTGTACGTCTCGACGCTGAGTGCGACCAGATCTGTAGGCTCATCGTAGGGGATCGCTTCGAGACGGTCGTCGTAGAACTTGATCTCGATGTCCTTGGGTGTCAGGGCGGCAAGTACGGCGGGCGCCAGGGGTTCCATCTGCCAGCTGCGGATATACCGCCTGTCGCCGGCACGGCGGCCGATGCAGGGATGGATCAGCGTCAGTCTCATTGGGCCGCTACTTCGCGCTCGCCATGGACCTTCTGCGGCGTCGATGCCACCGGTCCGCGCCGATTCGAACAACGTTGGCCGTCCTTGCCGATGTGCCAGTCACCCGTATAGAACCGCTGAAGGTTACGCCCGTAGAAGCGGTAGCCAAGATTGGCTCCGAGATAGAGTGGGAGCGGGGACGGCGATGCGCGCATGCGTCTCACGATAGAGCCGAAAGAGTACGCGTAACGCCAGGCTGCCTGCGTTCCACGCTGTAGCTGCTCAACCGTCATCTGAGCAGGCTGGAAGACCCCATGCTGCCCATCGTATAATTCCCAGTTTCGTGTCAGGATGCGGTCCTCTGACTCAAGGCGCCGGTAGAGCTCGGTGCCGGGGAACGGCGTGAGCACAGCGAAGCGCGGCAGGTCTATCTTGGCATCCACGGCGAAGCGGGCCGTCTCCAAAAACACGTCGGGGGTGTCGTTGTCCATGCCGAACACGAAAGCACCTTGGATAGCTATGCGGTGGTCGTGAAAAGTGGTTACGACCTCCTTATACCTAGCGGGAGCGCTGAACCCCTTGCGTGCGGTTCGCAGATTCTGAGGATAGATCGATTCGAACCCCACTAGCAGGCCCCGACAGCCACTACGCGCGCAGAGCTTCAGGAGAGGCAAGTCATCGGCGAGGAGGATCGTGGCGAGGCCGTACCAGTGGATATCGAAGGGAATCAGGGCCTCGAAGAGTTTGGCTGCGTACGCCTTGTCGGCGATTATGTTCAGATCGACGAAGATGGCCTTCCTTGCACCGGCCTGGCGAATGTCCTCGACTACTTCCTCCACGGGCTTCTGGACCGGCTTCGTTCCCCACGCGGACGGCACTACGCAGAAGTCGCAGGTGTGAATGCACCCGCGTGTCGCCTCGAACACGTTCGTCGTGATGTAGTGTTTCCGGTTGATCAGGTTTCTGGGCACTGAGGGCAGGTCCGCCAGACTGAGATCGGGTCCTTGATCGTAGCGCGGCTGCATCCTGGCTTCCACGAAGTCTCGCAGCAGTTGTGGCCAGGTCTCTTCCGCGTATCCGACGACTATCGCGTCCGCGTGCGGCCCCGCGTCCTCGGGCACCAGGGTAACGTGTGGTCCGCCGAGAACGACCGTGATGCCGCGATTACGGAAGTGCTGGGCGAGTTCGTACGCGCGCATCGCAGTACCCGTGATCACGGTCATTCCAATGAGGTCCACGTTCAGGTCCAGCGGGACGTCCTCGATTCCCTCGTCTACGAGCTTCAGCTCGCAGTCGATTTCGGGAGGAATGAGCGAGGCGAGCGTGGGTAGCGTGAGCGGGGCATACCGGAGCGAGCGCTTGAAGATGCCCGAACGGTGCCGATACAGCGGCCCCTTGGGGGATATCAAGGCGATTCGGATCACGCTGGCGTCTCTCACTCCATTTTGTGCTCGAGTTTCCGGTCCGTGGCTTGACGCCCGTGTGGCTCTTACCGCCCATTGTTTGACCGGTCGCAGTCCCTACACCATACTACTGCGGATTAACTACAGCCAGCGGCAGCGTTCCCGAATGAAGATCACATTCGTCCGTCCTAATTTCAGCGAATCGCGCTCCCATGACGCGATGGAGCCGCTCTGTTTTGCTATTCTGAAGAGCCTGACGCCTGCGGACGTCGATACGGCGTTCTACGACGAGCGGATCGAGCCGATCCCGTTCGACGAGCCCACCGATCTGGTTGCGCTGACGGTGGAGACGTACACGGCCAGGCGAGCCTACCAAATCGCCAAAGAATACAGGCGCCGCGGGGCGATGGTAGTAATGGGCGGGTACCATCCGACCTTCGTGCCTGAGGAAGCGCTGCAGCATGCAGATGCAGTCGTCGCGGGCGACGCCGAGGGCGTCTGGCAGCGGGTCGTAGCGGATGCCAGGCACGATCGCCTAGACCGGATCTACACACAGGATCGGTTTCCTCCACTCGAGAACTCGCGCCCGGATCGAAGCCTGTTCCGAGGGAAGTCCTACACTCCGCTCGCGCTGATTCAGTACAGCCGCGGCTGCCGCTATAGCTGCGAGTTCTGCTCCATACGAGCGTTCTATGGCTCGAGCCTGCGGCAGCGCCCGGTGAAAGATGTCGTCGCAGAGATTGAACGCGCGGGTCGGAAGCACGTCTTCTTCGTCGACGACAACATCTTCGTCAGCATCCCGAAAGCGAAGGAGTTGTTCGAGGCTCTGATTCCGCTTAAGGTCGCCTGGTCCTGCCAGACATCGATCGACATCACACGAGACCGAGAACTGGTCGAGCTGATGCAGAAAAGCGGCTGCATGGCGGCGCTGGTCGGTTTCGAATCGCTGGACAATGAGAACCTCAAACAGATGAGAAAGAGCTGGAACCTGAAGTATGGGGACTACGCCACCTCGATTGAGATCTTGAGGGACGCCGGCATCATGATTTACGGCACGTTCGTATTCGGGTACGATCGGGACACGGTGGATTCCTTCGACGCGGCGGTAGAGTTTGCGATTCGCAACAAGTTCCTGCTGGCGAACTTCAACCCGTTGACGCCGACGCCCAGGGCTCCGCTTTATGATAGGCTGCAGCGGGAGGGGCGGCTGATCTACGACAGGTGGTGGCTTGATCCGCGGTATCGTTACGGCGAGGCGATCTTCCACCCACGGGGGATGACCGCTGACCAGTTGACCGATGGGTGTTATCGCGCGCGCACTATGTTCAACACGTACGGGTCTATGGTACGTCGCATGTTCGATTCGCGAACTACCCTCAAGAGCCCTTACAGAATGGGGATCTACTTGTTGTCGAACCGAGTGTCGCGGAGAGAGGTCCACGCGAAACAGGGTATGCTCTTGGGTGAACCGACGCCTCTCGATGCGGTCGAGGAGGCCCGATGAAGATCACCTTCATCAAACCGAACATCGGCCGCATGGAGCACAGCCTCTACGTGGACGAAGGCAGGATGGAGCCGCTGCAGCTTGGCGTGTTAGCCGGCCTGACCCCACCCGACGTGGAGTGCGTTCTCTACGACGACCGCATGGAGGAAATCCCCTACGATGAGAAGACCGACCTGGCGGCCATCACGGTCGAGATCTATACGGCTCGCCGGGCCTACGAGATCGCCGCCGAGTTTCGCCTCAGGGGCGTCCCTGTCATCATGGGAGGCTTTCATCCGACCCTCGCGCCCGATGAGTGCAAGGAGCACGCCGACTCGATCTACATCGGCGATGGGGAGTTCCTCTGGCAGCGGGCGGTCGAAGACGCGCGCCGGGGCCGTCTCCAACCTGTGTACAGGGCGGGGCCCGGCATACCGCAGGCCGGCGGGGCCCGGCCGCGCCGGGATCTTTACAGGGGTAAGGGCTACCTGCCGATCAGTCTGATGCAGTTCAGCAGGGGGTGCAGGTACCGGTGCGACTTCTGCGCGATTAGCGTGTTCTTCAATCGTAACAACTTCGTGCGGCGTACCGCCGAGGTGCTGGCGGAGATCGAGGATCAAGAGCGTAAGTTCGTCTTCTTCGTAGACGACAATTTCCTTTCCGACCACGAGGCCGCCAAGGCTTTCCTGCGCGAACTCGTGCCCCTGAAGATCAAGTGGGTCTCGCAGGCTTCGATCGACATGACAGACGATCTGGAGCTGATGGAGCTTCTGGTGGAAAGCGGTTGCATGGGCAACGTGATAGGGTTCGAGTCGCTGGACCCTCGAAACCTCAAGTCGATGCGCAAGGCGCCGAACCTGATGCGTCGCGACTGGGACCGCTATGCGACGCAGTGCGAGATACTCCGAGACCACCATCTGCAGACTTGGGCATCCTTCACGCTAGGGCACGACGAGGATACGGTCGATTCGATAAAGGAGACGTTGGATTTCGCATTGCAGAACAAGTTCTGTTTCGCGGCATTCAATATCTTGATGCCTTATCCTGGCACGCCGCTCTACGATCGTCTGGAGCAGGAGGACAGGCTCCTGTGGAACGGCAAGTGGTGGTTGCATCCCCAGTATCGCTTCAACTACGCCGCCTTCAAACCCAAGCACATGTCGGCGGAAGAACTGACCGAGGCATGCTGGCACTGCCGGCGAGAATGGAACAAGGTCGGGTCGATGATCAAGCGCGTGTGGGATTTCAAGACCCACATGCACTCGCCTGGCAAACTATGGACGTATCTTCAGTACAACCCCCTTTACTCCAGAGAGGCGCACAAGAAGCAAGGAATGTTCTTCGGCCTTCATGGGGACGCCGGTGATGCCAAGTTGTCGGACTCGACCGCGAGGGCGACAGCAAGAACGAGATGAGCCGATGACGCTGTTCGAGTACTTGGGCGTACTGATATCTGTCGTGATGGGCCTCGGGATCACCCACCTCCTCATTGGCACCAGTAAGGTCATCCAACATCGCGATTCTATTCGAGTCTACTGGGTCCACATCGTTTGGACGGCGAATGTCCTGGTCTACATTCTGGCGATCTGGTGGGGGATGTTTTGGTGGAAATCGCTTGCCGAATGGACATTCTATCATTTCCTGTTCGTTACCCTGTACGCCGTTGCGCTCTTCCTGTTGGCTGCGATGCTGTATCCGTGGGATTTCCCGGATGACTTCGATTTCGAAGAGTACTTTTTCAGAAATCGAGCTTGGTTCTTCGGAATTCAGTTCGTGGCTTGGGCGATCGACATCCCCGAGACGACGCTGAAGGCCGGAACGGGGCTGAGGGAACTGCCGCAGCACTATTTCTTCTTCGTAGGTGTCATGCTCGTTTCCAGCTTCACGGGTGCCTTAACGAGCAATCGGCGATACCATGGGGTCTATGCGGTGGCCTGGTTGCTGTTCCTCCTTGGCTATCTGGGTGTCACCACGCTCGCCAAGATGGCGGCTTAGGTAACGGTCGAGACACCCCTCCTTCAAGCTGGCAGTAAGGGTTCGGTTCCCCGTGGAAGCGTTGACGAGACATACTACCAGCGGCCAGAGGGTTGGTCGTTAGACTGTGTTCAAGATTGGCGGCTCGCGGGCCGAGAGCAACGAGTGGCCGCGACACGCGGACAGCGGCTCGCGCTAGGCGGAAGTGCCTGCCATAATATTGTAGGAACAGGTGCCGCCCAAACAGTGCGACGAGAAGAGACAGGGTGCTTTAGACATGCGCTTTGGAATCATCATGGCGACGTATCAACGACCGAACCTGCTCAAGCGAGCCATAGAATCGGTATTAGCGCAAACGTACGAAGACTGGGTGCTCGTGGTGGCAGACGATGGAAGCGGCGATGGTACCGGATCGGTGATCCGTTCGTATACAGATTCGTGCTTTGGATCTGTTGCTAGGGAGAGATGATGTTCACGTGGTGACTAAACTCGATGACGACGATTACTTTCTGCCAGAAACATTAGAGAACGCCGTCTATCAGTTCAATCACCACCCCGAAGAAGAGTGGCTTCTAACCGGGTGTGAGGTAAATACCGAGAAGCCAACAGCTTTGCGAAAAACAGGCAGAGTGGATTATGTAAACGGGTATCTGTGGGGGCGAAAAATCAAAGGGGACGCAACTCATTTCATCCGCAGGGAGGCGATTGGCAAAACAAGGTATACGAGGGTGCTGAAGCAGACAGAAGAGTGGATATTTTTCTTGGGTTTGTCTCGATACTGTCAGCCGTTCGTCTATAGTGGAGTGGGGACGGTTAAGGAATATAGTCCCACTGGCTTGCTAGGCTCGGATCCAAACCGCGAATTAGGTGCATCGCTACGCATGTCTCAAGCATCTCTTGCTCTTCGACTACGCCCCTGGAATTTTCGAGCACGCTGGTATGCGATCAAGTTAGGCTTGAAGGGGGTTAGACCATTGGCTCTAGATGTGTTAGACAGGTACGGCGAGAGAATCTAGTGGGCATGCCATAAGCATATCCTACTCCCCCCTCGGCGAGTCCACCGAGAAGACATGCTTTGGGCGTGTCCAAGGATCGAGGATTGGCAGGAGCGTTTCTTGGCCGCGTGTGCAGATGGCCGCCGTCGAGGTGATCGAAAGCCGCTGCCACGGACTGAGCCTCAGGGGAGCCAACGGTTGAACACGACACGCCGCCGCGTGTAGCGCCAAATCGCCTTCTCCTGAGGATTATGGATACCGGGCCTTCAGATATTCGACGAAGGAACCCGGCGCGTACGTCGCGTTCTTGTCCAGGCTCGCGCGGAGCTTCTCGTTCCAAAGATGAACGCCGTAACTGCCCGCGAAGAAGTCGAGGTTGTCCTTGAAGGTGTCGTCGAACAGGGCTTGCCACCAGGCGTGGTATACGGGGTAGAAGACCGGGAACGGTTTGCCGTACTTCATTAGGTCAAAGTACTCCAACGCCCGGGTAAAGCCCGGTGGCCCGCCGGTCTCACCCCGCCTCGTCAGACCGCGTCGGTTTCCGCGAAATATCCTGCGGCCGTGCTTGCGCAGCTTGAGGGATCCACTGTCATAGGGTAGGATCTTGTTCGGGCTTTCGCAGCTGTCCGCAAGCCAGCGTGCGAAATCGGAACCCTTGGGGAACTTCAATACCCCTACCGCCGCCCTGCCGGGCTCTTCGCACCCGAAGACGACGTCGTCGGGGAAATCGAAACTCTTGAGGCAGACCTCGTCCGTATCGACCCAGTATCCACCCTTCTGGTATAGGAGTTCCCAGCGGTACGAACCTTTCCGACTCCGGAATGATCTCGTTCGCATCAGAGACTTCGACCCCGTCGGGGACATCTCCGACGTCGTCGTAGACATAGAGCGTGTAGTGATGCCCGTTCGCCAGAAACGATTTCATCGAGAGTCGCTCCAGCTCAGACAGCCTGCTGCCGATCCAGAGTGACTGTATTCTATCCAGGTCTGTGTCCATTTCACTCCCCGGTTGCACGGTACAGGGTTGCGGGAGAGTTCGCCGCGTACGATTCTCGATCGTGCAAGGCTAGCGCACAATACTCTCTCCATCGCGTCATCTCAGACACACGACTGGTTATAGGCTGAGCGTCAATCCGAGCGCCAGTTGGTGCGTTCAAGGCTTCACCTCGAGCGATCCACCGTTAATCAGATCACACTCGAGCCGGGCGTAATTAAGCTGGTATTCG
>JBDHAS010000138.1:0-9595 GCA_039588015.1 Gemmatimonadota bacterium | reverse complement strand
GATTCCGTGCGACATCTTGATACCGGCGGCGTTGGAGAACGTGATTCGCGGCGACAACGCGGCGGACATCAACGCGAAAGTGATCGCGGAGGCGGCGAACGGTCCGACGACGCCTGCGGCAGACAAGATCCTGCTCGAGCGCGGCATCCACGTGCTGCCGGACATCCTGGCGAACGCGGGCGGGGTGACGGTGAGCTATTTCGAGTGGGTGCAGAACAACGAATACGAGCAGTGGGACGAGGACGAGGTCAACCTGAAGCTGCACGTGAAAATGGAGCGCGCCACCGACGCCGTGATCGACATGCAGGAGGAGATCAACTCGTCGCTTGACTCGCTGAACGGCGAACGAAAGAAGCGCGACCTTCCCGGCGAACCGCTGGAGCCGGTTGATCTACGCACAGCTGCCTACGTCCGGGCCATCACCCGGGTCGCCAACGTTACCTTGGAACGCGGCATCTGGCCCTAACCTACACAGGCGGGGTCGACCGTCAGGCCGGCCCCGCCAAACCAACCCCTATTTAGCCAGCTACGCCGCACTCTCCTGGACGCGAGTCCTCCATCCTATGCCTATTGCCGCCGCACACGCGTAGGCGAGCGCCGCGGCCAGGAACAGGGCCCGCGAACCCGCCTCGAGGGCGACCAGCGCGGCCAGCGGCGTCGCCACCACCGACGCGAAGCCGTTCGCGGCCCAGGCCCAGGCGATCCCCTCGCTTCCTGTACCGCTGATCGAGCGAAGGCCCAGCGGAAACGGAAGCCCCATCAGAAGTGCGAGCGGTGCCATCAGCGCAAGACCCGCGATGACGCGTACGGTCATGTGGCCGGCTTGTAGCAGGTGCACGACCGAGAGCAGCGCCGCGGCGTATATGACGAGCATCCCCGCCAGCAGTGCCGCCCAACGCCAGGCCCGTTCAATCGGAAGGCGGTCGGACCATGCGCTGCCGACGCCGGAGCAGATAAGGAACGCCACCAGCACCGAGGCCACCGCGTATACGGGATGGCCTAGCAGCAGACCAAGCTGCTGGATCGCGGCGATCTCGGCCGTCAGGTAGGCGAGGCCGACGGCGGCGAAGTAGCCGACCAGGCGAACCCGCCCCTGCCCCGCGCTTCTTCGAGCACGGATGAACACGGGAACGATCATCAACAGGCCCGCCAGGACGATGCTCTGGACAAGCGTCGCGGCCAACGTGATGTACCCCCACTCGGCAAACGCCAGCCAGCTGCCACGATCGCGGCGCAGGAACTCGGCCATCGACTCGGCGCGAAGGAAGTGGTGCGGGTAGGGCCGCGCGTCGGTGGTCGGCGCCACCTCGAAGGCGTATTCCGATGTGAACCGAGCGAGACTGTCGCCGCCGGCCACGGCGGCTTCCGCGGCATCGAACAACACCGGCTCGTCCAGGACGTTGTACTGAGACCCGGGCGCCGAGATGCCCGGGAACCAGTCGAGATCGAAACGCCGTTCCGCTGCCCAGGAAGCCAGGGCCTCGCCGTCCTCTTGGCTGAAGCCCGACGGCCGCACCAGCACAGTGCCCGTCGCCCAGCTGCGCATCACTACCAGTCCATCACCCAGCGCATCGGGCGCGAAGCGCTTCAAAGCCTCCGCGGCGGTGAGGATCACGCGTACGTTCTCGCGTGGCGGAACCGTGACCCAGCGCGTGACCGCCAACACGCCGTCAACGCTCAACAGCTCGAGGTACCGAACATACGCCTCGACCGTATGCAGGAAGTCTTCGTTGAGCGCGTGAACGCCGCCCGCGGACGTGCCGAAGGCGCGGCCAGCGCCTATGGTGATCAGATCGTATCGCTGGTCGGTCCTGGCTACGAAGCTTCGCCCATCACCGATCGCCCACTCGACATCGCCTCGTGCTTGCGGTTGCGACGGCCGCGCGTCCTGCCAAGGGCCCACCCTGGCGAGATCCGGGTTCAACTCGACAGCGCTGACCCGGCGAGCTCCGTGCGCCAGCGCACTCCAGACCTCGGTACCTCCGCCGGCTCCCATCACGAGTACACGATCCCGACCGCCCAGAGCGTAGGGCATAGCCGATGGTAGCCAGTAGAGAATCTCGCGGTCGCGTTCCGTCTCCCAAGAGCTGAGCGTGCCGGCGAGCTCCGCATCGACAAAAAGCGCGATCTGTCTGGGAAACGAACCCTGATATGCCAGGGACAGACCAGGCGCATGACGGAACGCCATGGCATCGACCGCGACCACCCAGCCCAACGGGCTGGTACTCTCGGTTACGCGCCGCGCGCCCGGAAACGCCTCCACTTGCGGAAGTCCCTTGTAGGGTGTGATGTCCAGCGTCCAAAGCGGACGAGCGATGACAAGGCACGCCAGGATCAGCATCACCCAGGCTACCGCGTGCCAACGCGAACGGCGGACTCCGCCGCGCGTCGCGCTCAGCGAGCCGAGCGCGGAGACAACCGCCGGCACCGCCACGGCCTTCACAGGAAACGCAAACCACAGCACCGCCACGCCGATCGCTGCGCCGAGGCCCGCGCCCAAGAAGCTGGCTCCGTACACCCGCCCGGGGCGGTCCTGCTCGAGAATGATGGCCAGCAGGATGGCCAACGCGGCCACTCCGAACGGCAACGCCAACAGAACGTAGACGGCGGCAAGCCGAGTCCACTGCCACGGATCCCAGGGTAGCTGAGTCGGGTCCAACGGAATCAGATGAACGAGCGCGACGCTGGCGATCAGCGCCGGCGGCGTCGCTAACGCCGCACCGACGAACCATCGTTGCGACGACTGCGGTCCCGGACGTAGCAACGCCAGCAGCGTCCCGCTGGTCCCAAACCCCAGCATCGCGATGCTGATCGCCATGTAGGCGAAATGGTGGAACTGCTCGATCGCGAAGACCCTGACGAGGAGGATCTCGTAGGCCAGCGTGCTGGCGGAAAGGAAGGCAACGGCCAGAGGCCGGGCGTACCTGCTCACGCCACCTATCGCAGCCCTTTCAACATCGGAACGAAGCGAACCGGCAGCAGGTTGCGGGTCCTCACACCGCCGTCCGCATCTTTCTCGACGAGGATCAGGTTCTGGATACCATAGACGCTGCCGACGGGGATGACCATCCGCCGGCCCGGCTTGAGCTGCTCGACCAGCGCCGGCGGAATGTGGCCCGCGGCCGCCGTGACGATCACGGCATCGAACGGCGCCTCCTCGCTCCACCCGAAGTGCCCGTCGGCGTGCCTGACGGTCACGTTGTCGTACCCGAGCCGGGCAACTCGAGCGCGGGCGCTGGCCGCCAGCACATCGAAGATCTCGACCGTGAAGACCTGGCAGCCGATCTCGGCCAATACCGCAGCCTGGTAGCCCGAGCCGGTTCCGACCTCCAACACCTTATTGCCGGGCTCGACCCTCAGGATCTCGGTCATGTACGCCACTATGTACGGCTGAGAGATGGTCTGTCCGTAGCCGATCGGTAGCGCGTGGTCCGCATAGGCACGGCGCACTTGCTCTACGGGCACGAACTCGTGGCGAGGAACGGTGCTCATAGCGGCGAGCGTGGCAGAGTCCTCGACGCCGTAGGCCGCGATGAGCATCGCCATATCGAGCCGCGCCCGCGTGAACTCGTCGCGTTCCTGAGCCGCTACCGCACCGGCGAGAAGCGGCAGGATCGCAAAGGCTGGCACTATCGAGCGACGAGCCATCATGGTCCAGAGAAAGGTGGAATGATCTCTGCCTACAACTTCCCACACACGCCTGTGAAGAGTCAAGGACGTGCCGGCGAGAGTCGCCCGCGGCCTAGTCGGCGGCGGCCGCCGCCAGCCTTTCCGGCCGAGCCGTCGCATCTGCGATCCGCTCCTCTAGAGTTTGTTGCATCTCGAGGCTCGGGGACGTCGGCTCCAGCTCCACGTAGTACTCGCCCCGATCGATCAGTTCGCCGGCCAGCACGGCTGCTATGATGACGCCGTGGAATCCGACAGGTCCAAAGAACCACAGCCCGAACGGCAACACGAAACCGAGGGCGAGTCGCGCCGCGCTGAGGCCCGGGCGCACGGGACGGCCGGCCTCAATGAAACGCGCCTTCCTGAGGACATAGAGCGACATCTTTCCAAACCCGAAGCCGCCGGCCAACCACCCGCTTCCAATGAAGACGCCGGTCAGGTAGAAGCCCGTCCACAGCACGCTGGCGCTGTGTCGGTAGCCCGGGCCTGCTCGCTCGAGAACGCTGTAGACCTGATCAGCGCAGTAAAGCGAGAGAAAGCCCAACAGCGTGGCCATCAGCGCTAACCCGAAGCTATCGGGCACCAGCCAAAGGTAGAGAATCGCCGCTGCCATAAACGCTGTGAGGGAAAGGACTTCGCGGCTGAGCCAGGACCGACGCAGGTTCAGCACGGCCCTATACGCCCGCTCAAGTCTGCCCAGATGCAGCATGGCAAGGCCCATGGTGAGGGCGGCACCACCGGCGAACAGGCCGGGATGGACAGAAGCCGAACCCGCAAACGCGCTCGCCACCAGTCCAACGAGCACGGCGGCCAGCGTCGTGAACAGCATCAGCGACCACTCCGATCTGAGCGAGATTCCAGCCGAACCGGTCTGCGGCGCCAGGGTGAACGGCGTCGTCGCTTCCGGCGCGGTCATCACCGGCAACCTTCGCCCGGGTTCGAGCGGCCGGATCTGAATCCGGGGGCCCAGTTCGGTGGCCGGGAACCCGTCGATCTCGTTGACGAGACCAGCCTCCGGTAGATCTCCGAAGCCGAGAGCGCCCGTCGGACAGAGCGATGCGCAAGCAGGCTCGAGGCCGTCCTGAAGCCGGTGATTGCAGAACGTGCATTTGCTCATCACGCCGCGGTTGCTGTCGAAGACCGGCGCGTCGTACGGGCACGCCCACGAGCAGTACTTGCAGCCGATGCACTTGCTCTCGTCGAGCAGCACCGCGCCCGTGGCCTCATCGCGACGATACGCCAACGCGGGGCACGCATACATGCAAGCCGGCTCGGAGCAGTGGTTGCAAGCCAAGGACAGGTGGAAGAGCGGCGCCGAGGGATGGCGGCGAGGGTTGAAGGTCTCGATACGCCGCCAGCTGCGAGCGGGACCCAGGTCGTTCTCGATGCTGCAGGCCAACCGGCAGGCGCCGCACCCCGTGCAGCGGTTCGGGTCGAAGACGAAGCTATTCGGCACGCCGCATTGCCTCGACCTGGACCCGGTTGTCGTGGAACGCTGCCCCGTATCCCATGTCCGTCTCGCGCGCAGCGGACGTGAAGTTGACGGTGCCGCCTTCGCTGATCCACCAGCCGTTGGTCACACAAACGCAACCCGGTTTGAGTCCGTTGTCGAGCCGGGCCTCCAGCTCCAGCTTGCCACGCGCGTTGAAGATGCGCACTCGATCGCCATCGGAGATGCCGCGTGCGGCCGCGTCGTCGGGGTGGATGTAGGCGAACGGAGCATCTCCAAACTGCCGGATCATTTCCAGGTTGTTGAATTGCGAGTGGATGCGGTTCTTGGTGTTCGGCGTCATCATGTAAAGCGGGTAAGAAGCCGCATCCGGTGCACCGGTGCGAAGCGACTCCGCCGGCTCGGCGTAGTTCGGAACCGCGTCGACGCCCCAGCGCTCGACCGCCTCACTCGATTCGAGCTCGATCTTGCCCGACGGTGTGGGAAATACGAAGTCCGAGAACGCCACCTCCTGATGGCCCGGTGCCAATACGGGCTCCTCGCGCAATCGCTCCATCGTCAGTTCCGGGAACGGCTCCAGCGCACGCTCCAGATACGCCTCGACTTCGTCGTCTGTCACCGGAAAGACCGTGCCGTCCACGCCCTCGCGAAGCCCGAGCTTCGCCGCCAGCAGGCGATAGATCTCCGACTCCGGCTTCACCTCGCCGGGCGGCTCGATCACCTTCTGCTTGAGTTGCATGTAGTCGTGCCAGTAGGCGCCGATCACGTCCGACTGCTCGAACATCGTCTTTGCCGGCAGCACGATGTCAGCCTCGCGCGCCGTGTCAGTCATGAACTGGTCGACGGCCACGCGGAAGTCGAGTGCACGGAACGCCTCAAGCACCGTGTTCGTCTGCGGGTTCTGCGTTACCGGGTTGCCGCGCTCCACCCACGCCATGCGCAAGGGCGGGTCCTGTTGCGCCAACATCTCTGGACCCAGCCGTGCCGTGGATATGGAGACGCGCACAACCCCGTCCGGGCGCTCCGGAGGATAGAATGCGATGGGGTCCTTGACGTCATCGAAGATGTGGCTCTGCAGGTTCGCGTAGACCCATCCGGCACCGGGCCTGCCGACGTTGCCTGTGATGGCCAGCAACGCGAGCATCGCCCGCATCGTCTGCCCGCTGTTCGTGAAGCGCTGCATACCGAAGCCCGGGCTTATCGTCGCCGGGCGGTAGTCCGCGAAGTACTCCGCCAGCTTACGGATGAACTGGGCGGGAACGTCGGTGGTCTCCGCTGCCCAATCCGGTGAGCAGCCCTTCACGCTCTCCGCAAAAGCAGGGAAGCCCAGCACGTGCCGGTCGATGAACTCCCTGTCGACCGCGTCGGCCTCGACGAGCAGGTTGGCAACTGCCAACGCGAGCGCGCCGTCGGTGCCCGGTCGCGGCTGAACGAGCAAGTCGGCTCGCTCGGACGACTGCGTGCGACGCGGATCGATCACCACCAGCTTCGCCCCCGCGTCCAGCGCTTGATCGATAAAGGTCATTTGGTGGATGTTCGTCTCCGCGGCGTTCTTCCCCCACAGCACGATCAGCCGGGCTTTCGCGATGTCCCAAGGCGCGCTGTGCTTATTCTCGCCCAGCGTCAACCGCGTCGCCTCGAGGCCCGCCGGCCAACAGAGGTCACCGTAGGTCGTTGTGCAGCCGCCGTACAGCCGCCAAAACTTCAGGCCGACCCCATTCAACAGGCCTTTGGTGCCCGACGCGGAATAGTAGAGGACGCTCTGCGGTCCGGGGTCGTCTCTCAGCTCAACCAGCTTGCCGACGATCGTATCGAGCGCCTCTTCCCAGGAGATACCCTCGAACTCATTCGTCCCAGGCTTGCGTCGACGCGGGTATAGGATGCGATCCGGTGAGTGGACGCGCTCGACGTAGGAAAGGCCTTTGAGGCAGGCACCACCGGGCGTCGCTTCGTTCCCGGGATGCGGCTCGATCCGGCGGATGCGTCCGTCCTCCACGTGCACGTTCATCGCGCATGTACTGTAGCAGTTGCGCGGGCAGGCTGTGGTAAAGACTTTCATCGCTTCGCGTTGCCGTCGATCTGGCCGTCTGTTGAGCGGTGTCCGCATTGACGATGGCCTAGAGTAGGTGCAAGCCTTCGGCAACGTCAACCACGAGCTATTGAGCGGCGGTAGGAGAATGGAGGTCGATCGATGAAGAGCGTCACGCTGAGCGTTCCCGACATGGGTTGCGGCGGCTGCGTCGATAAGGTGAAGAAAGCGCTACTAGATATAGACGGCGTTGCGATCGCGGAGGTCTCGTTGGAGGAGAAGCACGCAGTGGTCGAGGCGGAAGACGGCGTGTCGGTTGAGGAATTGGCCACCGCCGTAGAAGCTGCAGGCTACGGCGCGACGGTTCTCGATTAGGCAAGTTGCGGTTCGCACGTCGCCATTGTCACGCGCTTAGCGTAACACCGCTCCTGGGTCATGAAAGACATCGCAATCACGCTCGACGAAGAGGTCGCCCGCAGGGCACGCGTACTCGCTGCTGAGCTCAGTACCGGCGTGGCGCGGTTTTAGGAGATCTTCTTCCGTGTGCGGCAACGACCCCCTCCGATGCGGGAAGTGATCCGTAGTTCTGGCCCTTCACTATCGCTCGCGATAGTCGGGCGGTGGGGCAAAGAGCGAGAGATCAGGACGTTGATTGCTTCCCGTGAGTGACACCATTTCGTAACGGACTCGGCCGCCCCCAGTAATCGCCCACTTCGGGACGCGCAGGTTTCCGTAACGCTGTAGCGGACCAAAGCTATAGCTATACTGCGTCGTCGCCCAGACTACCGGCTCCATCCTCGTGTTGAGCAGGATCCAGCCATGGACCTCATCGTCTGGACCACGGAACTCGAGGCCAGTCGTGCCCGATAGATCCCTCATCGGACCAAACTGGACGTGATAGTGACTGTCGCCTCGGGCAATGGCTCTGGCCAGCCGGTAGATGCTGTAGGGAGCGCGCTCCATAGCATTCTCGTATGCCTGATCGCTGGCATACGAGAACTCCTCGTTGACTATGTTCCAATATCGATGCTCAGGGCTATACGCCCGGACCCTGTTGTATATCTCGCTTTCCATCGTCACGTACGAGCGTGGCCCGGTGAGATCCAGAATCTCGTTTTCCAGGTAGATGTCGGGACGGTCAAAGATGTCCCACTCGTGAACGAAGTGAACGCTCTCGAGCTCCCGCCAGATCGCCAGACCGCCCATCGCCTCGACCATCTTCTCAGCGTCCGCGATGGCGGCCGGATCTCCACGCAGGCCCGTGGAGCCTTGCATCTCCAGGTGCGCCGGTGAAGACAACGGCAAGCACAGAAGCACGCCGAAGAGGACCATCGAAAAAAAAGATCGCCGAATCCTTGGGAGACTAGGGACTACGGTGCCAATCCGTTTACGCATAACCACCTCCAGCGCGGTGAGGACTGCGGTAGAAATATGACGCACGCTTTTCATGCGCGATGGCCGACAGTCTGCTCGCTCGTTAGCATCAGACGCTCGTTCGCCGGACCCCTACGTGGAGCCGTCCCACCACTTGAGGACACGTAGAGCGCGAAGCGTGTTCCAGCGGCTTGGTTTTCCGACCTTCTCCATCTCAAAGAAGACCTTGCCAGGGTGGCGATTCTGCAGCCGCCAGCGTCCGTCCTTGCCGCGCTTGCGCCGGAGCAGGTCGATGGGATCCTCCAGACGTTGGTCGTACTCAGCGTCACTCGCACGGAAGTAGTCGAGGGTCCGAAGCACGTCATGATGCCATCGGGGAGGGAAGGAGAAGCGAGTGAACTCGGGCTTCACGACCTCTCCGGTGCGATGAGAGCGGTAGAGATGGTGCCTAAGAAAGAACTCCCTTGCCCTGGATTCCGCCTTTTCCACCTCCGCTGCTTTGAGACCACCCGTCTCGACATACACGCGCAGGCCCTCCAAGACGTTGATGGTCGTATGGAAGGAACTATGGGTCGCACCCCGGTAGCGCTGACAATTCCAGCCTCCGTCCTCCATCTGTTCTCGGAGAAGGTATCCGACAATGTCCTCGGTGCTGGGAGAACGGAACCCGAACTCGCTGACCAGAGCCAAGACGAAACCGGTGATGCAGGTCTCCGAGCGATTCAAACCGGTTGAGAGGTCGATCCCTCCATCGCGGGACGCACCCCGGTCGACGAGAAGCGCGCAGCCCTCTAGGGCAGCCGGATGACCTGATGGTAGTCCGAAGCGTCGTAGCATGATCAGCGAGTAGGTTGTCGAAGTCCACTTCGGACTGTAGAGGCCGCCTCCCCACGTACCCGCTGCATCCCTAACTCGAAGAAGGCGGGCTCCCCACCCGGACCCTACCACGGTCTCTCGTTCGCGGCGCCACGTCCCTGGATCGGCGTCCTCGAGGTCTTTCAGGACCTGCCAGCGTATCGCCGGATCGCCCTCCAGCAGCCAACCGATGACTCCATCATCGGGTGCTCGGTCAGGCC
>JBDHAS010000137.1:0-13902 GCA_039588015.1 Gemmatimonadota bacterium | reverse complement strand
CCTCCCTCCCCCCTCGTCCTCGTCCTCGCCCCGTCCTCCCCCTCGCCCGCGATCAGTAATCGCCGCCGCTAGGCATGGTCCCTCCGCCGACACGACTTTCCTCTTGACATCCCAGCTAACCCACCCCTAAATAGGGTCCACATTACATTTTCTGAACCGCGATTGGCGCATTCTTCACCCTGGCTGGCCCTACCGGACCAGGGGGTGCTGGTGCAACCCTGGTTTGTCTAAATCCGGGCATCACCCCGAGCACCACTCGAGTCGTAGAGTCAAAGCAGCCATCACCTCACCACACGGCCTGCGCAGACCCTAAGGGCGAGCCCTACCCTTCCGTCGCGTCATCGACAGACAAGACTGCCGCGCGTGGCGGTACAGCTTCAACCAGGAGGCCCCGCCTCCATCCGCATGGCCTACCGACCCCCTCTCTCGCTGGAGGCGCCGCTGCGGGAGACTCACGCTGGAGGTCCCCATGAGGTTACTCAACACCTGTCGCGCCGCGCGTCATCGTTTGAAACGCCGCATCGACCAGTCGAGAGCGTACGCTAACGGCAAGACCTGATGTATGGTTGAGGAGGCGCTGGCTATGAGCAAGGCGCAATTCAGTCGCCTCGCCGGATAACCAACTTACCACCTACCCTCACCTTGCAACGTGTAGCGTGCTTGGCGTTGGCTGGTCAGCCTCGCTAGATTTGCCAAGTGTGGACGCCCTCGCCGGCTCGCCCGTCAGGAGTGTGTCTTACTATGGAACCGGCTGGAGGCAGTGCGTCGTCAATCTGATTGGGCGGTCGGAGCGGGTGGCTGATCGGGTCCCCTGGCGGGTGATCTTCGTCACAGTAGAGAGTGGAGGCGGATAATGACGTCAGGTCGGCCGGAGCGTATGGCTTTGATTGCGGTTCTCTTCGGCGCATTTCTGTCAGCAGGCCCGGCGCACGCGCAGGAGACGCAGTGTCCTCAGACCAGACCCCGGGATGGAGATCTGTCCAAGAGGGCCGCAGACTACATCGAGGAGGCGCGGAAACAGGATAGCCCGCAAGACGCGCGCGGCTATATCGCCTATGCGCTGAGCCTGTTGGGGCAAGGAATCGCGGACGAGCCTGATAACCCCCTTCACTACTACATGGCGGGTCAAGCGTCTCTGGAGCTCGGCGACTACCTTGGCGCAGACACCCTCTGGGACCGAGCTGTGTGCTTGTGGGAGCCGTACCGCGAGACGATCGACGGTTTGCGGTTTGTCGCCTGGGGCAATGCCCTGCAAGGGGGCGAGGTGCTTGCGTCCAGCGGTAACACGCTGGCCGCGATGCAGGCCTACCGGAATGCGTATGTCATATACGATCGTGAGCCGCACCCGATCTTCCAGTTTGCCGTCCACTGCGTGACCCAAGCGCAGCTGGTCGAGAGCGATTCGGCCCATCGAGCGTATTGGGAAGACGCCATCTGGGGTTTCCGAGAGGCTGTAGCCGCGGCACGGCGATCGGACACCGTGACCGAAGAGGAACGCCGGGAACTCTCTGGGAACGCGACCGCGAATCTGGCACAGCTCCTAGCGTTTCAAGGTCGGTTGATGGAAGCGGCGGGAGTCTACGAGCAGTATTTAGCGGAATACCCGGACGACGCCCAAGCACGATCGAGCCTCGCCTCGTTCCTGGCCATGCGCATCAATGAACTCCGAGGCAGTGTGCAGCAGACCGAGGATCCGGCGGAGAAGGAGGACCTTCTCGCCGCCATCGACTCGCTCGGAGAGAGGGTTCTGAACCAGTATGCGGAGCTTCTCGCCATGGAGGAGGGCGACCTCGAAGCGGATGAGTACCACGACATGGGAATCGGCTTATATCAGCTCGACAAGTTTGAGGAAGCCGCGGTGGCGTTCAGAAAGGCCCTGGAGCTGGAGTCCTACCGGCCCCAGTCGTTCGAGCTTCTCGCCCATTCCTTCTACGCTGCGGAGAACTACGACAGCCTGGTGACGGTCGCAGAGCAGCTTGTGGAACGCTATCCGAACGACGTCGACAACCTCACCCTGCTAGCGCACGCCTACCGGGAAACGGAGCAGCCAGAGGAGGCTCTCAAGGTACTGGAGCGCCGCCAAGCACTGCCTTTCCAGCTTACGGAGATCGATATGGAGGGCGGAGCTGCGAGCGGCAAGGTCGAGAACCTTAAGCTCGAGCCCGGGACGCCCATCGAAATCGAGTTCATCTTCTACGATGATGCAGGAATCGTTATTGGCACCGGCGGCCATTCCATGAATGCGCCGGAAGAGGGCGATAGGGAGCCGTTCCGTGTGTCGCCCGAAGCGCCCGTCGCTGAGGCTTCCGGTTTCACCTACCGGGTAGTCCGGCCTGCGTAGGGGCGAGCGCTGCCCGCGTTTTGGAAGTGTGTTGCCCACCTCTCGAGGCACCATTGCTGCGATCTGCTCCGACGCTGGACACTCTCACTAGACACCGAAGAAACCCAATAATCGCACCATCCCTCCAGCGTCCCCTGCGTCTTAAATGCTAGGTCACGCTTACGGCCACGGTCGGGGGACGCCCGTCAGCTACTTTGTGTCTTAACCGCTCGGCATATGTAGCTGGCAACAGTATGCGGGGGCAGAAAATCCGCAGTGCCCAGACGACGTTGGCGGCCAAGTCAGCCACGTCGCGGGTATTATTATGTCACGTTTCAAGCACTGCATCCACGAGAGCCATCGGCCAAATCCCACGCTAGGCCAGCCGTGGAGGCCCGCCCCACTGTGGTATGCGGGCCAAACTCCGGCACTGTCGAGGCAATACGAGGGGTCGCCCTTAGCCAGCCCTACGGGAGACGCCGATCTTCCGAACCCAAGCCGAACCGGGTTCGGGTATCCACCTTCCCGGCGCTGCGTCGCTATCCGCAGCGGTGTGTCCGCCAACAATTTCCACCAACAATTTCCACCAACATGGAGGTACGCATGGTAACTGCCACGTTTGCGAACGGCCTCCGCTCCGTCCTCGGGACCGGGAGGCGAACTCCGAGAGGCTGGGCTCTGGCGGTGCTCACTACCGCACTCATCCCGGCCACTCCGCTGTGTGCCCAACAGACCGGGCAGATCGGGGGGACGGTCAGGGGGGCGGCTTTGGTGCGCCCTCTTGTCACCGTCGAGGTCTCGATCGCAGGAACCGAGATCCGGGCTATCACCAACAACGATGGACAGTACCTGCTGCTGAATGTCCCTGCGGGAACGCACACGGTGATTGCGACCATCATCGGATACGTGCAAGGGCGGCAGCAGGTCGAGCTATCCGCTGGTGAGACGGTCACGCTGGATTTCTCGCTCAGGCCAAGCGCCGTCGTGCTCGAGGGGGTCACGGCCACCGCTTCGCCCATGGAGGCACAGCGTCGTGAACTCGGGCACACCATCGACGTGATCACTGCGGAGGAGATCGAGTTGTTAGGAGCCGTCACCCTGGACGAGGTACTGCGGGGCAAGGCCCCTGGCGTTACAGTCCAGGGTTCGTCGGGCTACGCCGGGGCCGGCTCGGCGATACTCCTTCGCGGCCTCACCTCGATCAACGCCCGGAACCGTCCCCTGATCTACCTCGACGGCGTCCGCATGAACGACCGGGGCGCCTACGAGGGCAGCGGTGATACGGCGGAGCAAGGGGCCACCGTGCTCAACTCGATCAGTCCCGAGGACATTGAGCGGATCGAGATCCTCAAGGGCGCCTCCGCCTCGGCTCTGTACGGGACCGAGGCGAGCGCCGGCGTGATCCAGATCTTCACCAAGCGAGGCACGGCCGGCCGGCCCAGGTGGACCTTCGCGATCGAGCAGGGGTGGTCGTCACCCCGCCACGTGGGGCCGAAATCAGATCCCACCGGCCTGCACCTCAACGACTGCAGCTTCGGGGGGCCCCTTCGCCTCGAACAGGACACGGCCGACCTGGGGTGCCCGCCGAGCGGGAGCTGGCTCCAAAATGCCCACAAGCAGGACTACCGGCTCAACGTGCGGGGCGGCGGAGAGACCTACAGCTACTACGGCTCCGTCCGCTGGGGCAGGACGACAGGGATCATCAACGTCCCGGACCAGTTCGACGATCAGGGCGCTGACGATTTCAACCTCCGCGGGAACATGAGTTTCACCCCGCTCAACGACCTGCAGATCCAGTTCAACAGCTCCTACACGCGCCGGGACATTCAGTGGTACCAGGACGGGGATAACAGCCGGGGCTTCACCGAAAACGTCACCAAGCTGGACGAGGGCGAGACGCCCGACAACAATGACGCGCTCGTCTTCCAGTCCGACATCGAGCAGGACATCGATCACTTCACCACCGCCGTCCTGTTCAACTGGACACCCTCGTCCAAGTTCGCCACCCGCCTCAACCTGGGCTACGACTGGTCGCGCTCCCAGACCATCACCTTCGATGAGTTGGGATACTGGGACTTCGCGGACGGATCGCGTACCAACGACGATGAGATCAGCCGGCTGATCACGATAGACTACGCGGGGGCCTTTCGCACCCCGTTATCGGACTCCTGGACCTCGGCTCTGGAGTGGGGCTTTCAGCTGAACGACCGGGAGGATCGGGGCATGCGGGTCGACTGCATCAGGTTCGTCGCGCCCGGTGAGCGCGTTGCGAACGAGTGTGCGGAGGCGACCTTCGAAGGCGGCGGATTCGGCCTCCAGGAGGACCGCCGCGGGTTCCGGACCGGCGGCGTCCCGGTTCAGTGGCGGCTCGGGTGGAAGGACCTACTCTTTGTGACCGCGGGGTTACGGGGCGACCTGTTCAGCCAGATCAACAACGAACTCGATCTGACGTTCGACTTCAATTGGTACCCAAAGCTCGCGGTCTCATACAGCATCTCGGACCACGATTTCTGGCCCGACCAGATGGAGACGTTCCGGCTCCGAGCCGCGTGGGGCCAGTCGGGTGCCCCGCCGCCGCAGGACGCGCAGCAGACGCTCTGGCAGATCGCGGGTGCGGACGAGCTGCAGGGGTCCGGCTTCATCATCGAGACCCTCTCGAACCCCGACATCAAGCCCGAGAAGACGAGCGAGATCGAGGCTGGGCTTGACCTTTCCGCGTTCAACGGCCGCGTGAGCTTCCAGGGGAGCTACTTCAACGCCAAGACGACGGACGCACTCATCTGGAACCCGCTCAGGCCCTCGGACGGAGTGGTCGAGAACATCCCGACCAACGAGGCCGAGTGGAAGAGGTGGGGGATCGAGATGTTGTTCGACGTATCCGTCATCGAGTCGCCGGGCTACCGCCTCAGCCTGGCCGGCGGGTACTCCTGGCGAGACAGTGAAATCATAAGCCTGGGTTCACTCGGGGAAGGCACGCCCCAGTGTGTTACGACCTCCTTTAGCACCCGCTTCTGCGAGGGCGCGGCCTTTCCGCAGTACTGGGGTGAACCGGTCATGAACCCGAACGAGTTCGCGCTGCCGGTGCGCGACACGGCGCAGAACTTGGGAACGAGCATTCCGACCAAGGAGCTCAACCTCGGGCTGAGTTTCACTTTTCAAGAGCGGCTGACACTGGAAATGTACGGCGCCGGACAGTTCGGGTACATCCTCCTGGACGAGTCAGCCGAGGAGCTGGCGACGGCCGGAGTGTGGCCCCAGTGCGTCGGCGTGGATGACAACCTCACCGACCACCTCGACAACGGAGTCCCCCTCGAGTTCACGGCCGCGGAGATCGCCCGCTGCTCGTCACGCAGCTCGGTGCGGCTGGAGGACGGTACCTCCGTGGCGCTCCGTGACAGGAACGTGGACTGGACCTTCTCGGGCAACTACTTCCGCATCGGGTCGGCCAGCCTCACCTACCGGTTGCCCGAGAGGTGGCTGCCCTTGGGGTTGACGGGGACGCAGCTCCAGTTTCGCGTAACCAATCTGGCCCTGTTCACGGACTACCCGACGGACACGGATCCGGACGCGCTGGTCGGTGCGGCCACGAACGAGCTGTTCCGCTTTTCGGGCTACGCCGTGCCGGCTCCACGGACGTATTCGTTCATTCTGCGGGTAAACTTCTAATGCGCCAACGCGGGAGCGATACCATGACCAAGTGGACGATAAGTAGCGCGCTGCCCGCCCTCGCGGTGGTGGGTATGAGCCTGAGTGTCACGGCATGTTCGGAGACGGCGATCGTGGGGTCCGTCCTGGACGAGGACGTCGCCACCGGCGACGAGACGATCCAGATGGCGCTCGCCAGGGGATCCAACTCCGAGGTCGCCGACATCATGACGGTCGGCAGGGGCTACAAGCATACGCTCTTGGCCGCGACCGACGACATCCTGAATGACGGGGTTAGCGCGGCCGAGGACAGGTGGTCCGCCGGCAATTGGGATTGGAACAGTACAGATACTGAGGCCATGTTTGAGCAGGCCATGGAAGGGTCGTGGAGTGGCCTCAAGTTGGTCAACAACCTTGTGCAGTCCCTCCCCGAGGACAGCTTCCAAATCTCGCCGCTCGTGGCCCGTGGCTACCTCAATTCCGCCCACTCAGAGCGGCTGCTCGGCGACATGTTCTGCCAGCTCGCGTACGGCTTCGACCACACGGGCGGAAGGGACCTGGACAACCTGGGCAGCTCGAGTTTCGACAACGCGCCTGTGGGCAAGGACTCGACGTTCAAACGGATGGCGACCTTCGCCGAGCTGGCGGTGGCGTACGCCCAGCGCGCCGTTGATGCGGAGGTGCCGAATCCTGCTAACGAGGGGGTCCTTTCGGACGGTCATTTCGATCCGCAGAGGATCCTTACCGCCTCTCACGGAGCGGCCGCGCAGGCCTATCACGCGCTAGCGTCGCTCGGAGTAGATCCGAACGTGAACTGGCCCCTCGCGGCCCAGCATGCCGCCGAGGTGCCCACCGACTTCGTCGAGGTCACGATCTTCGACCCCACCGTGGAGCAGAACGAGCTGTGGGACACCACCTTTGACGACGACGACGTGACCCTCTACAGCGCGGCCGACGCCAGCCGCCCGGCGGGGTTCCTCGGCGTGCCTGCGACCTTCCTGTGGCTGGACGACCCCCGGGTCCAGGTCGTGGATTGCGCGGATTCCGCTCCCATTTATTGCAGGTGGAGGAGCAGGGGGTCCGAGGGGCCGGACGAATTCCCCAGGTGGGTGCCTCTCAAGTACCAGGAGCAGGGTGCAGACGACGAGATGGTCACGGGCACGGAGATGCGCCTCATCGAGGCCGAGGAGGCCCTCGTGCACCGGGCGGATTTCGGCACCTTCTATAACAAGATCGACGAGGTGCGGATGTTCTACGCTGCGGAGGCCGGCACGGTCTTCGTGCCCACGGAGCGCTTGATGGTGATGGGCGAGGTCGAGTGGCCCAACGCGGAGGACGACGCCATGTCGATCTTGGACCGCGAGCGCTACCTCACCATGTGGATGGAGGGCCGGCGGATGTTCGACCTCCACCGCTGGAACCATCCCTTCATCACGAACAACGAAGCGTTGATCCAGAGGCACGATGATATCATTGCGGTGTTAGGCCCCCGTAACGACTGTGCACCGATCCCCGGCACGGAGTGCCTGATCAACACCAAGGTGCCCTGCGAGTGAGGTGCCGCAGTTGCGGCCCGCACGTACCGACGGACCCTGCCGCCCCGCCGGAACGCCGGCGGGGCGGCAGGGTAATTACTTGGAGGGCCGGAATGATGATGAATAGAGGGGCAGACTGGAGTTGCACGAGGTCGGGGACCGGTGCTCGCAAAGGAACCGCCGCTGCTGTCACGCTCGCCACGGTGCTGCTTCTTGCCGCGTGTATGGGTGGGCCGACGCTCGGGCCCGGTGAGCGCACGGATCCCCGCTTCAAGCTGACGGTGAGCGTGATGAACGTCGGCGACGGCTTTGGCACGGCGGAGGTGGTCTTCTCCGCCGGGCCCGGTCAGGATCCTTGCACCGAAGTCCTGGGGCCAGGCGAGAGCTGTAGCCCGTTCGTGACGGCGTCCGTGAAACCCGAGACGGCGGAGATCACGGTCGCGGAGGAGCCCGGCAGCGTATTCGTCGGGTGGGCCGATGCCAATTGCACGGGCACAGACACCGAGTGCACGGTGCGGAACGAGGAGGCGGATCGCGACGTGAGGATCACGGTCGAGCCCCGGTTCGATCTGGTCACTGGAGGGTGACGACGGATTACCCCACGGAGGCGCTGCACTGCTGGTGCGAGATCGGCGCCGGCCCCACCCCGCAGACCTTCGCGACGACGTGCCCGCGCCGACGCCACGGAAGCCACGGCGCGAGCAGCAGGCGCACCAACTCCGCATACACCGCATCGCGTGGTGCACCGTACGTCGTGTCGCGGATTGTACAGCCCTCAAGCCAAAGGGCGGACCTCGTAGCTGCGCGTGCAGCTTCTGCTCCTCCGACGAGGAGCAGGTAACCTACCGGGCACTTTGAGTCAAACGGAACCTAGCGCTCAGCCCTCACCGTGGGATTGCTTACGTTCCAGCTGAGCGCGCTGACGCCCACCAGCGTGAAGGGCATCGAGGTCTCCCTCCCGCCTCCGTCGATCTCCGCGACCAGGACGTGGTCCGTAGACCGGGCTAAGGGGGGGTACTGGAAACTTCTCCTCGCGTTGGGAGGAACGCTCCCGAGCCGGCGGCGGCTTCCCGTTTGAGGGACCATCCACACGACCACCGTCCGGCCGGGGAGGAGGTCGTTGTTGATCTCAACGCTGATCTGGTCGCCGCTGGCTTCGGCGCCCTCGCTCATCTCTGCGCCAGCGCCGGCGCCTTTACTCGCGCAGGCAGCCAGACCCAGGGAGAGGAGGGCGAGGAATAGGAAAGGGCCGATGGGTAGCTTTCGCATAGGTCGTCCTCTCCGCGTACAGAAGTAGGAAAAACGAGATACACGAGAAAACCTCTCGATCTTGCTCCGCCCTGTCAAGGAAGTCGCCGAATGCATGCCTCAGCAAGCCGGTCGGGCGCTTAGCCGGTCGTGCAGGACATCAGTGCTGTGCACCTGCCTCTACTCGCGAGTGGTCAGGTATAGCACACGTCAGTCTTGCAGCCTCACCCGCCGCTCGAGATCCTGAAAGCGGGGTCCGTCCCGCACGTTGTCCAGCTCGGCACGCACCTGCTTCGTGCGGAAGGCGACCGCCATCTGGCGCCCCGCCTCGAAATCGCCGGCACCGAGGGCGAGCAGCGCACGGTTATGGTCGATCGCCGCGCTCGTGTCGCCCGTGCTCTAGTAGACCAAGGCCGGCCGCCGCTTCGCGTAGGCGTCCTGCTGTATATCTCGGGCCAATAGCGTCCCGTCCGGATCGTTGCCTTCGGGTACGACTGGAGGAAATAGTGGAATATCTGGAAGTCGAGCCGCAATCGCTCCGGGAGGCGGTGGGCATGTCGAGACCCTTAGCGATCGCCGCACAGTCATGCCCCTCATCGTGAACCCGGGATTCGATGCGGACCTGCTACATGGCCTCCTCGCCGACGAAGCCGCCCGCGCCCGCACCGTCGCGACGCTGGTGGAGGAGTGTCGCCAGCACGGCTTCGCCGCTATCCAGTTCGACGTCGAGAACCTTCATCTGAGAGGTCGGGATGCCTTTACCCGATTCTATCGGGAAACGGCCGACGCCCTCCACGCGGTGGTCCACCGACTGGCTGACTATCCCGGCCCAACTGCCTACCACGGTTGGCTGTTCGAGCAGTGGCGCGCCGGCTACGACCTGCAGGCCTTGGGAGAGATCGGCGACTTTGTCTCGATCATGTCATACTCCCAGCACACACGCCGGACGCCGCCCGGCCCCGCGGCGGGGATACCGTGGGTGCGCGAGGTGATCGAGTACTTCCTCGAGCATGTTCCGGCGCAAAAGCTATCGATGGGGATCCCCTTGTGGTCGATGCACTGGTATACCTCTTGGGAGGAGGACTTACTGCCGGAGCGGGCCCGTTCCTACAGTCGGTCGATGTCCCACCCGGAAGCGCTCGGACTGCTCGAGCGTCACGGAACCCAGGTGTTGTGGAGCGAGGACCAGCTCGTCCCTTACGCCTTCTTCTCGAACGCCGGAGTGTTCGAATGGGTCTTCCTGGAGGACGCGCGTAGCTTCGGCGGCAAGCTGGACCTCGTCGACGAGTACGGCCTTCGCGGCTTCTCCGCCTGGGTGCTGGGCAGCGAGGATCCCGCGATCTGGCAAGCCCTGGATGAACCGGGGAGGTAAACTCGCCTCCCCATCCCCATAGCCATCCCCATCGTCATCGTCTCGTCCGCGCCCTCCCCCGCGCCCGCGCCCGCGGTCGTTCTTTCCATCCCGAAACGTGGCAATCGCCTACCGATGCCAGCGACGCACCCACTTGCTGCGCCCCCACAAAAACCGCATGTTCTACCAGCCTTTTCTCCTCGTCATAGCTTCACAGAATCGCCTTGCAGCATTGCGGGCCGTCCCAGCCTATTCCGGACTAGCGACCGGATTCGTTCGGCAATAGGGTGCCGGACGCCTAAGAACACATCTCGCGCCGGAGGCACAAGAATGTCCCGCTGGATACGTCACGCCGTCACCACATGTGCAGCCGCAGCCGCCGCGTGCGCTTCCCCCGACTACGACCTGATCGTCCGCAACGGCACCGTCTATGACGGAAGCGGCGACCCCGGGATCGTCGCCGACGTGGCCATCAACGCCGATACGATCGCGGCCATCGGCGATCTGGCCGACTTCCGCGGCCGGGCCGAGATCGACGCGACCGGCCTGGCCGTCGCCCCCGGCTTCATCAACATGCTCAGTTGGGCCAACACCTCGCTGATCGCCGACGGCCGCGGCCTGAGCGACATCGTGCAGGGTGTGACGCTCGAGGTGATGGGCGAAGGCAATTCCATGGGGCCGCTCAACGAACAGATGCGGCAGCGCATGCAGGAGCGGCAGACCGATATCCAGTACGACGTCGCCTGGACCACGCTCGACGGCTACCTGCGCTGGCTGGTCGAGCGCGGCGTCTCGCCCAACGTCGCCTCGTTCGTCGGCGCGACGTCTGTGCGCGTCTACGTGCTCGGCTACGAGGACCGGGCTCCGACGCCCGACGAGCTGGAGCAGATGCGCGGCCTGGTCCGCCAGGCGATGGAAGAGGGCGCGATGGGCGTCTCATCCGCGCTCATCTACACGCCCGCTTTCTACGCCGACACCGACGAGCTGATCGCGCTGGCAGCGGTCGCCGGCGAGTACGGCGGAATGTACATCTCGCACATGCGCGACGAGGCCAACCACATCCTCGATGCGCTGGACGAGTTGGTCACGATCGCCCGCGAGGCCGACGTACCCGCCGAGATCTATCACCTGAAATCCTCCGGCCGCCGCAACTGGGCCAAGCTGGAGGAGGTGATCGAGCGAGTCCAATTCGCCCGCCATCAGGGGCTTCGCATTACCGCCGACATGTACACCTACCACGCCAGCTCCACTGGCCTCAACGCCACAATGCCTCCCTGGGTCCAGGAGGGCGGCCACGATGCGTGGGTCGAGCGTCTGAAGGATCCCGAGATCCGCGAGCGGGTCAAACGCGAGATGAACGATCCCGAGGGCCGGTGGGACAACACGTGGCTCAGTGCCGGATCGCCGCAGAATATCCTGCTGGTCGGTTTCCGCAACGACTCCCTCCGCTATCTGACCGGCAAGACCCTGGCCGATGTGGCGGAGATGCGAGGAACGCCGCCCGAGGAGACCGCGATGGATCTGGTCATCCAGGACGACAGCCGGGTCGGCTGCGTCTTCTTTACCATGTCCGAGGACAACATCCGCGAAAAGATCGCCATTCCCTGGGTCAGCTTCGGATCCGACGGCGCGGCCATGGCTCCCGAGGGCGTCTTCCTCAATTCGCAGCCGCACCCGCGCGGCTACGGGAATTTCGCGCGCCTGCTGGGCAAGTTCGTGCGGGAGGAGCGCGTCATCCCGCTGGAAGAGGCGATCCGCAAGCTGACTTCTCAGCCCGCCTCGAACCTCGGCATTAAGAACCGAGGCAAGCTCGAGGTCGGCTACTTCGCCGACGTGGTCGCGTTCGACCCAACCGAGATCCGTGACAACGCCACCTTCGAGCAGCCCCACCAGCTGGCGACCGGCATGGTCCACGTGTTCGTCAACGGCGTGCAGGTAGTGAACGACGGCCAGCACACGGGCGCACTGCCCGGCCGAGTGGTCCGGGGACCCGGCTGGAAGGGGACGGCCGAGGAAGAATCCACTTCAAGTGAGACCGAGTAACACACATGTTATCAACATGTTACACTTGATACACTGCGCGATGACATGAGGTTTCTCAGTTGGCTGAATTCGTGAAAGGAGGCACGCCCGAGCCGCTCAGGACCGCCTATCACGAGCGAGACGGCGTGCTGTGGTGCGAGGACGTGCCGCTCCCGCGCATTGCGGACGAGGTCGGCACGCCGTGCTACGTCTACAGCGAGACGGCCATCCGCGATCGCTACGCGGCGTTCACAGTTGCCCTTTCCGGCCTCGATTTCCGCGTCTTCTATTCGGTCAAGGCCAATCACAACCTCGCCCTGCTCCGCCTGATTGGAAGCCTCGGTGCCGGCGTCGACGTGGTGTCTGCGGGCGAGCTGCACCGGGCCAAGCTGGCGGGCTTCGAGGGACCGAACATCATATTTGGCGGCGTGGGCAAGCGCGTGGACGAGCTCGAGGCCGCCCTGGACGCCGGCGTGCTGTTGATCAACGTGGAATCGGAAGGCGAGCTGCGTCGGGTGAACGAGGCGGCCGGCGCACTGGGAAAGCGGGCGCCGGTGTCTCTGCGCGTGAACCCGGGCGTGGAGCCCGACACGCACGCCTACACGCAGACCGGCCACTACCGCACCAAGTTCGGCGTCGCCCTGGAGGACGCGCCCGATCTCTACGCTTTGGCCACTGAGCTGGAGCACGTCGAGCCGCTGGGCATCGACTCGCATATCGGCTCTCAGATCCTCAGCCCTGCCCCCTATCGCGAAGCCATCCTGCGGTTGGGCGACCTCGGCCGCCGCATCCGCGACGACGGCATCGACCTTCGCTACTTTGACATCGGTGGCGGCTACGGCCTCGAACACGACGGCGACGTTCAGTTCGATCTGGGGACCCTGGCGGGGCCGCTGGGCGAAGTGGCGGCCGATCTGGACCTGACGTGCATCTTCGAGCCCGGCCGCTGGCTGGTCGCCCCAGCGGGCGTGCTGCTCGCCCGCGTCCTCTACACGAAGCGCTTGGGCGACAAACTCTATTACATCACCGATACGGGCTCCAACGATTTCCTCCGCCCAAGCTATTACGACGCTTATCACCCGATCGAGCCGGTCCGCCGCCGCGAAGGCTCGACCGTTGCCGACATCGTCGGACCCGTCTGCGAGACGGGCGACTTTCTCGGGCGCGAACGCTCGATGCCACCGCTTAGCGAAGGCGACCTTCTGGCCGTGGGCTACGCCGGCGCCTACGGCTTCGTCATGAGCTCCAACTACAACTCGCGGCCCCGCGCCGCAGAGGTCATAGTCCGCGGCGACACATTCAGGATCGTGCGCCGCAGGGAGACGCTCGACGATCTCGTGGCAGCGGAAGAAGACGTCACCTAGTGGTTGGCCACACTGTTGATGACGTATGCCGGTGGTTGGCCTAGAGCGGGCTTTGAATTGCGAATGTCGAATATCGAATGTCGAATTTCCAAGGGCAGTTCTTCGTTATTGGCTAGTCGATATTCTGCCCTCGATACTCAAAGCCGGCAAACAGAGAGGGGACTACCGACATGAAGCCGCCCGGCACGCTGCTCCTCAACCGACAGGACATCATCTCTCTTTTGAGCCTGAGCGATTACGTGGAGATCGTCGAGGACGCGTTCAGGCTGTACGCCGAAGGCAAGACGCTCGAGCCCGGCCTGTTGCACATCGACGCTCCCACCGGCGAGTTCCACATCAAGGGGGGAGGCCTGCAGTTGGAGCGCACTTATTGCGGCGTGAAGGTGAACGCCGGCTTCTTCCAGAACAGAGCGCGCT
>JBDHAS010000136.1:0-10736 GCA_039588015.1 Gemmatimonadota bacterium | reverse complement strand
ATACTGCTTGGGACGCTGGGCGGCCTGCTTCTCTTTGGTGCGGCCGGGATCATCATCGGGCCGATCGTCGCCGCTCTGTTCGTGACCATCTGGGATATTTACGGCGTGGCGTTCAAGGAGTTTCTGCCCGAGGTCGTGCCGGTCGCCGCTCAGAGCGAGGGAAACGAGGAGGACGTCCTGGACCCAGCGTAGAACGCCGTCAACCCGGCTGGCGACCCGAAATCTTAGCCCAGCTGTCCCTGAGCGTGACGGTGCGATTGAACACGAGGGCGCCCGGCTTCGTATCGACCGGATCGCTGATGAAGTAGCCCTGCCGCTCGAACTGGTACCGGGTGCCGGCCGGGTCGTCGGCCACGCTGGGCTCGACGAGCGATTCCCTCGAGACGACCAGCGAGTCGGGGTTCAGGTTGGCCGTGAAGTCCCGGCCTTCGGGGACCTGGTCCGGATCGGCGCTCGAGAAGAGCCGGTCGTAGAGCCGCACCTCGCACCGCAGCGCGTGCAGAGCCGATAGCCAGTGGATGGTTCCTTTCACCTTGCGGCCGTCGAGCGGCGGTCCGGTCAGGGTGTCGGGGTCGTAGCTGCAGAGTAGCTCTGTGATGTCGCCCGTATCGGGGTCTTTCACTACTTCGCCAGGCGGAAGAACTTCTTGGGCGGATCCTCCATGAAGTCTTCGCGCTCGATGTAGATCTCCCGGGAGAACGGGAGCTTGCGAGTTCCTTGCCTATCAATGTCGCGTGGCCAGTACGAGGCATCCTGCCATTCGACTTGGTCTTCTGGATAGTTGGTGATCACGACTTTGAGTGGGCGCAGGACGCACAGTATCCGCGGCGCCCGCCGGTTCAGGTCGTCGCGGATCGCGTACTCGAGCTTCGCGATGTCGACGCGGCTGTTGACCTTGTCTACGCCGATCATGTCGCAGAACGCGCGGATCGACTCGGGCGTCACGCCGCGGCGTCGCAGTCCTGCGATGGTCGGCATGCGCGGATCGTCCCAGCCGCCGACGTGACCCTCGTCGACAAGCCGAATCAGCCTGCGCTTGCTCAGAACGGTGTAGTCGAGATCCAGGCGAGCGAATTCGGTCTGCTCCGTACGCGGATGCTCGATGCCGACATTGTCGAGCACCCAATCGTAGAGGGCCCGGTTGTTCTCGAACTCGAGCGTGCACAGCGAGTGCGTGATGTCCTCGATGGCGTCGGACAGGCAGTGAGTGAAATCGTAGAGCGGGTAGATGCACCAGTCGTCGCCCCGCCGGTAGTGGCTGGCGTGCCGGATGCGATACAGCAGCGGATCCCTCATCAACATGTTGGGGTGCGCCATGTCGATCTTGGCGCGCAACACATGCTCGCCGTCTTTGAATTCGCCAGCGCGCATCCGCTCGAACAAGTCGAGGTTCTCTTCGACGGATCGGTTCCGGTATGAGCTCTCCTTTCCGGGCCGTAGAACGGTGCCGCGGTATTCGCGGATCTCTTCTTCGCTCAGGCTGTCGACGTACGCCTTGCCGTTCTTGATCAGGATGACGGCGAAATCGTAGAGCTGCTCGAAATAGTCGGATGCATGACGCGCCTCGTCGTGCCAATCGAAGCCGAGCCAGCGTACGTCGCTCTTGATCGCCTCGACGTACATGATGTCCTCGGTCTCCGGATTGGTGTCGTCGAAGCGCAGGTGGCAGATGCCGCCCTCGTTCTCGAGGGCGATGCCGAAGTTGAGGCAGCACGATTTGGCGTGCCCGATGTGTAGATAGCCGTTGGGCTCCGGCGGGAAGCGGGTCACGACCCGGCCACCGTACCTGCCGGTCTTCAAATCCTCGGCGACCTTCGCGCGAATGAAGTCCAGCGCCGTCGGTCGGACCTCCTCCTCAACGCTATTCTCAGCGGTTCCGGGTCTCTCCTTGTCCGTCGAGCTCATCTGCTGCGTCTGCTGTCTCTCAACCACCCAGTGAATAGACCAGGCCCGCTCCGAGGCTTCCCGTGTAGGTGGTGCCGCCCTTCAAGTCCAAAGCCTCGCCGTCGAGCGTAGCGTCCGGGTCAGAGAACGGCGCCAGCCCGAACGTCAAGGAGAAGTCCGCGGCGAGTTTGTCCGTCAGCCGGAGATACACCCCGAAGATGCCGGCGTAGTTCCATCCGGTTCCGCTGACCTCGAGGTCGCCGCCGGCAAGCGTGGTGCTGAGGCTGTGGTCCAGGTAGGCGATGTGCGCGCCCACATAAGGCGCCGCGCTCCTGGCTCGCGTGTTCAGGATCAGCCGAACGTCGCCGAAGACGCTGAACACTTTGCGCGTACCGCTTACGGTCAGGCTCGCGACCTCTTGCGCAGAGACGCCGCCGTAGCTCGCGCCGCCGACGACCTGGAGGCCCGATGCCCACGTGTACTGAAGGAACGCATTCCCAGTGCCCCCCCACTCTCTCTTGTTCTCTTCCGGGCTGATTGAGATGACGGAACCGCTCACTCCAAAACCGAAGCCCGGCGGTGTCACGTCCTGGGCGGCTGCCCTCAGCGGAAGCACCGGTACGCCGGCGGCGAGGGCGAATAGGGCGATCCTGTTCACGACGGTCATCTTCGGGTTGTCCTTTCCTATGCTGGTAATCCGTGGCGAGCTACGTGGCTCATCGCGTCCACGAACCGGTCCAGCTCCTGGAGTGTGGTGTAGACGCTGGGTGAGACACGGATGCCCTTAAACTCGGCGTGGTTGATCGGCGTGACGATGATCCTGTGTTTCTCCCACAGCAAGTTGGTCAGTTCGCCGGGGTCAACGTCCACGATCTCGACGTTGGCGATGCCGCAGGCCATCCCGGGCTCGAGGCTGGTGTGGAGCCTTATCCCGTCAAGTTCCAGCAAGGGCTTGACCCAATAGTCGCGCAGGAAGATCAGTCTCGCCTCTTTTCGCTTGCCGCCGATCCCCTGGTGGAACGTCAGCGCTTCGGCGATGGCAAGATAGCTGGCGGCCGGGTGGGTGCCGATTTCCTCGTACTTGCGGATGTTGTCGTCCATTGCCTCGTTCGCTGCCATCAGCGGCCATATCTCCGGGATCTTCTCGCGCCGCACGTACAACAGCCCGGTACCGTGGGGGGCGAACAGCCACTTGTGCAGGCTGACCGAATAGTTGTCGCAGTCCAGATCGGAGATCTTGAAGTCATGGTGTGCCAAGGAATGCGCACCGTCCACGATCACGGGGATCCCGTGCCTCCGCGCCATCTGGACCACGTCCCGCACCGGCAGGATCTGGCCGGTGAGGTTGATCATATGGCACATGAGGATGATGCGCGTGCGCGGAGTGATGTTCTCCTCGAACGCACGCACGATCTCCGCCGGGTCCTCGGACGGTACCGGGATGGTGAATTGCTTGAGAACGATGCCCTCGCGCCGCTCCCGCTGTTTGAAGGTAGTGAGCATCCGCCCGTAGTCCTGAGTGGTCGTGAGGACCTCGTCGCCGCGTTCCAGGTCGTAGCCGAACTGGCAGATCTGCAGGCTCTCGGAGGCACCGCGGGTGAGCGCCACCTCCTCTGGGTCGACTCCCCACTCACGGGCCATGCGTTCGCGAACGGCCTCGCGCTGCGGCTCGAGGATCCGCCACATGGTGTAGACCGGCGCTTCGTTGGAGTAGTCGAGGTGATCCTTCATCGCCTCCTGGACGTAGGCCGGCGCGGGGCTAACCCCGCCGTTGTTCAGGTTGAGGAGGCTGCGGTCGACGGTGAACGCCTGCGCCACCATGGCCCAGAAGTCCTCGTCACGTGCGACCTCGTCTGGGCCGCCCGGTTGAGTCGAGAGTTCGTCGGCGATCTGCACCGCGCGTAACGGGCGCAGCGGCATCAGCGGTACGCCCGCGGCCGCTGCAGCGGCGGGCAGACCGACGGCCCCCAGGAATTTGCGACGGCTATACACGGCAGTCCCTCCTACGGAATGGGTATGATGCGATAGCGATCAGTTGGTTGCCGTTTCTTTCTCGCGCTGCTTGCGCGGCATCATCTCATCGCGCATGGCCAGATGGTACACGGTCGCCGCCACGACCACGGCCGCCTGCTTCAGGTCATCGATCACCAGTCGCTCGTACCTATCGGCGAACGTATGGTGCGTGCGGGTGGAATACTCGATGGGATCCTGGATGAAGTTGAATCCGGGAATCCCGACCGCGTCGAAGGCCAGGTGGTCGGTGCCCCCGGTGTTGCCGTGCTTGACCGCCACGACGCCGAGGTCGGTGAACGGCCAGAGGATCTGCTCGAACACCGGGATCGCGGCTTCGTTGCCCTGGTCCCAGATCCCGCGGATGCGACCGGTACCGTTGTCGACGTTCACGTAGGCCGAGATCTGCGGCCACAGGTCCTGGTGTTTGTCCACCCAACCCCGCGAGCCCAACAGGCCCTGTTCTTCACCGCTCCACAGGGCGATGCGGACGGTTCGGCGTGGCCTGATGTCGAGCGCCTTGAGGATCCGAACCGCCTCCATCATCACGATCACGCCGGCGGCGTTGTCGGTCGCGCCGGTCCCCGGATACCACGAGTCGAGGTGGCCGCCCAGCATCACGTACTCATCGGCCAAGTCGGAGCCGGGAATGTCGCCCAGCGTGTTGTAGGCCATGAGGTCGTCGTCGTAGAACTGGTTCTTGATTTCGACCTCCAGCTTGACCGGTATCCCGCGTTCTATGTTGCGCCAGATCTGCCCGTACTGCTCGTGCGATATGACTAAGGCGGGCCCGGGGATCTCGTTCTCGGGGTTACGGGCCGAGCTCATCCCGAAGACTCGTAGTATGCCGTAGGTCCGGGATGACGGATACAAAGCGCCGGCGATGCGCTCGGCCTTCAAGAACGCGTTGATCGAATCCCTCATTGCGCCCCGTCTTCGCCATTGCGCCATCATGCGGCGGCGCGCCTCGTCGTCGCGTTCGCGTACCGGCGGCGCGGGCTCGAAGAGGTCGTCGAGCGATCGGCGCAGAGGCCGAGGCTCGAACTCGGGCTCCATCGTCTGGGGGCTCTGCATGAGCACAAACTTGCCTTTCAGCGTTCCCCTGTACGGTTCCAGGTCGGCCGCGCTGTCGGCGGCGACTATGGCCGCCTCACCCTTGGCCGTGCCTTTTGTGCTCGCCGTCCAGGCGACCGGCAATGCGTTGAGCATCTGAACGTAGGGCTCGACGATGCGGCCGCTGAACGAGAGGTTGTCCCAGCCACGCCCGAACTGGCCCCAGGGCTCCACCACCACGTTTTGGAGTCCCCACTCGCCGAGCTTCTCGGCAGTCCAATCGTTAGCCTCGAACATCGCGGGCGAGCCGGTTAACCGCGGCCCGATGACGTCTGTCAGGTGGCCGGCCAGGTAATCGATCTGCGACCGCTCGAGGCCCTCCTCGCGGATAGCTCGGACCACGTCGAGGTCGACGGCCTCCTGAGCGACCTGGGCCACCGCCGCAGGTATGGTGCCCAACAGCCCGGTGGCCACCAGGACCAGCGCACGAGTCAGTGAACGCATGCTTGCCTCCGGAGTGAATCGGGGTAAGAGCTTCATCTCTAACGGGTCGTCATTGAGATACCGCACCGTGACCGCCCGCGCAACACGTGAAGCTTGACGCGCCGCTCGACGGAACTCGGCACCATCATCGGCTCCAGCGACCGGCCGCCAAGCGATCTGCTTGACCGGCCGCTTGTAGGCCTGAATCGCTTTGAGTGACGTCGATTTCTGAAAACAAAACGGGCCGGCAACAGACGCCGGCCCGTGCGTTCCACCCTGGTTCTCCGACTACTCACCGAGATAGGAAATCTTGTAGATCCTCCCAGAACGGTCATCCGTGACGAACAGGGAGCCGTCGGGTCCCTGAGCCAGCCCGCTGGGCCTGTGTTCCGCTCCTCTGGGGCTCACGTTCGCGCCGGCAAACCCATCGGCGAAGATCCAGCTATCGCCCGTAGGATTGTCGCCCTCGAAGGGCACGAAGACCACGTTGTAGCCGCCCTGCGGCAGCGGAGCCCGGTTCCAGGAGCCATGAAACGCGATGAAGGCCCCGAGGCGATACTCGCTCGGGAATTGCGTTCCACTGTAGAACAGCAAGCCGTTGGGCGCCCAGTGGGCGGGGAAGGCTTCGATCGGCTCCTTCAGCTCGGTGCAGCGGCCGCGCTCCAGCCCGTCGCCCCCGTATTCGGGCGCCAGGACCAACAGGTCGATGGCCGGATCGTGGTAGCAGTAGGGCCAGCCGAAGTTGTCGCCCTCCTCGATCAGAACCAGTTCCTCTGACGGCTTCTCGGCGTTGTCGTCATCGCCGAACAGGTCGGGCCAGTTCGCAGAGAGCTGGTCGCGACCGTGCACCGCTCCGTAGAGGAAGCCGCTCAGCGGGTGCAGGGTCAGAGCCACCACGTTCCTGAGCCCCGCGGCGAATCGCGTTCCGTCCGCCTGGGTTTGCCCGAGCCGATCGGCGTCGAAGCGCCAGATGCCTGCCCGGGTCTCCAACTCGGGGCAGGGGTCTTGGCCGGCCGAGCCCGCCGTCCGGTCCTGTTCCTGGCAGGCGTTGGAGGGAGCGCCGATGTTGACGAACAAGCTGCCGTTCCGAGCGACGGCGATCGATTTGGAGCGGTGGCTGCGCGTCGCGGGAAGCCCGGATACGATGGTATCCGGCGACCCGGTCGGCTCGAGCCGGCCGGTTCTGATCGGGTAGCGTATGACCGCGTCATCGGGGGCGAAGTAGAGGTAGTCGCCGTGCAGCGCGATCCCCGTACCGCCGCTGTCGCCGAAGTGCCGCTGAGTGTCGGCTTCTCCATCACCATCTAGATCGCGCAGCGCCAGGACACCGACCGGGTCCTCTTCGTTTCGCGAACGAGCCAACGCCACGAACACGTCGCCGTTCTTCGCGACGACCAGATGTCGCGGGCGACCGACGTTGTCGGCGAAGATCTGGACGCAGAACCCTTCGGGAACCGTCAGGCCGGCGTTATCAGGGGCGCACCTCACCCTCTGGGGTCCAGTGTCCACATCGGGCCGGTCGTTTTTCCCGGCTGCCACAGTGATCGTTACCAGGAGGGCAGCGCAGCAGAGTGTTGCCGCGATCGAGGATGCACGGATCAGATACATGGAGGCCTCTTTCACGAGTCGGTCCACCGCTTCAATGATGACGGCGTTCTGTGTGCGACGAGCCGCGCCGAACAGATGCGGCGCGGCTTGCCTAAGTCAAGGCTCGGTGCGTGCCGGACGTGCCGGCCCGCTGCCCGGGCTAGCGATGCACCGGGTAAGCCGGTCGGTTCACCTCGAGTGGTGGGTTCTCGATGATCATTTGCAGCACGGTCCTGATCGCGGTCCCGAGTTGCGGGTCGCGACCTTCCCACCAATCGGCGACCGTGCCCCGAACCTCGATGTCGGGCTCGACGCCGAAGTTCTCGATATCCCACGAGCCGTCCGGGTTGTATGCCGCCCGATTCGGTATGATGACTTGGCCACCGTCGAGAAGCCTCGGAACGAACACGTAGGGGCCAATGCCGGCGCCCATGGTACGCGTCCCTATCACGCGGCCGGCGTTGGCGAGCTTGAACATGAAGGCGAACGTCTCGGCCGCCGACGCATTGACGTCATTGATCAACAACACCTTGTTCGCCGGCAGCGGGTTGGTCGGAACCGCCAGATCCGAACCGTGGCGGAACGTGTAATAGTAAAGCGGCGATCGTTTGAGCCACTCGATCAGAAGGTCGGCCGTGATGCCTCCCGGCGCGAATCGCTGGTCGATGATCAGGCCGCGCTTGTCCGAGTTCTGCAGTAACTGCTGGAATACCGCCTCGAGCCCTCTGGAGCTGAAGTTCGGCACGTAGATGTAACCGAGAATCCCCTGCGATTCCTCCGTCACGGCGCGACGGTTCCGCTCGGCCCAAGCCCAGCGGCGCAGCGTATTCTCACCGGGGAGCGGCACCACGGTGTAGGTACGCCCGTCCTCGCCCTCAGGGTTGTCTGCTACGGTGATCCTCGTCGGCGTCAGCGCCTTTCCCTCGAAAAACGAGTAGACGTTGGCCTGCGCAGTAATACGAACTCCGTCGACGGCTAGCAGGTAATCGCCCGGTTGGACGTAGACGCCGGGCTGGTCCAGCGGTCCTTGCTGTAACGGATTGCCGAGGTTGTAATGGCCAGATTGATGGATCCGGGTGATCCGATACAGGCCCTGATCGATCTCGTAGTCGGCTCCCAACAGGCCGACGCGGCCCGGCTGGCCCGGCGGCGATGGAATGTCGCCGCCGAGGACCGCCAGGTGGCTGACGGAGATGTGGCCCACCGCCTTGGCAATGAGGGCGTTGAGATCCCGGCGCCGCGTGATCGTCGGTAGGTAGGTTCCGTAATAGTCTGCCAGTTGGAGGACGTTCTGTCCGTGGTACGTCGGGTCGTAGAAATAGTCCTCTATCAGCCGCCAGGCTTCGCCGTACATCTGCTGCCACTCGGCGGCCGGATCGACCTGCAGCTCGATAGAGCTGAGATCGAGCTTGCCGTCTTCGGGCCCGGACGGTTCGTCCCCCGAGACGATGAACCACTCGCTGCCCCGCCTGTACAGGACTTTGCTGCCGTCGTAGCTGACAGCCAGGTCGTCCACGTTCTCTATCAGCCTTTTCAACTCGCGTGGCTGTGTCACGTCGTACAGGTAGAGCGAACCCGTCGGCGTGCTGGCCGTGCTCAGTGACGGCGGCCACTCGTTCACCAGCACGTAGAACACGCCGGGCTCCTTGGGGATGAGCCTACCGTAGTCCCTCGCCGGCAGCGGTAGAGGGACGGTCCGGTCGGCCAGACCCGCGACGCTGACGACCGTGGAACCGGGCCCTTGAGGTGACTGCCCGGCGGGCCGGGCACCGCGTGCCGGTGGTGGCTGGCGCCGAAGCTCGCCGCGGTTCCGAGGCGGTCCCGCCGCGGGCGGAGGTTGGGCGAGCGAATCAGCCCTCGGGTCGGGTTCGCCGACGATCGGCAAGACCGGCGCCGGAAAGCCCTCCCTCAGCACGACGACATTCAGTCGACGCGTCGCGAACGGCCTGTAGATCTCCGCCGAGAGCACGTCCCAGCCGAACTCTCCGAGCGGTGCCGTGTTGCTTCCGACGAAGTACAGGTATCTACCGCTCTTGTCGAAGACTGGATGCTCGGCATTCACGCTTCCGTCGGTAACCTGGAGCTTGCGACCGCGGACGGCGTGATACAGGTGGACAGCGCGTTGGCGATTGCCCTCGTAGCGCGAATAGGCCAGCCAGATGCCGTCGGGCGACCAGCTCGGCTGAAAACGGTCCTGGTACGAGTACTCCGAAGTTGTTACCCTCCGCGCGCCGAGAGTCTCGACATCGGCCACCCAGAGGGTCAGCTCGCTGTCGGAGAAGGCTATCCGCTTGGAGTCGGGAGACCAAACCAGTTCCCGGTAGAACCGCGGCTTCAACTCGACCGGGATCTTTCGCACGGGACCCTCGCCGTCGGCCGGCCGCACTTGCAGTTGGTATTCGCCGGACTCGTCGGAGAAGTACGCGATCCACTGCCCACTGGGTGACGGGGCGGGGTAGCGCTCCACGGCGCCGGAGCTGGCGGTCACGTTCTCGTAGCTGCCAGTCGCCGGATCGAAGCTCATCACCTCCCCGCGCGCACCGAAGATCACCGTGCCACCCATTGTTGAAAGGGAGCCCGATTCGATGAAGCGATCGCCGCGCACGGTGCGCGGCTGCAGCTCGGAGAGGTCGGGGTCGACCTCTACGTCTAGCGTCCAGGTCTCACGCGTGCCGGGTATCAGGATGTGGATGCGACCGTCCTGCACGTAGGCGATAACATCGCCTCCCGCGGACGCGGATTCGACGCCGTATCTCTCGTACTCTGTTAGTTGCTCGACCGCGCGCGTTTCCGGGTCGTAGCTATGGATGTTGAATGTCCCGGACCGATCGGAGACGAAGTAGAGTGTCTCATCGATCCACATGGGCTCGCGATCGTTCGAGTCTTCACGGGGAATGAAGTCGATCACGCCAGTCTGAAGCTGCACGATCGAGATCGGCGACGCCATCCCTCCGCGATAGTAGCGCCACTCCGTCCCGAACAGCTCGCCGGGTAGGGCGAAAGGCACGTAGGCGATCCGGTCGCCGGCCGGCGACAACTCTCCGTCCCATGAACGCGGCAGAGAGACCTCGGTTGGGAATACCCCGTCTCCGTCAGCCGCCGTGGCTCGCTGCCTTCGGCATCGGTGACATACACGTCCCAATCATCCGCGCCCCGGCGCGAGAACGCGACATGGAGGCCGTCCTGCGTGATTACAGGGAAGTCATCGTCTGCGGGCCCTGCCGTGAGGCGCCCGGCGGTTCCTCCATCTCTCGCGACCTTCCACAGGTCCCCGGCATACGAGAACACCACGAAGTGCTGGCTCACCGCTACGTGGCGGATCAGCAGCCGTGTCTCGTCGGTCTGCGCTTGGACCGACGAAGCGATAGCCAACAATGCGCAAACCGCGAGCGGCGGGAGTGATCTGGTCATGCAACTGCTCCTGTTTCGGTATCGGTCTGATCTGGTACTGGGCAACACCGATACTCATGGGTGGCCCGCTCTGAATATCGAACACCGAACAACGAAGAACTGTTCTTGGACATTCGATATCCGATGTACAGCATTCGAAATTCAAAGCCTGCTCTATATTGGCAATTCAAAGCCTTCCCCAACAGCGGGTTCCGCTCTGATCTCTGGATGGAGTAATACCGGTCAGCCGTCTCTAGGTTCGCGAAGCTTGCCTGGGTCTCCTGACGGTGGAGAGGCGAGCAGGCGCTCCGCGAAGTCCTGGCGCTCTT
>JBDHAS010000135.1:0-10450 GCA_039588015.1 Gemmatimonadota bacterium | reverse complement strand
GTTGTTTGGCAGGAGCGCAGACGAGTCCACGGCGGCGAGCGCTGTGACGGCCGCCTCGGGCGCCGCCTCGGCCACCTCTTCGACCAGGTCGACTACTTGTCGCTCTTCCCGGTCGTCGTAGGTCATTGTCAGGAGCAGCGAGAGCTCGAGCGCAGCTTCCTCGCTCCGACCGGTCTCGACCAGTAGTCGCACCCTACCGATCCTCGGCAGGACCCAGCCGGGCAGCAACGCCGAAACCCGACGGAAGTCCTCGTCTGCGGCCTCGGTAAGACCCAAGTCGGCTCGCGCCCGTCCTCTGTTCCAGAGAAGCTCTGCCTGCCGGTCGGCATCCTCCTCCGCTGCAAGTGCGACGGATAGCAGTGAATCCGCGCGCTCGGCCTCGCCGAGATTCAATTCCGCCGTACCCAGATATCCTGCTACCTCGATGCTGTCCTGCCGCGTCTGAGCGTATCCGAGCAGCATGCGCGCAGCCTCGGCCGCTTCGGGCCACTCTTCCCGGTAGATGCGTGCGCGCATGATCAAGCGTAGCGCATCGTCCGCCCAGCGACTATTGGGGCTGCGCTCAACGATACCCTCGGCCTTCTCGATGCTGGCTCCGAGTGCCGCTTGGCCTGAAGCATCACGGCCCTGCTCGATCTCCTTGACACCTTGGTCGTACAGTCGATTAGCGTTGTAGAGGGCGTTGAAGTAGACGCAACTCGCCGTCGCGAGGAAGGAGAGAGCAGATACGAAGACCAGACCCGCCGACCATACTCCGCCAGATAGCTAACCACAGCATCGGCCAACGCATCCGCTATCTTCGCCTGATAGGAGGAACTCCGCAACAGCTTCTCTTCCTGGCGATTGGACAGGTAGCCAATCTCCACCAGGACGGCTGGCATAGTGGCACCGACAAGGACCAGGAACCCGGCCTGCCTGACGCCGCGGGCCGGCGCATCCAGGCCGTTTCTCATACTGTTGTCGACCGTGGTCGCCAGGAGGCTCGACTCTCGGAGGTTCCCGGTAGATTGCAGGTCGCTGAGAATGAACTGGAGCGGCTCGAGGTCTTCAGCGGAGGTCTCCTTCTCGAACTGCAGCGCCGAGTTTTCCCGCATGGCCACGCGGCGAGCTTCATCGGTCTTCGCAACCGCCAGAAAGTAGGTCTCGAACCCACGGGTCGAGCTGGGCTTCTTCGGCATCGCGTTCCCGTGGATCGAGATGAACAGGTCGGGCCCGGCTTCCCTGCCTCGGATCTGAGGCATCTTGGGGCGATCGAAGAAGGCGATAAGCGTGTCCCGGTCGCGTGAGAGCATCACCTCGATTCCCGGCTCTTCACGAAGACGCTTCGCCAGCTTTCGCGCGACGGCAAGCGTGACGTCCTTTTCCTTCGTCCCGGCAACCCCTACCGTGCCCGGGTCCTTTCCTCCGTGGCCCGGATCGATCAACACGAGCCACGAATCGCGCTCGGGCGGACTCATCGTCGTTGAGGGACGCTCCACCAAGCGGCCGTCCATGTTACGCCAGCGGCGCGACCGCATGCGGGGCAGCCAGTCCAGCGCCCAGCTGATCGGAATCATGAGTTGGGAGTCGTGACGGTAAGCGGGGTTGGGCAGTTGATATACATCGCCGCCAACGGAGAAGAACGGTGAACCCGCCGAGAAGCTGACGTAATCGTCGCCCACGCGAATGCGGTCACCTACCCAAGCGTAGCCAAGTGCCTGAGCCAACGCCGTCGCACGTGCGGCCGGATACCCAAGGCCCTCCTCTACCGGAACCGACCGTGTCGACCCGTTCCTCACTACTACCAGCGCGTCGGCGGGGGGGCCGCCCCAGCCGGGAGTCCCGAAAAGGACCAGTAGAAGGGTCGCCTTAGCGATACTTGTCGGCACGTTCGATCTCGCGCTGAGCCTCACGTCGCTTGATATCCTCCCGCTTGTCACGGTGGCTCTTTCCCTTCGCCAGCGCCAGCTTCAGCTTCGCATAGCCGCGCCTGAAATAGACCTCGAGTGGAATCAGCGTCAGCCCGGCTTGCTCTACACCGCCAATCAGACGCCGAAGCTCTCTGCGGTTAAGCAGCAGCTTCCGTCGCCGCTTGAACTCGTGCGCGTCGGGGCCCGAGGGCCCGTACGGGCCGATATGCATGTTATAGAGCCAAGCCTCACCGTTCTCGACCCGCGCGAACGAATCGGACAGGCTCGCATTGCCTTCACGAAGCGACTTGACTTCGCTGCCCAGCAGCACCAACCCCGCTTCCCAGGTCTCTAGGATCTGGTACTCGTGGTGCGCCTTTCGGTTTCGGGCGACTACTTTAACGCCTTCCTTGGACATGGGTATAAACGGCCGGAGAACTCAGGGGGTGATTTATTATCGCACTTGAACCATGGCCGCGCAAGTGACCTTTATTCAAGCACTTCGATCTGGTTGCGCATCACACGTCTCATCTCTCGAACCTGCGCGACTTCCGCACCCAAGACGAACGCAATGTTGACATAGTACACCCAAATCACCACAACGACCAAGGTCGCGAGCCCTCCGTAGACCGACCGATAATCTGCTATGTGGGTCAGGTAGAATGCGAATCCCTGCTTCAGCAGTTCCCAGCAGACCGCCATGAAGGTCGCGGCCGTGGCCGCAATGCGCCAAGGCATGCGCTGCGCCGGGACGTACTTGTATATCATCAAGAACAGCAGAAAGATGAAGGCCCATGCCGCAAGCTGAGCCGAGGCTCTCTCTACCAGGCCGATCTGTTCGGCGGAGAGCCCAAGGAACTCGAAGCCCCTGGCCTTAGCCAGATTATAGACGATCGTGATGCCGATGTTCAGGATTACAAGCACGCAGGCGACCAGCACCATCTCGGCGTCGAATATCTTGCCCTGGATCACGCCCCGGCTCTGACGCAGGTCGAAGATCTCACGCAGGGCTGCACGGATCGAGCCGAACAGTCGGGTGGAGAACCAAACGAACAGGACGAAGCTGATCACACCTATCGCCTGACCGCGATCGATCACGCTCGATATCACTTCTTCGGGTAGGTTCCGACCCAAACCGCCGGCCTCACCCTCACTCTCACCCACCACCGGCACGACGAGGTCGAGGTAGTGCCTCAGCTGATCGATGGGCTCGGCCCCGGCCGCACTGGCCGTTGCCTGGAGAGTCCAGCTGGTCAGGGAGACGATGATCAGGAGTAGCGGAACGGCTGCGACGAGAACGGCGAACGTGAGGCCGCTGGCCAACAGGAAGACGTTGTCGTCGTCGGCCTTCTCGAAGACTCGAACGACGTAGTCCTTGAGCGTGGCCCAAAACTCACCGATCAGGCGGAGCGCCCTGCCCAACCACGCAGGCGGTCGGGAGGGCGGCACCGATTCCTGGGCCATCAATCACACACGATCGAAAGGGACTTCGCCTTGCCGAGAGATCAGTCCTCGGCGGCCTCTTCTTCTTCCTCACTCCCACTGCGCGACTCGGCCAAGCGACCCTCCAGTTCGGAGCGCGCCGCCTTCGCCGCCTGCTTGCCTGCGTCCACAGCATGCTGCGCCCGCGAACGGCCTTCGGACACCGCCCGTTTGGCGGTATCGTACTTGTCCTCGACCTGGCGACGTCCCTGCGCCAGCGCGTCTTGCAGCGTGCCCTGCAGTTCGCCGGCCTTCTCCTCGGCCTTTTCGCGCAGGCGTCTCGCCCGTTCCTTCAGCTCTTCCTGAGTCTCGGCCCCCGACTTTGGCGCCAGCAGGAGCGCCGCGGCCGCACCCAGCAAGGCGCCCCAAACAAAGGGCATGAAGCCCGAGCCAGAGCGCTCGATCACCACGTAGGGGACACCATCATCGTCATAGTTACGCATATCTCTGATCCTTTCGTTCCGCGTTGTTCCCGAAATGCGGACGACCTAGACCATACGCGGGAAGCACTCGAGCTCCTCACGTTGACCGGCCTCGCAAGCTCGATCAGACGCGCGGCGGGTTGCGGGGCGCCCGAACCGGCGCCTCCCGTTTTGCGCTTCTCGTTAAGCTGGGAGGATGTGCCGGCGGGTCGTCACAAACCTCACGAAGCGTCGACAGTGACCAATAACAGTCGTTCTAAAGCTAAGATACGGAGCGCTAGAACCTAATTCAACAACCGGCCAGAGTTCGCTTCACTCAATATCGACCACCAGCCCATCGTACGCGGCTGCGATTCCTTCGGGGAGGCCGGCAGACAACGTTTCGTAGTCGAGGCGATGCGTCAGGTGAGTGAGATAGGTCTGCTTGGCACGCACGCTCCGTGCGGCCTCGATCGCCTCTTCAACGTTGAAATGAGTCGGGTGGGGGTCGCCCCACCATAGCGCATTGATCACCAACACTTCGACGCCCTCCAGCGCTTCACGGGCTTCCGCTGGAATCTTCTTTCCGTCAACGATCAGGCCGAGCGAGCCGGCCCGGAATCCGTAGGACTTGACGTGACCGTGAGGGAAGGCCAAAGGGCGCAATTCTATGCCACCGACTTCGATTCGCGCTCCCGCGTCGAAGGATCGCAGGTCGACCCGCGGAGCTGTGGTTCCCGGATTGAGCCTGATCGAGGAATCAAAGATGTAGGGGAAGCGAGCTTCGAGCTCCTCGACGTATTCACGCGCCACGTACATGGGTACCGGAGAATTGCTGCGCAAGCTGAAGATTCGCAGATCATCGACGCCGTGTATGTGGTCCGCGTGGAGGTGTGTGAGGAAGACCGCGTCGACACGACCGATGTCCGCATCGAGGAGCTGCACTCGCAGCTCCGGCGGCGTGTCAACCAGCATCACCTTCCCGTCGTTCTCCAACGCAACGCAATGCCGGGCGCGCCGGTTGCGCGGATCGCTCGACGTGCACACATCGCACGCGCAACCGATAACCGGAACGCCGAAGCTGGTGCCGGTTCCGAGGAAGCGCAGACGCACCGCTAGACCGCCTCGATCCGGATCATGTTGGTCGTACCGTTGACGTGAAAGGGCATACCGGCGGTAACGACGACCCTGTCGCCGGGCGATGCGAGACCGCGCTTCAGCAGTTCCGCACGTCCGTGGTCCCACATGTCATCGTAGCTCGGCTCGCGGTGGCAGAGCACGGGAACGACGCCCCAGACTAACGACAGTTGCCGCCAGACCTTCTCGCTATTGGTCACGGCGAGGACCGGGACGGGCGGCCGGCGCGAGGAGACGACTCGAGCCGTGTAGCCACTTCGCGTGAAGGTCAGGACGGCGGGAGCTTGGATCGCGCGCACCGCCTCAACGGTGGCACAGGCTACCGCCACCTCGGTGGGCAGCGCTCCTGTCTCGGCCGTCAATGCTGGAACATCGTACGGCGGGCCGCCGGTCAATACGGAACTAGTGGACTCCACCTCCCTTATCACCCGCGTGAGCGCCCACACCGACTCGACGGGATAGCGGCCGATCGCCGTCTCTGCGGAAAGCAAGACCGCATCGGTGCCGTCCAAAATCGCGTTCGCCACGTCGCTCACCTCGGCCCGTGTGGGCCGAGGCCGCTCGATCATCGTTTCGAGCATCTCGGTGGCGATCACGGCAGGCCGGTAGAGCGCATTAGCCCTACGGACGATTCGCTTCTGCGCTAACGGGACCTGTTCGAAGGGTAGCTCTGTCCCCAGGTCGCCGCGTGCGACCATCACCGCGTCCGACGCCTCGAGTATCGACTCCAACCCCACCAGAGCGACCTCCATCTCGATCTTCGACACGATCGGGAGATCCGCGGGCGCCTTGCCCCGAAGCTCGCGCACATTGTCGGCTGAACGAACAAAGGAGAGAGCGAGGTAATCGGCCTCAATCTCTCGAGCCAGCTCCAGATCTTCCAGGTCTTTATCCGTGAGAGCTGGCGCGCTGACTGAGACGCCCGGCAGGTTCAACCCCTTTCCGCTGGTCAGCTCGCCGCCAGTGACTACCCCGCACTCCACGCGTGGCGGTTGGACCCCAAGCACTCGCAGCTCGATCCGCCCATCGGCCAGAAGCACACGGTCACCGGCCCTGAGATCCTCAGCCAGCCTGGCGTAGGTGACCGGCAACTGGCCGGCATCGGCCGACTCGGCGGGCGCCAGAATCACGCGCTCGCCCACGTTCAGCGAGACCGAACCGCTCAGCTTGCCTAGCCGGATTTTAGGTCCCTGCAAGTCGACCAACAGCGCGACCGGCCTTCCAAGGGCGGCGGCACACTTGCGGACCGCCCGTGCCGCGGCTCTGACCTCGTCCGGAGTGCTGTGTGACATGTTGAGGCGGACAACATCCATCCCCGCCTCGCACAACGCCGTGAGAGTCGTCGTGTCCCACGACGCCGGCCCGATCGTGCATACGATCTTGGTCTTGAGGATCGGCTCTGTCTGCAGTGTCATGGCCTGTTCATCGACCATCGCCGAGCGACGACTTGCATCCGAATCAAGGGCGGTACCGGTCCCACAGCTCTGGCACCAGCGCAGCCAACGCTCTCAAGTCTCCAGCGACATCGAGGATCTGTCGACTCGAGCTGGTCGGATCGCCGGGAGGCACCAGCGTGCCCGGTGTGTAGCTGCCGGCCACAGGTTCCGCCAGAACCAGCGCGACCGTCAGACTGAGCTTCTCCCCGGGAGTCAGTCGCAGGGGTCCATACGTTCGAGTGATGCGATAGTCGTCGGGCTGGGTACCTTGATAGCCGACTTCTTCCGCCGGATGGTCCTGGATCGGGTCCCCGGCGGAAAGGCGCCCGGCCAGGATACGCCACCCGAAGTCGTGCCGGTCGTTGTCGTCCCAATCGTCCCGCCGCCGCCACATCGTGTATCTCCGCTCCGTGGCGCCGGCCGGTGCTTCGACGTTGACGAGGCCGACGAGAGCCGGCCGCTCGGCGAGCTCACCTAGCTCCGGGTCTTGAAAGAAGGCGTCGTACATGAACGCCAGGTCGAGGTCGAGGTCGTAAGTCCCGAGGTCGTCTTCCGACGAACCGATGTCGGCGTCGAGCCCGAAGCCAACGTAAAGCGACCGATACGTATACCCGCCCTCGGGAACCCAAGGGTAGAGCCGCCGGTAGCGCTCGTCGTCGCTGACGTTCTTGACCTCGTAGTGGATGAAGAGCACGTCTTGGATGTCGGCGCTGTCAACGGCGAGTATCGTCTGGTTCACCTCCAGGCCGACCAACGATTCTCCGTTGTAGCGGCCAGAGCCCCAGTACTCCAGCTCCATGACCTTGCGGCGACCGACGGTGCTCTGCCTTGTCGGACTGCGACCCACCCAGGCAAGATCGTAGACCTGGACGGCTATCGTGTCGCCGTCCTGAGCCCCGCCTTCGATCATCCCGGCCAGCAGAAGTCGTCCCCCCGCACCGTACTCGCCGCCCGAGGCGTCTGGCCACTGCAGCGCCGGTACGGCGTCATAGAACACGCTGGCGCAAGTGTCACCACGCCCGGTTGAGCGGCAGCGAATCCGACCCTGGTCCATGAGAAACGGGCAATTCTCGCCGCATCCTCCTTCGAGAGCACCCTCGACCGTGTCGATCGATTCCTCCGGCACCGTCACGGTGTCAGCCCATAGGAAGATCTCGGCTGGGCCCGGAACGTAGGCCATCTCCAGGAAGCGAGTGCCCGCCGGAACGCCTTCGAGCGTCGCCGGCGTAGTCTCTCCCAGGATTTCGCCATCGATGGCGATCTCCGCCCCCGAGGGATCAGAGAGCACGGTCAGGTCGCCGAACACCGGAACCGTTGGGCGCGAACGGTCGTTGCATCCGGCGGTCGCGATTCCCATGAGGGCTAGCGCAGCAACCCAGCGGCTCAACATACTATGGCACGAGGTCCTCAAGTGGCTAGCACCTCCCCGCCTCAACACGCGAAACCAGTCGCGGCAGAACTTCACCGGCCGACCCCTGTAAGAACACGTCCACCATGTGGCTCAACTCGGATCTCTCAACGTTCACTTCTACAATCGTGGCGCCTCCGGCCCGGGCGACCATCGGCAACGACGCCGCGGGGTAGACGATTCCCGAAGTCCCGACGACGAGCATGACGTCGCACGATCGCGAGAGCGCTTCGGCCCGCTCGAACACGCCCGGCGGCAGCATTTCCCCGAACCATACCACGTCCGGCCGCACGTACGAGCCGCAAATCGAACATTCGGGTGGCTCCAAAGGCCCGTCGGTGTCAGCGATCGGTATCTCAACGTCCGCCGGGTGATCATGCTCGAAGCACTTGAAGCGGTTGATGTTGCCGTGAAGCTCGAGCACGGTGCTGGAGCCGGCACGTCTGTGTAGCCCGTCGATGTTCTGGGTGACCACTACCATCTCCGGTACCAACCGCTCCAGCCGAGCCAGGGCCGTGTGCCCGGCATGGGGCTCACAACCAGAGACGAGCCCGCGGCGCCAGTTGTACCATCCCCAGACGCGGGCGGGATCACGCTGGAAGCCGTCCCGAGTTGCAAGCTCTTCGGGTCGATAGCGGGCCCAGAGCCCCTCCTGCGCATCACGGAAGGTGAGGATTCCGCTCTCCTTGGACATACCCGCACCCGTTGCTGCCACGACGAACCGGGCTTCTGACACCGCGTCTGCCACAGGTTCAAGGTCGTCCATTTCAGTCGACTCGCTCGCGATCATCCGCTAGGCTCGGTATACGACTTCTCCTCCGACAACAGTTGCTACGACCTCCGCGTCGCGAATGCTCTCCGGATCCGCATCCACCAAGTCCAGATTCCAAGCCGCGAGGTCAGCGGCGTAGCCCGGGGCGATCAGCCCACGTTGGTCGGCGTCGCCCGCCGCAATCGCCGGGCTCACAGTGTACCCTCTCAACACCTCAGACGCCGTCAGGCGTTCCTGCGCGTTCCAACCACCGGGCGGATAGCCGTCGCGGTCGCGTCTCGCGACGGCTGCGTAGAAGCCCTCTCGCGGATCGGCCGCCTCCACCGGCGCATCGGAACCGAAGGCCAGGACCGTACCTAGATCGAGGAGGCTGCGGAGAGCGTACGTCTGGCGACTCCGCTCGGGACCCCAACGACTTTCTGCCAGGCGGACATCGGTCAGCAGGTGCGACGGCTGCATGGAGCCCACGATGCGTGCGGCACTAGCGCGACCGAGGTCATCGGGATGGACGCACTGCAGATGCTCGACCCGATGGGGTATCGCCAGGCCATCCGAACCGGCACTCCCGATCGCGTCCAAAGTCATACGGACTGCGGCGTCACCGATCGCATGAACCGTAGCCGCGAGGCCCGCCTGCGCCGCCCGTCCCACATCAGCTGCAAACTCATCCGGGTCGAGGCGCCTAATGCCGCAGCCCTCAGCGTCCTCATACGGTTCGAGCATCCATGCGGTGCGAGAGCCAAGGGCGCCGTCCGTGAAGTACTTGATCCCTCCCACGCGGAGCCACTCATCGCCGAAGCCGCTGACGATCCCGCACTCGATGAGCGAATCGAGAAACCGCTGCGGCATGTGGTGCAGCACGCGCAGAGCCAGCTCGCCGGAGCGGGCCATATCCTCGACCACACGAAACGAATCCGGCCCTTCAACCGAGTGGACCGCGGTCGTGCCGAAGCGATGGAGGGCCGCCTGTCCTTCCAGCAGCGCCGCTTTCTTTTCCCTCGCCCCGGGTTGGGGCCGCCCCTGATACCACCAATCGAGCGCACGTTCCATGAGCACTCCCGTCGGGCGCCCTTCAGCATCCCGCTCCACGAACCCACCTCCGGGGTCGCTTCGCCCGGGGCCGATATCCAGTCGGCGCATGGATTCCGAATTGAGCCAGCCCGAGTGCAGATCGTGCGCCACCAAGGCCACGGCGCGTCCCCGCGACGCCCCGTCCAGGTCTGCCAGCTCCGCCTGTGCTCGCCAGGTCGGATCCCAGCCCTTGAACTCGAGCCAGGAATCGTCCCGCGCCGACGCCGCGACCTGCGCGACGCGCTCGAGGGCCTCCGCCATAGACGTCAAACCCAGTAGATCGGGCTGTTTGAGGCCGAGAGCCCATTCGATGAAGTGGATGTGCGAGTCGGTTAGCCCGGGTACGATGACGGCCGGCCGCAGGTCCAGCCACTCGAGCGACGTGCCGAACCGGGAAGTCATCTCGTCGGCGGACCCTACCGCTTCGATCACACCGCCCCGCAAGACCAGACACTCCGTTTCTGGCTGTTCCGGTTCCAAGGTGTGGATTCGTGCTGCACGTACTCCGAGAACTCGATCGTGCATCATAGTCGATAGGATACGTGCGTGGGCTGACGTTGGACAGTGGAGGTTGTACGGGGCCCGTGGCGCCGCGCGCCGGCTACTGCAAGTCTGTCTGTTTCCCGCTACTCGACCGTGATCTCGAGATCGGCGACCAATTCCGGCCGGTGGCGTGCGATCCACGAATGGATCGACCGGACGTGCGTCATGGGAAGCCGACGCAGGGTCTCCAGCGGCAGCCCAGGAATGATCGCGGCCAGCGAGCGCCGCATCAGGTAGTCCTGCTGCTTCCGCCGCAGTTCGGCGGACATACTGGGCCCGCTGGGGTTGTCAGGAATCGGCTCGAGTAGGGT
>JBDHAS010000134.1:0-11557 GCA_039588015.1 Gemmatimonadota bacterium | reverse complement strand
CGCCAAGTGTGAGAACTGTCATACGGACGTTTCGGGTGTGGGAGGTAGCTACCACTCAATCCATATGGCAGGTGTAGACTGCAGCACCTGCCACATGCAGACGGTGATCGCCTGTTATAACTGCCATCTCGAGGGACAGTTGGCGGTTCCGCCGATCAAGAAGGCTCGCACGAAGATCCACAACTGGAAGTTCCTGCTCAACCGTAACAACAAGGTATACCCGGCCACGTTCCAGAGCGTCGAATACCAGGGCGACACCTGGGTAGCCTGGGGAGCGTACTACTCCCACACGATTGACCGGAACGCGGTTTCCGGGTGCGGCGATTGTCACGGTAATGCCAATGTGGCGGACTTGGATGCTGACAGCATCCTCGAGGTCGTCAAGTGGGACGGTGTGAACCCGCCTGCCGGAGATGCCGGGGTCACAGCGCTCTCGGGCGTGATCCCGATTCCGTTCAACTATCAGACGGCGCTGAAGTTCGACTTCCTGCATTGGGATGGGACGAACTGGTCGTTTGTCGAGACTGGGCCGGACGGCTTTCAGATGATACCGCAGTACTTCCAGCCGTTGACGGATGCTCAGTTGACGGATCTGAACTAGCGATTCTGTGTATTACGGGTGCGTGCACCTCTTTGAGGCGCGCGCACCCGAGGCATCGCGCTCTGCCTCCAGACGTACTTATCAGGGCGCGAGTTATCTTTGGGCGCGACCGGGTCGGCCAACTGCCCCTTGCCTTGGGTTTTGACATTTCCTAAGGTGCCTGCTTGTGGGCAGTGGTCTGAGAAGACTCGTCGCGCCCAAAGTGTCTGGTCCACAGGGTAGGTACGAGAATGGAGGGAACCGAGACTATGAATCATCGACGAACCGTCGCGATCCCCGTGCTGCTGGCAGGCCTTCTGGTCGCTTTTGCCTGGGTACAGGAAGGCTGGAAGACCCCGCCGGCGATGTCGCACGAGGCCGAGGGTAGAGCCGAGTGCCTCATGTGCCACCAGGCCGGCGGCATGAAGCCGGTGCCGGAAAGCCACGGCGAGCTCAAGAACGACGTTTGCCTGATGTGCCACGCCCCGGATGCGGCGGTTCAGACGACCGCTCCGAGCGCGATCGCTCACGAGCTCCGGCCGACCACGAGGGCCGGGCCAACGAGGCTTGCGGGCTCTGTCACAAACCGGCCTAGCGAGCGCAGATTCCATATGGGCGCGTCTCCCGGATGCGGGCGGCGCGCCCGCGTTTGTAGCCCCGGTGGTCTCCGCTGCCGGGGATGATTCATCTAGCCCCCTGTACTCCGGCCGCTGACCGGGCCACGAGATGGCTGTCACACCTCTGACCGTGTTCGCGATCGCTCTCGTCACGGCAGCCGTGACGGGGCTTGGCGCGTTGCCCTTTCTTGTGTTCCGGCGGATGACGCGGACGTGGCTCGCGATCGCGAACTCGATCGCGTCGGGCCTGATGATCGCGGCGAGCTTCGGACTCATCTACGAAGGCCTCGGCTTCGGGTTGCTCAGGGTCGTGTTCGGGGCGCTGTTCGGTGTGGTCTTCATCTCCCTCAGCACGCGCTGGTTACACAAGCACGGCGAGCTCGAGCTGGGAACGCTGCGGGGCGCGGATGCCCGCAAAGCCCTCATGATCGTCGGCTTGATGACCGTGCACTCGTTGACGGAAGGTGTGGGTGTGGGCGTGTCCTTCGGCGGTGGCCAGGTGCTCGGCGTGTTCATCACCACCGCCATCGCCGTCCATAACATCCCGGAGGGTCTGGCGATCAGCCTGGTCATGGTGCCCAGGGGTGAGAGCGTTCGGCGAGCGGCGGCTTGGAGCGTCTTCTCCAGCCTCCCCCAACCACTCCTGGCCGTGCCGGCGTTCCTGTTTGTGGAAGCCTTCGAGCCTTTTCTCCCGGTGGGACTCGGGTTCGCGGCCGGCGCCATGATCTGGATGGTGTTCTCGGAGCTCATACCTGAGGCGCTGGAAGACTCGTCTAGCGCGACCGTGGCGACGACCGTAACGCTCTCGCTGATGGCAATGATAGGCTTTCAATGGTTTCTGCGTGGCTAGCCTTGGATCAGCAGAATGCCTCGATCAGCCGGCCTCGGTTTAGTGGCATGCATCTTTCTGATAAGTGGTAGGTGACGACTTCGGCCTTGGGTTGGCTTAGCGGCACAGCTCGCCGCGTGGCGAGGTGGGCCCTGTGCCCCATGACCGTTGCTGAGGACTCGTAATGCACGAAATGTCCCTCGCCCTCGAAGTCCGTTCCATCTGTGAGCGCGAGCTGGCAAAGCTGCCAGAATCACGCATTACCGCGCTAGGAGTGGAGGTGGGTGCCTTTTCGGGCATCGAAGTGGACACTCTCCAATTCTGTTTGGAGGTCGTTCTATCGGAGTGTTTCGACGGGGTGCAGTGCGACGTCGTGCATGAGCCAGGTGAGGCGGTGTGCCTCAAGTGCGGGAGCCAGTTCGCGGTCGAGCGTGCTCCTTTTGAGTGCCCAAAGTGCGGCGTTATTGCCCATGGCGTCTCAGGGGGACAGGGCCTTCTGGTTAGCTATATCGAGGTGGAGTGACGTTATGAGCCCAAAGCAAGTAAGCGTCAAAGAGAAAGTCTTGAGCGCGAACGACCAGGTGGCTGCAGAGACTCGAAAATGGCTGACCTCCCGGGGCGTCTTCAGTGTCAACCTGATCTCATCGCCCGGCTCCGGGAAGACGACGTTGCTGGAGAGTACTATCGATGCGCTGAAGGCGAACCTGGGTCTGGCGGTTGTGGCGGGCGATGTCCAGACGCGCAACGACGCCGAACGCCTGATTCGCCACGGCGTGCCGGTCGAGGCGATTGAGACTGGCGGTGGATGTCATCTAGACGCGCGTCAAGTCGCCAGCGCGCTGAACAGGCTGAGTCAAGCGGATACCGAACTTCTCTTCATCGAGAACGTCGGCAACCTCGTTTGTCCGTCCTCTTTCGACCTCGGCGAGTCGATGAAGGTAGTTCTGATGAGTGTCACCGAGGGGGAGGACAAGCCACTCAAGTACCCTGCGGCGTTCCAAAAGGCGAGCGTCCTGGTGATGACCAAGGTCGACCTCGTGCCGCACCTCGAGTTTTCGATGGAGACGGCGATCGAAAACGCTCGCTCGGTCAACCCGGACCTGGTGGTCTTCAAGACGTCAGCGTACATAGGAGAGGGGCTAGAAGCGTGGACGGGTTGGCTATCAAATCAGGTAGCCATCCAGAGGCGGAGCGTGGAGGGTGCACGGTCTTAGCGTCCGAGTTCGAGGCATAGTCCAGGGCGTCGGGTTCCGACCGTTCGTATTCCAGCTTGCTCAGCGTCACGGACTCAAGGGATGGGTTCGCAACACGAACCGCCAGGTGGAGATAGAGATAGAGGGGAGTGACGTTGCATTCTCTGCCTTCCTGGCAGATCTACGCAAGCGATCTCCGCCATTGGCGCAGATTGACGAGGTCGAGATCGAAGAGAGGCCACGGCGTGGTTACGAGTCGTTCGAGATCGTCGAGAGCCTGGTGGATGAGGGGTGGCAGTCGATTCCCGCCGACACGGCAACCTGCGATGCCTGCCTGGAGGAGTGCTTCGACCCGACTGACCGTCGCCACGCCTACCCGTTCACGAACTGCACCCACTGCGGTCCACGCTTCACGATAATCGAGTCGCTGCCCTACGACCGAAGCCGCACGACGATGCAGTGCTTCCCGATGTGCGACGCGTGTCGTCGTGAATACGGCGACCCGTACGACCGGCGGTTCCATGCGCAACCCGTTGCGTGCCCGGACTGCGGGCCCAAGCTGTGGCTGCACGACCCTCTGGACAGCTTACCTGGAGGCGATCCGATCGAGGTATGCGCATCGCTCTTGAAGGAAGGGCGGATCGTTGCGGTCAAAGGCTTGGGCGGTTACCAGCTCGCCTGCGATGCCTGCAATCCTGAGGCCGTCGAGCGCCTTCGTTCTCGCAAGCGACGATACGGGAAGCCGTTCGCGCTGATGGTCCCCGACGTCGAGTGGGCAAGGCGCTTGTGCGACACTGCGGACATCGAGCTAGAAGCGCTGCAGAGCCGAGCGCGTCCAATCGTGTTGATGAGCCGGCGTACCGAGACGGCTCTGGCGCAAGAGGTGGCACCGGATCTCGATACGCTGGGGCTGATGCTTCCTTATACGCCTCTTCACCACATGCTGCTTCGAAGCTTCGACGGGCCGCTCGTAATGACGAGCGGCAATCTGAGCGAGGAGCCCATAGCCATCGGCAACCGAGAAGCGGTTCGGCGGCTGGGCGATATCGCCGACGATTTCCTATTGCATGACCGTGATATCTATGCTAGGTACGATGACTCCGTCGTGCGCGTGCTGGGGGACCGCGTGGTGCCGGTTCGACGGGCGCGGGGCTACGCGCCGACGCCGATCGACCTTCCGTTCAAGGCCGCGAGGGACATAATGGCTTGTGGAGCGCAGCAGAAGAGCACCTTCTGCCTGGTCAAGGACTCCAAAGCTTTCATCAGCCAGCATATCGGAGATCTGGAGAACCTGGAGACGCTAGAGCACTTCGAAAGTTCGCTCGAGACGTTCCGGAGGCTGTTCAGAGTGGAGCCGGAGGTGATCGCCCACGATATGCATCCGGACTATCTGTCGACTCACATCGCGCACGACTTTCCTGCACCACTGGCCTTGCGCGTGGTCGTGCAGCACCACCACGCGCACGTAGTGAGCGCGATGGTGGAGCACGGTATTCGTGAGCCCGTCATCGGAGTGGCATACGACGGTACAGGTTACGGTCTCGACGGCGCGATCTGGGGTGGCGAGATACTCGTCGCCGAATGGGGATCGTTCGAGCGGGTAGGCCACCTGCGTTATGCTCCGATGATTGGCGGCGAGGCAGCGATCCACAAACCCTATCGGATGGCACTCGGCTACATATGGTCTCTGTGCTCGGCGAGCGAGGCCGAATTCCAACCCTTCGTAGCGAAGATCCCAATCGGCGAGCGCATTCTGCTGCGACGCCAATTCGAGGCCGGGCTCAACTCGCCGGCTACGTCATCTTGTGGTCGCCTGTTCGACGCGGCAGCGGCTCTGCTTGGCCTGCGGGACGAGGCGGTGTACGAAGGGCAGCCCGCGGTCGAGTTGGAGGCGGCGGCGGACCCTGGCGCTGCGGACATGATCTATCCGTACGACCTCATCACGGAAGGAGACGGGTGGGTCATCGACCCGGCCGCAACCCTCAGAGCGCTGTGGTGCGATCACCGGGCTGGGCGGCCCGTTCCCATGGTCGCGGCCGCGTTCCACAGTACGGTTGCGGCGTTCACGCTCGCGGTCTGTCAGAAGGTGCGGCAGGCCCGCGGACTGAACCGGGTGGTTCTGAGCGGCGGCTGCTTCCAGAACGCGCTCCTCACGCGCCGTCTGCTGGACCGATTGGCAGAGGACAACTTTGAGGTGTTCACTCACCGCCAGGTGCCGCCCAACGATGGAGGCATCTCGCTGGGGCAGGCTGCCGTTGCTGATGCTCTTGTCACGGGGCAGCGGTAGAGGATTCAGTCTGGCGGTCAGCAAATCCGCGGCAGCGGCTCCCCTTCCGGCTCGGTCACGAGCCTGCGTCCGAAGCCCGTATCCAGTGTCAAACGTCCGGCGTGCTCCTCGCTACACTCGCCGATCACGGAGGCTTCCCGGCCCAGGGGGTGGGCTCGCACAGCCTCCAGCACCGCTTCGGTCGCATCTTCACGGACGCCAAGGACAGCCTTCCCTTCGTTGGCGATGTGAAGAGGATCCAGACCCAGCATCTCTGCGGCGGAACTCACCACGGGTGTAATGGGGATAGCAGCCTCTTCGAGCACTATGCCGACTTCGCTCTTCTCCGCCATCTCCGTGAGCGCGCTGGCCAGTCCACCACGGGTCGGGTCCTTCATCGCCGTGATCGAGCCGTCTGCGGCGTCGAGCGCTTGGCGGATCATGTCGTTGATCGGGGCCACGTCGGATCTGAGCTCGCCTTCCAGTCCCAAGCCGCGCCGGGCAGCCATGAGCGCTATCCCGTGGTCACCGATCGGGCCGGTAAGCAATATCCTGTCGCCGGGACTGAGATCGCCGTCGCCGACAACGGCATCGGCAACGGCCACGCCCGTTGTGTTGATGATGATCCCATCCAGCTCACCGCGCCCCATGACCTTGGTGTCGCCGGTCACGATCGTGGCGCCGGCTTCGCGACACGTCTCCTGCATTGAATGTTGGATGCGCTCGAGGTCAGATTGAAGGAAGCCCTCCTCGATGACGACCGCGGATGTCAGGCCCAGAACTTCGGTTGCCCCCATCATGGCGAGGTCGTTGACCGTTCCGGCGATCGCCAGACGACCGATATCACCGCCCGGGAAGAAGATCGGGTGAATCACGTGGGAATCGGTGGTTACCACAAGCCACCGGTTACCGATTCGCATGGCGGCGCCATCATCCAGCGCTGCGAGACCGAATTCACCCGTTTGGCGTTCCAGGAAACCGGCCGCCAGTGTTTCCTTGATCAGCATCCGCATGGCGCGGCCGCCCGCTCCATGCTTCAGGGTGACGCGTTCGCCCTGGATGCCTGGCGCCATGACCGGACCTTCGGTCATAACTCGGGGTGACCTCCGTACTGGTACCAGATCTTGCAAGTGCCCTCGCTACTCACCATACAGGCGCCGACAGGATTCTCGGGGTCGCACTCCTTACCGAAGAGCGTGCAGTCGGTGGGGGTGGCCAGCCCTGACATGATGTTTCCGCAGACGCAGGCCTCCGTCAGTGCGGATGGGACGTGCTGCCACAGCCGGGTAATGTCGATGTCGAACTTGACGCGCGCGTCGACGTGGGCGAACTCCTCCCGTAGCCGCAGGTTTCCATCCGGGATGTCGGCGATACCCCTCCAGATCCCTCCAGCGGTTCGAAAGACCTTCCACATCTGCTCCTGCGCGACTCGATTCCCCTCTTGCGTCACGCAGCGCGGGTACATGTTCTCGACCTTGCGGACATCGTTCTTGATCAACTCGACTAGACGAACGAGACCGGCGAGGATGTCCAGCGGTTCGAAACCGGCCACGACCACCGGGATGCCGTAGCGTTCCACCAACGGCTCGAATATACCCCAGCCCGTTATAGTGGCCGCGTGACCCGCAGCTAGGAACCCTTCCACCTTGGAGGCGGGGATCTGAGCCACCAGTTCCATGGCCGGTGGTACGTATTTGTGCGCCGAGAGAATCGAGAAGTTTGGAGGCAGGTCGCCCTGCAGGAGAATGGCCGCGGTCGCGACTGCCGTGGTCTCGAAGCCCGTGGAAAAGAAGACAACTTCCTGGTCCGTTTGTCTGGCCAACTCTACTGCCTGAGCGGCGCTGTAGATAACCTCGACGCGTGCGTCCTCGGCCTGGGCCTCCGCCAACGACTTCGCCGTTCCAGGCACCCTGACCATGTCCCCGTAGGTCGCAACGATCTTCCCTTCCAGCGCGAGTACCACGGCCTCGTCTACTTCTGGTAGGTCCGTCACGCAGACCGGGCAGCCGGGCCCCATGATCAAATTCAGCGCCTTGGGGAGCACCGACCTGAGACCATACTTGGCGATCGCCTGCTCGTGACTACCGCACACGTGCATGACTGTGACGGGTTCACGCCCGATTTCAGAAGCGTACTGCTCGAGCGTCTTCGCCAGCGCCCGTGCTTTGACGGGGTCGCGGAACTTGAATTCCGCGGCCCGGCCGGATGCACCTGGATCAGTCATGGCCGGGTTTTAGCTCTTGGGGCGCGGCAGCCTCGATTTCGTTACGCACGTCGGCTGCCATGATGTCGTCCTCTGCCTCCCTCAGCAGCTGTTCGTAGAGCGTAAGCGTCTCCTGAATCTCCTCTCCCGGGATCTTCCGTATGGCGAAGCCGACGTGGTTCAGGATATAGTCGCCTGGCTGCACAGGTTCGTCGACTATGTCGAGGCGGACCTCCCTCCGCACGCCCCAGAAATCAACCGTCGCTAGGAGCCCGTCTACTGCCAGCACTCGACCAGGAACGCCTAAGCACATGGATACAGACCTCCCGATTGGACACGAAGCACGCTCGCCGGTGAGCCACCGTTGTGCAAGAAGCGGTACCCTGCGGTGGATGGCGAGGCTGCTCGCTGAGTTCGCTGAGGATTGGCCTCGGCCTGCAAGAGAGTCCGGATCCACGAGCCTGGAATGGGGCGTTATGGCTCATTTCACAGGGGCACGCTGCCGCATAACGTGACATCAAGACACATACGACCTGTTCTCTATTCGTATTGAATATGACTTTCCTTCTCTCTTTCCGCTACACCTTCCCAGTAATCAGCCGGCGTTGGGCGGGCCGGTCTAGCCATGGCACAGCGCTGGCTACTAGTACGTAGCAATTCAAGCCAACGAAAACCGGTTGAGCGAGGCACACCCGTATGTTCTGAGGGGGAGCCTTAGCGCCTTCGCCCATCGGTTAGGCTCATGCAATCCAGTGCGCCCAAGACTATGACCTTGGTGGTTCTCCGCGAATACAAGCCCGAGCGTCCGGTCACGGCTCGCTCGGGCGATCCGCGCGGCTGATTGGCTGCTAGGTCTGCGCGGCTCGCAGGTGAGCTGGCATCATCTCGAATCGATAAGACGTTCAGCTAGAGTACTCCAAACCAGTAGACAGCAGTCAGTCGGCTTAACGAAGTGTGGTCCTAACCCCCGCATGGAGGTGACGCCATGGCCGAATCGGAGAACTGGTTTGTCGACGAGCTGGAGCGGCGGGGTGTCTCGCGCCGGGAGTTTCTCGGCTTCTGCGGAGTGATGGCGTCGATCATGGCAATGCCTAGGGCGGTCGGCGCCAAGATCGCTCGGGCGATACAGACCGAGGAGAAGCCGACCTTGGTTTGGCTCGAGTTCCAGGACTGTGCGGGCAACACCGAGTCGTTCCTGAGAGCTGCCCGGCCGACGACGGCTGATATCGTCCTCGACGTGCTATCGGTCGATTACCACGAGACCATCATGGCGGCCGCTGGTCACCGTGCGGAGGAGGCTCTGAGGGGTGTGGTCGGGGAAAAACGGGGCGAGTTCATCGCCGTTGTGGAAGGCTCGATTCCCACGGGAGCGAACGGGGCTTACTGCACAATCGGTGGCCGATCGGCGCTGCAAATCGCGCGGGAGGTGTGCGGCGACGCAGCCGCCACCATCGCCATCGGTACGTGCGCTGCATTCGGTGGCCTCCCGGCGGCGGCACCCAACCCCACGGGGGCGCTCAGCGTAGGCGATGCGGTGCCTGGCCTGAGGAACCTCATCAATCTTCCGGCCTGTCCCGCCAACGCCGAGAACCTCGCGGCGGTCATCGTCTACTACCTGACCTTTGGCCGTTGGCCGCCCGTAGACCGTTACCGCCGACCGCTATTTGCGCACGGCAAGCCGATCCACGACAACTGCGAGCGCAGGGCCCACTACGATGCCGGGCAGTACGTGGAGAATTGGGGTGACGAGGGGCATCGCCTCGGATATTGCCTCTACAAGATGGGGTGCAAGGGCCCGGTCACGTTCCAGAATTGCCCGAAAGTTGGGTGGAACGAGGGAACCAATTGGCCGGTCGGCTGCGGACATCCCTGCCTCGGGTGCGCCGAACCAGACTTCTGGGACAAGATGACGCCGTTCTACTCTCACCTGGCGGGTGTGCCCGGCTTCGGCATCCACGCGACTGCGGACAAAGTTGGGTTGTGGGCCGCCGCGGGCGTCGCGGCTGCGTACGCGATTGGAGGCTTCGTCCAGTATGGAAGGCGGCTGAAGGCTGAAACGGCCGCGGCCAAGGCCGAGGCGGCCGACGCCAGGGCCGAAGCGGCGACGGTAAAAGCCGAATCCCCGACGGATAAAGAGAAGGGAGGTCAGTCATGACTCGCGTCGTCATCGATCCGATCACCCGCATCGAGGGTCACTTGCGGATCGAAACGGAGGTTGATGGCGGAGTGGTGCGAGACGCCTGGTCCTCCTCGACCATGTTCCGGGGTGTCGAGACCATCCTCAAAGGCCGCGACCCGAGAGACGCCTGGGCTTTCACACAGCGGATCTGCGGTGTCTGCACCACTGTCCACGCCATAACATCGATTCGTGCGGTTGAGAACGCCATCGGCGCTCGGCCGCCGTCGAACGCGCGCTTGCTGCGTAACCTGATCATGGCCTCGCAGATGGTCCAGGACCACGTGGTCCACTTCTACCACCTGCACGCCCTCGACTGGGTCGACATCGTGTCCGCGCTGTCCGCCGATCCGGCGGCGACCGCGCAGCTCGCCCAGTCCATTTCCGATTGGCCTCTGTCCAGCGCAACGTATTTCAGCAGCGTGAAGGATCGAGTCCAACAATTCGTTGGTCGCGGCCAGCTGGGTCCCTTCGCCAACGCTTATTGGGGACACTCGGCTTATCGGCTGCCGCCCGAGGCGAACCTGATGGCGGTGGCGCATTATCTGGAGGCGCTCGATTGGCAGCGAGACTTCATCAGGATCCACGCCGTGCTCGGCGGGAAGAACCCGCATCTGCAGAGTTTCTTAGTTGGAGGAATGGCTACGCCGGTCGATCCCGACAAGCAGGCGTCCATCAACATGACCTCTATCTCCACAATGCGTAAACTGATAAAGGAGGGGCTGGAGTTTGTGGAGAAGGTATACATCCCGGATCTGCTCGCTGTGGCCTCGTTCTACAAGGATTGGGCTGGCCACGGTGCCGGTGTAGGCAACTATCTGGTGTATGGCGAGTATCCGGAAAGCGACGATGCGAACGCTCCTCTGTTCCTTCCCCGGGGTGTAATCCTGAATCGGGACCTCGCCAACATCGAGCTGAGTACGAGGCTGGCGACGGCGAAGGACTCCATCCGTCAGCTGGCGAAACCAGACCCAATTACACCGGACCCGAGCCGCCCTACGAGCTCCTGAACACGGATGGCAAGTACAGTTGGCTGAAATCACCGCGCTACGACGGGCTGCCGATGGAGGTCGGTCCGCTTTCACGCATGCTGGTGGCGTACGGCTCGGGGCACCAGCGCGTTCAAGAGCTCGTCAACTTCGCCCTCGGTGAGCTCGGCGTCGGACCGGAGGCTCTGTTCTCGACCTTGGGGCGAGTCGCAGCTCGGGGCATCGAGACTCTTGTCTTGGCCGAGAAGCTGGAGGACTGGCTAGACGAACTGGCCGACAACATGGGCCGCGGGCAGCTCGACATTCACGACAACTCGATGTGGGATCCGGGCAACTGGCCCGCTGACTGTACCGGAGCCGGCTTCCACGAGGCGCCGCGCGGTGCACTCGGGCACTGGGTCCATATTGTAGACGGGGAGATCGCCAACTATCAGTGCGTTGTGCCTAGCACCTGGAACGCAGGACCGCGGGATGCAACGGGGCAGCGAGGCCCGTATGAGGAGGCCTTGGTTGGCACTCCGGTGGCCGACCCCCAGCAGCCGATCGAGATCTTGCGAACCGTGCACTCGTTCGATCCTTGCATGGCGTGTGGCGTTCACGTCGTGGACCGCTCCGGTCGCGAGCTGGTGAAAGTGAGGGCCCAATGAGCACCCTTGCACCGCCAGCAACGGACACGGAAGCACGTCTCACCCGAGTCTACGTCT
>JBDHAS010000133.1:0-10000 GCA_039588015.1 Gemmatimonadota bacterium | reverse complement strand
AACGATATTCCGTAGGATACGAATCGAACGAATCCACCAGAGAAGTTCCGTACTACGAATACGGGATTCTCGCCGGTGGTGGGGCCCATCGGTCAACGATGCCCGATCTTGCGCTCTTTCTCCAAGCCCAGTTGGGCAGCGCCAAAGACAACTCCAATCCCGTGAATGAGAATGTGCGGAGTGAGCTGCACAGGATCAGATGGGCCTCGGAAGATGGGCAGACCATGATTGCGTTAGGCTGGTTCGCTGCACCGCTCGAGGGTATCGGCACCCTGCTGATTCACCGGGGGCGAACACCCGGACACGGAGCGGTTGTCGGATTGATACCGGAAAAGAAAGCCGGCGTGATCGTCTTGGCGAACAGAGGTGGCCGAGAGACAAATCTGATGATGGCCGACTTTGCCGAAGAGCTTCTGTTACAAATGATCACTGATATGGAATAGGTGCTTGCACGCGTCGCGCCGGTCACCTGCTTGATTCCGTCGGACCCGCGCGGGCCGGGTCCGCCACCTACCGCCAACTGGCATCAAGCCTGTGGGCGCGTCACTGGGACGGTATTCTGAGCAACCCGCGTCCGCGCTCCCGTCCGTACCCGAACGCTAGGTCTTTGTCAGGCCGTATAGGCGGATGACCTCCACGTCGAGGTCGCTGAGCCAGACGCCCAGAACGTAGTCCGCGCCGACCTCGTGCAGCTGGAAGCGAGGCGGCAGCGTCAGCGTGCCGAGCCAGGCGCCCTCCCGGTCTAAGACGTCCCACTCCGCGTGTTCCTCGCCCGGCAGCAGGTAGCGCTCGACCCAGAGGTTGCCTTCAGCGTCGACGAGGATGTCCCCGTAGGGCGGCAGCGCCTCGGCGATCGGCATAGTCTCCAGGTTCTTGCGGAACGCCTCGACCGCCGCCGGCGCCATGCGCCCCATCATTCCACTGGCGTCCAATCGCCGCTGCACCTCCTGCTCGACCATTGCCTCGGTCACAAGCGTCGGCTCGACGCCGAGCACGCGAACCTCACGCAGGATCCGGCCGTCTTGTCGGTACTGACGTAGCACATAGTTATCGGCGGTGCCGACCCAAAAGACGGTGTCACCGGCGGCCATCTGCGTCTGCTTGCCGAAGACCACCGGTGTCTGAGTGGCGCGCCCTTCTTCGCCGAAATACAACCGCTTCATCTCCATGAATGGCGCCGAGATTACATGGCTCAGTAGCTCGCCGGACGGGTCGAAGCGATAGTAGCGAGCCGTCTCGCGCACCACGCCCGACGGCAACGACATCCAGTCGATGCCCGCCATCCCCAGGAACGTCCGGTCCGCGAAGACAACAGGATCCATGCCAGGAAAGAAGACGCTGCCTACGCTGTCGGCCTGGAACTTGAAGTTGCGGCCGAAGTTCCCGTCGAGGTCGTGCACCGCGTAGCGGTAGTTCACGGGATCCCAGATGAGCAGCGAATCGGAACCGAACCGCCGGATCGACCACAACCTGCCGAACTCACCCGGACCGCCGCCCTCCCGTCCTACCGCCCTCAGAAACCGGCCGCCAGCATCGTAGTATCTAAGCTCGTGAGTGCCGCGATTGCCGACGATGATGCGGCCGTCCTCGAGTCTGAGGACGCTGGCAAGCTGGAAGAACTGGTACTCCTCAGGCACGCTCTCGCCGCCGATCTCGAGCTCGGGTCGTTCGCTCATCCGCCAGGCCCGCTCGCCCTGCCACTGGGGCGCAATGCTGCTGACCACCATCACGTCGGCGCTGTCGGCGACGCTGGTGGAAGGGGACTCCCCTGGCCCGCAGCCGCTGAGTGCCAGTCCGAGACCAAGGCTGGCAGTAGTGAATTGTAGAAACACGGGAGTGAATCGAATCTGAATCAATACGCGACGCGGCATTGGCCGTCCTCATCTTTGATGTGGATGGGCCCACCCATTTATGACGGGTGCCACGTCAGAACCGTTGGCTACCGGGGAATGCGGCGATCGAAGTCAGAACCCCCATTACCGTTGAGTGAGCGACGGTTCAGAGTGCGAGGCACGGCATCCGCCGGCAACGGGTGCTTCGGTGAACTGCAGGATGGGCCGGGTCGACGGCGGTTAAGCAGGGGACGAAGAGCAGCATTGGCCGGGACCAGGTCGATGACGACAGTGGAGCCAGACCGCGCACTAGCTACGGTTTCACCTGGTCCAAGAACCACTCGAGCAGCTCCGCGTTGTCAACGATTGACCACGTGTGTGGTGAGGCGCCCTCCGAATAGCCCTCACGGCGATTGTAGGTTGACACCAGCTCCGCGCGATCATTGCCAAGGATGCGCAGCTGATTGATAAGTGCTGCTTGATCAAGAGAGTTCATACTGTAGTAACTCTTCCGCCGGTTCTCAATCCACCAATTGACGTCTGGCTCATGGTACGCGCGAACAGGCACGTCTCGAAGATAGATCGCGTTCCCGCCGTCTTTTGCACTGAATACGAACGGCGAGTATTCCACGTATCGACTCCGAGCTTCCGCGGGCGTGCCGCCGAGATGGGTCTCAAGGAGATAGGTTACCCAGCGTCCTTCATCCGCAGCCGCTGGGTGGAACTCCAGCCTTGCTGCTCGTCGCTCGGCCTCCCAGAGTCGCACCATGTCCAGTGGAGCATCGACGATCGCAACTGCCGCAGCTTGTACCGAATGGCGGTCGCCGTTGGCGCGCAACAACTCAGCCAGCTTGAGCGCTCGCGTTCCTCCAAGCGATAGACCGGCGAGGAAGACCGGAGCGTCGCCGAGATCATTGTCTTGTAGGATCGTCGCAAGTCTTTCCGCCAGATCATGCGTGGCCATCTCATCGAACAGGAAGTCGAGCGGGTTCCCGGTGGTGATGTGAAGAACGGCGACGTTGCGGGCGAGGGCTTCGGCTTCCAACTCGCCGGGGCTTAGTTCGAAGGACTCGGCTGCGAAACGCCTCGGGTCGATGAAGACCACAACCCCACGCGTAGGTGACGTGACGTCCGGATCGATCAGCGTATGCCCACGCTCCGTCATGGGCACCATACGGTTCGGCTCGGGACCGATCCGCAAGAACCCCTCCATTCGCTCATAGCTCTCGTAAATCCTCTGAGCAGCTATAGGTGAAGGTAGGCAACCGAGGCCAAAGGCAACGCCCGCAAGAATGAGCAATCGCATTCAATATTACTTCATTGATTTCAAATGGTGTCTACAGATATGCGTTCGGACACCCACGGACAATCTGTCAGATACTACATTTGCGTGCGTGCAACAACAGAGCCGAGCTGCCGGAAGAGTTGCCGCTTCCTGCGACAGATCCTCCGCATCCACCTCGTTCCTGCTCAGGCGAAGCGCGAAGTTGCACGCTCGCGGCAGCACCGGAAGCAGGAGCTGCTCGATGGTCTTCCGCCGGTCAACGGCCTGGCGACCGTTATCGCGCCCGGCCGTATCGCTCTCAATGGCTTTGGGATGGCACGTAACTCTTGCGAGAAACTCGGTTCCACGGGTCGGTGGTGTCAAGAGAGCGACGCAGCGCGGGGGCCGAGGCGACGTCAACCAATGCTTCGTCGATGAGATATCATCCTGGCCAGACCTTGCGGCCGGCGAAGGCTTCCACCAGGCCATCCACCAGGCGCACAGTATGGGACCGGTCTGGATCCCGCTCCGCATTGAGCTCTGTTATCACGACGGCTGCGCACGTGGGAGCTGTGACGAAGACCCTGAGCGCGGCAAACGCCGACTCGATATCGAGCCCGTTAGGATGGGGCACATCGACGGCGGGCAAGTCCATCACGTCGACGTCGAAATGCACGACTATCGCATCCGACCTGCCCTCCAAACGAAGCAGCGCGTTCCGCGCAGACCCGACCGCATCGGCCCGGACACGGGCCACGGGGTACTTCGCCATGCGCGAGTGCTCTAGGGCCTCGAGTTCGGGAGGGTCGATGGATCCGGATCCCGCGTCGTATCCGAAGAGAACTACGTCGTCCTCGGCTAGCAGCGGGCGGCGCGGCCCGATTCCGATTAGCTCAGCCGCGCCCTGACCCAGCATGTGCGCTAAGGCCATACCGTCGAAAACGCCTGACGGAGTGGTCTCAGGTGTGTTGAGGTCCACGTCAGCGTCAAAATACAGGAGACCAAGACGTGACTGATGGCGGAGAAGGCCCGCGATGACCCCGAGGCTCAGGCTGCAGTCACCCCCCAGCACGAGCGACAAACGGCGGCTCGCAACGGCCTGGTCGACGCGATCCGCCACCTGCTGGGCCACGTGCACCACGAGGGGGAGGTTCTGCTGCCGGGGGTGCTTCGGGTCAGGCCGGAACGAGACGGAGGGCAGATCGCCAAGATCGGCGACGTCCAGGCCCTTCGCCCGCAGTCTCTCCGGCAAGCCGGCAGCCCGGAACGCGGCGGGCGCTCCCTCTTGCCCCGTGCGACGCGCGCCGGCGCTCGACGGGACGCCAATCAGTGCCAGTTGTGTCCTCAGCATGAACGTCCAATCTCCTTGGCGGTAGCCAGCGCATCACCATCTGTAACCATCTATAATGATGTTGTAGGTTATCAACCTACATCACCGGTATAACCTGTCAAGGTTATATTGCTAGTTATCGGCAATGGGCTGCTCCGTGACCGTCCCGCTGCTGCTCGCAGCGGCTGCCATCTGGCCGCCGCTCACCGAGGGTTGGCCCACCGAAGGCGTTGGCGTGGGGCGGCTGCAAAGCCAGCTGTCGGAGCGTAAGAATCGCAGAACCGTACGCTGCTCGACGATGCCGATCACTGCTTGCTCTACGACGGCACGTACCGGGCGAGATCCACGGCAAGGGCCCTGGTTTCGGCGCGGCCGTCTTCCGCGTCGCTGACACTGCGGAGTAGCTCGCCGTAGCTGTCCCACCAGCGTTGCGCGTCTCTCTCGGTCCACTCGCCCATGGTCTGGCAGGCCTGCAGGCGATGACCGAGCTCGGCAGCCGATTGGGGTCGGTCGGCAGGGTCCTTCTCAAGGCATGACAGCAACACTTTCTCGAGATCCTCGGGCACGGGCCCCTCCACACGCTTGGAGGGCGGTACGGGCTCGCTGTGCAAGTGATGTCCGCACACCTCCAGGACCGTTGCGCCCTCGAAGACGTGTCCCCCCGTCAGCAGGTAGTAGCCGACGGCTCCAACAGCGTAGAGATCGCCGCGCCCGTCCACGGCGTCCGGGGACGTCAGCGACTCGGGGCACATGTAGTGCGGAGTGCCGGCCAGTACGCCGTCCTTGGTGAGCCCGATCTCTCCCTTATCGCCCAGCTCCTTGACCAGGCCAAAGTCGAGGAGCTTTGCGACGTCGGACTTACCGCCCTGAGTACACAGGATCACGTTGGACGGTTTGATGTCGCGGTGGATAAGCTCGATGCCATGGGCTTCCTCGAGGGCACCCGCCAGCTCGGCGAGCACCTTGATCACTCGCCCTGGCGACTGCGGCCCGTCGACGCGCACGATGTCCTTCAACGTCGCTCCGTCGAGCAGCTCCATCGCGTAGTAGAAGATGCCGTCTTCGGTCCGCCCATAGTCGAAGATGGTGACGGTGTTCGGGTGGGTAAGCCGGGCCGTAAGCTGCACCTCCCGTTCGAAGCGGGCGAGGACGTTCTCACCGGCCAGATCCGGACGCACGAGCTTGATCGCGGTCGGGCGCCGCATCATGGAGTGGCTTGCCCGGTAGACCGCACCCATGCCACCCTCACCTAGCTTCGCTTCCAGCGTGTACTGCCCGAGTCGCCGCGCCTCGCGAACCTGTCGGCGCAGGCCGTAGATGACCGCGGACACGATCGTGCAGACGCCCGTGACGAAGGTCCACCAGATTGCGATGTTGGCCACGTTCGTCATGACCAAGTCATGCGGGGTGACGGATCGCAGCGACGGCTGGGGCTCGAACGGTAAGGTGTTCACGACGGTGACCAGCGCCACAGGCACTGCCACTAACGCGGTCAACACCAGGGTGCGCATCGGCCGAGAAGGCACGATCGCCGCGCGCACAAACACCCAAAGGGAAAGCCCTATGACAAACTCGAGTGAGTTCGAGCCCTGAACGAGCCCCACGAAGCGCCCATACAAGGCGTCATCAGGACTCACCGCGCCGCCAAGGAATTCGGGCATCAACTCCGGCACTATCAGCCGACCCATGATTGCGCTCAACGTTGCAGTCCCGAGAAGCATGATGGCCTCTATCCAGGACACGAAGCGCACGGAGCGCACACCACGGCGGCACAGCAACCAGACAGCGACCGCCAGCACGGTCTGCACCAGGAAGAGCGCGAACCAAGGATGCAGCAGGTCCTCTGGTGTGATAGCCCAGGTCGCCGGCGTCCACGAGCTCAGGGCGAGCAGCCCCACAAGACCGAGCAACTGGACCCCGACCATCACCTTCGCGAACAGCGCTACGCGCTGCTGCAAGAAGGCGCGCCCCTCCTCGGTGAAGTCAGTGGTGTGTGCAGTCATGGTTCCAGGAGGCGCCTCTAATAGCCGGATCTACTCGTACGTAGCCAAGCGTCAGCACCAACGCTTACCACCGCGCCAATCAACCCTAACGTTAGACTACGGCGGGCCTCGATCTCAAGCACTACCAGTCGGGGCGGTATTCTTCATCGATTGGCAGCACCTTCACCTCGACGCCTCCCAGCAGTGCGACTCCGCCCACCCGCAGGAGCGGAGCAGACGGTTCTGGGGAAGCGCCTTCCGATCGGTGCTCGAAGGCTCCAATGATGGGTACGCCGCCCATCTCCACCCGCAGGGCGGGCGGCACGAGGATCTCCACCTTCGAGGCCACGAGGGATATGACGGTCACTTCCACCTCTTCAGTGACAAAAGCCGCCTCACGAAAATCCAACACGACCCCACCCATCAACGCGGTGATCACCAGTCGTCGGGGCGGTGACCAGCGGCCACGACGCTCGGAGCCCCCCAACACGTTGAACATCAACTGCCGCTTCTTCACAACTGCCGCCGGCCTCGCCTGCACCGGCATCACTTGACCCCCTGGTAGTGCTGGCAGCTCGGACAGCAAGGCCGCTAGCTCCGCCTGCGAGCGGGCGGTGTACGCCATATCCAAGCGCCGTTCAAATTCCGCGAGGCTAAGGTGGTCCTGCGCGAAGTGGAGCCCGAGGACTTCCACCGCGTTTTCCCTAGCTTTGATCGGGAGTCCGAGCGGTCCGTCGCTGGGCGTATCGTCCATCACCGCAGCCTCCCTGCCCAAGGACGCATGACCAACAGCTGGACCCCGATCATCACCTTCGCGAACAGGGCGACGCGCTGCTGGAAGACGGCGCGCCCTTCCTCGGTCAGGTCGGTGGAGTTTGAAGTCATGGTTCCACGTTCGAGACGTCTTTCACGGCAAGTTCTTGAGAACCACGAGCGTGCTCTCTCGACTCAGGGGAATGACGTAGGCGCCACGCTCCACCGCGTATCGCTCGGCAGGAGCGATTGTGCCGACGCCGTCCACGGTTGCGGGTTGCTCGATCCGCAGGCGTGCCCGCAGCGTGTGCGACGTCGCCGGCGCCAGGGTGACTCGCACGCTATCACTAGCGACCTCCAACATCTCGAAGGTCCCTGCATCCAGCGTCAACCACAACCCCAGCGGCGCCACATAGACGCGCGAACGAGCGGCGTCCAACGGTCGCACGCGAATCGGCCCTCCGGCGACGGTCAAATTTCCGCCGAACGCCAGCCAGCCGAACTCGGGGTCGTGAATTACGTACGTTCCGGTGTTCACCGCGTGCCCGAAAGAGCCGGGGCCGTAGTCGCCGGAGTAACCGTCGATCGCGAGCGTAGAGGGGTAAGCATGAAAACCGCTGGGCCCGAAGCCTTCCTGCGTGATGTTCGCGATCGCGCCCATCAGGCCGCCGTAGCCGACGCGCAGCAGGTAGAGATCGTCGGGATGATCGCGAAACTCGCTCAGCACCGGAATCGCGTTCAGGCCCGATCCATAGTGGTGGAGTTGGCGCTCGAGGCGGCGCAGCTTGCCCGCATACATGAAGTCCCAGTAACGTCGCGCGCTGCCGTTGTAGCCCCAGTGCGGGACCGTCGGCATGTATCCGAGAATGGCACCCAGCGTTACCGCCGCCTTTTCATCGAAACCGAAGTACTTGCACCACGCGTACACTTCCTCCTGCCCGGTGGAGTCCCACGGCATCTCGCTGCCAAACGGATAGCCGAGCGAGCGCCAGACCTCAGCGCGCCGCCGCATCGTGGCCTCTAGCGCCTCGGCTTCCGCCGCCCAGCCTTCGCGCTGCAGGTCGAGTAGGATCAGGACAAAGATCGTCCCCTCCATCTGACCGAACTGGGCATAATGCGGGGCGTGCCGAACCATCGCCTGCGCGGTCTCGTGTGCGCGTTTCAGATACCAATCCCACGGGTGGTTTGTCACCAGCCCCTCGTGATTACGCGCCAGGCGATAGAACACCCAGTGCGCGGCGGCGACGTGCGGGTAGTTGTACGAGCGGCCCACGGTCATCGCGTGCTCTTTGCTCCAGCTTGACCAGCCACCGTAGCGCACGCCCTCGCTGTAGGTGCCCACGGGCAGCGAGTCCGGCTCGTAGTAGAACAGGCTCTTGCGCACGGCGTACCGGAGATCGCCCTCCGCGTACTGGATGCCACCCCAGAGCACGCCGTCGACGAAGCGCTCTAGCTTGGCTAGTTCCTCCGAGTCGGGCTGGATCAGCTGCTTCATGATCGCGGCCAGCCACGAACCCGAACCGCCTTCGTCACCCAGGCCCGCGATCCAGGCTCGATTGTCCTCAGTCACCGGCGCGCGGCGCTCGTAGTCGTAGCTGATGACGGACGGGCTGCGGCCGAAGAGGTCGTCCGCGCGTTCGAACCACTGTTCTGTCGTGAGAAAGCGGCCCAGATCCGTGACGACCTGCGTTGCCGGTTTGATGACCTTGTAGTGAATGGTCTGGCTGATGTCGTCAGCGTACTCGACGGTCAGCCGCGCTCGCCCCCATCGGCGACCCTGAACGTCGTAGGAACGCCACCCGCCCGGCGTCGCCCCGGCGGCCGTTACAGCGAGCGCGTCTGCCGGTTCGACCACGATGGTCTGCACTTCCGACCGGTGCTTCAGGAACAAGCGGGCTTCGAGGTCCATGGGAAGCACATACCCTGGCACGCCGACAGCGGCTGGCCGGCCGTCAGCGAGCAGGGTCGTCTCGATGTCACGGATTGCTTCAGAGACGACGAAACTGACGCCGTAGGACCGGCTCGCGCCGGGCGCCAGCGTCGCCGATGTCGGCGAGTTCCACGGCTGCGCTGCCGCCCACTCGGTTTCCGAGTACGCCTTGCTGTGCGCCAGCCACTCGTAGAAACCCTCGAACGTGATCCCGCGCCGAGTGCGATCATCCAGCAGCGGGTTGTACGCCTCCAGCGGTGTGTCGCCGTACGGCACCACGAGAAGCGCCGGGCCTTCGCCGTTCAAGCGCGTAACCTGGACGTATCCCGCATCGTCGCCGATGTACGGATCGGAGAACGAGCTGACGGCGTGCGCTTCGTCGAGCGCGCGATCCGAGAGGATGTTGTTGAAGACGAGCGGAATTCCCAGCGCGCCGATTTCAACCGGTTCGTCCGTCGTGTTGTTAAGCTCGAAGCGGAGCGTTAGCCGCCCCTCGTGGACCTCCCAATACCGTCGTACCTCCAGGGGAATGTCAGCCGGCAAGGTCGGCGACAGGTCGGCGGCAGCCAGAGCGAGAGGCGAAGCGGACAAAGGACGCACGGGCCGTCGCTGTGTCGCGGTCGAGAGATGTTGCCACTCGTCGGAGCCGGCGGTGCGCACTCGCAACGTGAGGTCGCCCAGATGATAGAAGCCGTTTCGGTGGCGTCACTCCAACCAGTCGCTGGGTGTGAAGTCGAAATCGTCTGACCCTATGGGCCGGAGCGCGGCGACGGCCTGGGAGGCGCGGACGAGCTCGAGCTCGAACGACGATGTCGTGAAGCGCTGGGTTCCCTGCTCGAGCCCCAGCGTCGGCAGGCTGTCGCTCTGCGCCTGCGGAGCGGCCCCGACCTGGAGGAGGGCGAGCAGGCT
>JBDHAS010000132.1:0-10018 GCA_039588015.1 Gemmatimonadota bacterium | reverse complement strand
AGACCGTCGGACGCGTTGAAGGAGAGGAATCGGAACATCCGCTCCATCCGGAGACTAGGTCGACGCGAGTGGCACAAGCGGTCGGGTTACAGCAAGCGCAGCATGGTCGAGAACACGATCCATCGATACAAGACGATCATCGGCGGAGGTATGAGGAGTCGCACCCTGGCAGGCCAACGGGTAGAGGTGCAACTCGCGTGCAAGGTTCTTGACACGATGGTTAGTCTCGGGATGCCCGACAGCTACCGGGTTGAGTGATCCTCGCGTGGGATCCGGGGAATCTGAGTTCAGCTATAAGCCATGCAACAACGCCACGGCGATGTCATCACCGATAAAGAGAATCTGATCATCTCCTGCATATGCTGGTTGTCTAGAAGTGCAGGAAGTCGACAAAAGGGCCGGTTCGAAACTCAAGCCTGCGGCACCTGCCCCAATTGTACGGAAGAAATCACGTCTGTCTGGTCTCACGGTCTTTCTCCTCTCACTGGGGCAATGGGAATCCCCGTACTGTGAAGAACCGCATACGGTCACGAGTCACTCCTAGTCCCAAGCGTCATAGGCGAACCGATACTGCCCGGAGCCAGCTTCGACGATCACCACCTCGCCCTCTTGAGAAGCGTGTGTGATCCCTGCGGCGGCGTCGAGGGCCTGGCCGCTTTCGGTGACTTGGGCCAGCGTTGCGTGGGGCAGGCGGACCGTCGCGTGCGTGTTGGGCGGGATGGTGACCTCGAGATGGAATCGCCCGTCTGTAAACTCCCACGACGAGGCCGCCAAGCCGTACATCGTGTTGAGAGCGGCGCGGGCGTACGTCAAGTCGCCACCCGGCTGCGGCTGGATGAGGACGTGCTTGTAGCCGGGATCGGCCGGGTCGACCTCGAGTCCGGCCACGACGTGGTAGAGCCACTCGCCGATGGCCCCGTAGGCGTAATGGTTGAACGAGTTCATCCCGGCATCCTGAAAGCTCGAGTCCGGCTTGATGCCGTCCCACCGTTCCCAGATCGTCGTCGCACCCATCGTGATCGGATATAGCCAGGACGGATACGTGTCCTGGTTGAGCAGGTCGTAGGCTACGTCGAGGTGGCCGTGGTCACTGAGACTATGGCACAGCAGCGGCGTGCCCAGGAACCCCGTCGTGAGGTGATTGCGGAACGCGCGCACGTCCTGCGCGAGACGTCGCGCGGCCTGCGCCTCTTGCCCTTCCGGCATCAGCTCGAACGAAAGCGCCAGCGCATAGGCCGTCTGGGTGTTGGATGCCATGCGCCCGTTGGCCGTGATGAATTCTCTCTGGAATACCTCCTTGACATCGTTCAGCAAGGTGCCATACCGCGCCGCGTCGTCCTCTCTGCCCAGGATTGATGCAATGCGCCGGAGGAGGCTGGTCGAATAGGCGAAGTAAGCGGTGGCGATTAGGTCTTTGTCCGTCGTGGCACCGGGATAATCCGAACGGTCGGTACTGTAGGCGAGCCAATCTCCGAAGTGGAAGTCGCCGTCCCAGATGAGATCGTCACCGGCGCGGCTCTGCATGTACCCGATCCAGGCTTTCATGCTCTCGTACTGGGTTTCCAGGATGCGGGTGTCGCCGTAGGCGAGGTAGAGCGTCCAGGGAATGACGACGCCGGCGTCGGCCCAACCGGTGGCGCCGCCGCCGGTGTCGCCGCCGCGCGTGAGCACGTCCGGGATGACAAACGGGATGCTGCCGTTGGATTTCTGGTCGGCAGCCAGATCGCCCAGCCACTTCGTGAAGAAGCCGGCTACATCCGTGTTGAAAGCGGCGGTGCGGGCGAAGACCTGGGCGTCGCCGGTCCAGCCGAGGCGTTCATCGCGCTGTGGGCAGTCGGTGGGCACATCGAGGAAATTGCCCTTCTGCCCCCAGGCGATGTTGTGCTGCAGCTGGTTGATCAACGGGTTAGACGCCTCGAAGCTTCCGGTCGGCGTCATGTCCGAATGGATGACGACGCCGGTGAGGTTCTCGGGCGTCGGCACACCGGGCAAACCGTCGACGGCGACGTAGCGAAAGCCCTGGAAGGTGAAACGCGGCTCGTAGATCTCCTCGCCACCGCCCTTGAGCGTGTATCGTACAGTCTGCTCGGCGTTGCGCAGGTTGTCCGTGTAGAAGTTGCCGTCCTTGTCGAGCACTTCGGCGTGGCGCAGCGTCACGGTCTCCCCGGCAGCACCGCGCACCGTCAGACGCACCCAGCCCACCATGTTCTGCCCCATGTCGAAAACCGTCTCGCCAGCGGGTGTATGCAGGATGGCTGCGGGCGCGACCTCATCGATCTTGCGCACCGGCTGCCCGGCCGGCGCAATCAAGATGTCTTTGGGATGATCGATGAGGCGTACGTGGGCCCAGCCCTCGTCGTCGTAACCCGGCCGGCTCCATCCCGGTTTTTCGAGGCGGGCGTCGTAGTGTTCGCCGTTGTAGAGATCGGCCACGCGGATGGGGCCGGTGGCGGCTTTCCAGGAGGCGTCGGAGCCGATGCTCTGCACGCGGCCGTCGGTGTAAGTGATCTGGAGTTGGAGTAAGAGCGCTAGACGCTCGCCGTAGACATTGCGCCGGTCATTCCAACCCAGGTAACCGCGATACCAGCCGTCGCCCAGCATCGCGCCGATGGCGTTATCGCCTGGTTGCAGAAGGTCGGTAACGTCGTAGGTCTGGTACTGCAGGCGGGTGTCGTAGCTTGTCCAGCCGGGGGTGAAGATCTGGTCGCCGACGCGCTGGCCGTTGAGTTCGACTTCGTAAAGACCCAGACCGGTGACGTAGGCGCGGGCCGCCTGCACTTCACCCTCGACCGCAAACGTCCTGCGCAGCATCGGCGCGGGCTGCGGAGCCGTCAGGTCTTCGTCCCAATCCGGGCTGATCCACGACGCCTCCCAGTCCGACGCGCCGAGCAAACCCATCTCCCAGAACGCCGGTGCGCTCCAGTCGGAGACCGCCCCACCCCCGTCCCACACGCGGACCTGCCAGTAGTAACGCCGCCCGGAGGCAAGCGCCGGTCCCTCGTAGACGACGTGAATCGACTGGTCTGAATCGACGCGGCCCGTATCCCAGATTGGATTGGCTGCAAGCCCCGCCTCGCTTTCGGCGACGCGGACCTGATAAGCCGCCTGCACCACGCCGCGCCCGTCGGCGGTGAGCTGCCAGCTCAGACGCGGCTGCCGCACGTCGATGCCGAGCGGATCGACCTTGTATTCGCAACGGAGATACGTGAGTGATGCCGGCGCGCGGCTCTCTCCGGCAAGCGCGACTGCGTGAATCGCCACCAGGAGGACCGGCACGGCTAGGAACTGCATACATGCGCTACGCATGGCGCACCTCCTTGTGCACCTGCAAAGGGGTACAGCGCGGGCTGGTTCGTCAAGACCGGTCGGAGACGACGTAAGTCGATGTTGTCTTCGTCTCGCATTGTCGGGTGTGGACTGGGTGGTGACGGGCGCTTTCTCGCCGTATCGAGCAATGACGCCTATGTTTCCCCACCATGGCTGACGTCGCTCACGGCCGCACGCTCACCGATCGGCTGGACGCGATCAATGAGTTCGATCGAGAACCGGTCACCGACGAGCATCTGCAGGGACCCGGCAACTTCATAGGCTTCTACTCCGGGGAGCACGTCGCCGGAACCGAGTTCGTGATCGGCCCGCTCTTCGTGGCTCACGGGGTTACAGCGGGCGATTTGATACTGGGGCTGTTGCTCGGAAATCTTCTGGCCGTCTTGTCCTGGGCTTTCATCTGTGCGCCCATCGCAGTCCGAACCCGGCTGAATCTCTACTGGAAGCTGCGCAAGATCGCGGGTCCCAAGCTGCTCTTCGTCTACAATATCGTCAACGCCCTCATGTTCTGTTTCCTCGCCGGCGCGATGATTTCCGTGGCGGCGACGGCGGTGGGGATTCCCTTCGACATCGCGATGCCCGGGCTGAGCGATCTGTATCCGAACAGCGTAGGATGGGTAGTCACGGTGCTCTTGGTCGGCTCGGCCGTGACGCTGCTCGCAATTCTCGGCTTCAAACAGATCGCCCGGTTTTCGAAGGTGGCCGCGCCGTGGATGTTTCTCGTGTTCGTCGCGTGCGGCGTCGCCGTGCTGCCCCAGCTGGACGTGAGTTCGCTGGACGATCTCTGGGCGGTGGCGAACCAGAAGATCTGGACTGGCGCACCGCTCGAGGGCCGCGCGCACTTCTCGTTCTGGCACATCATGTTCTTCGCCTGGTTCACCAACATGGCGATGCACATCGGGATGGCGGATCTCACGATCCTGAGATACGCGAAGAAGTGGCAATACGGCTTCTTCAGCGCGTTCGGCATGTACCTGGGGCACTACGTAGCTTGGATCGCCTCCGGCATCCTGGTCGCATTGGCGATTCAGAATTCGGGCGAGATTGCGCCGGGCCCGATCGCCTACCTGGGGGCGGGTATAGCAGGACTCGCCGCCGTCGTCATCGCCGGGTGGACGACTGCCAACCCGACGATCTACCGCGCAGGTCTTGCCATGCAGACGATTACACCGAACTGGAAGCGCTGGAAAGTGACGCTCGTTGTGGGGGCCATCACCTCGGTCGCGGCGCTTTTCCCGGCGCTGATGATGCGCCTGCTCGACTTTGTTGCCCTCTATGGTCTCATCCTGATGCCGATGGGCGCTGTGATTTTCGCAGACTTCTGGCTGTTACCCCGATTGGGGCTGCGCCGGGACTATGCCGACTGGAAAGAAGTAGCCTTCAGCTGGCCGGCCGCCGCGTCCTGGGGCCTCACGCTCGCGGCTTGCTGGGTAGTCAACGCCGTCTGGGGTCTGGAAGTCTTCTTCCTGGGTCTTCCCGGCTGGTTCATTGCCACGGCGATCTACGTCACATTCAGCTACGCGCAGCAACGTACTCACGACAGGGCGCAGGCCGAACGGTACGCAGGGGACAACGCATGAAGTACTTACTGAAGGCCGGATCGTTCATCGGGCTCGGGCTGACCGTGGTGCCGGCGTTTCTCGTGTTCTCGGGGAAGCTGACCTGGGATACGCACGCCGTGCTCATGGCCATCGGGGCACTGCTCTGGTTTGTCACGGCACCTTTCTGGATGGTCAAAGAAGACGCCTCGCGTGGCCCAGTAGAAGAATGATCGAGTCGGAACGAATCCAGCAAAGCAACCAGGCGAGCCTCGACGCGCACCGCCAAGACGTCGAGCATCTCAACACGCAGCTGGCCGCGCGGAAGCTCGACTTCGAACAGATCGTGGAACAGATCCGAACCTTCGAGGTAGCGATCCCGTCGTGGTCCCTCGGTACGGGCGGTACGCGCTTTGGACGATTCCCCGGCCCCGGTGAGCCCCGCGACGTGTACGAGAAACTGGAAGACCTCTCGGTCGTCAGCCATCTCACAAGGGCAGCGCCGCGAGTCTCGCTCCACATCCCGTGGGATGAACCTGACGACGCGCAGGCGCTCGTGGATCGCGCCGGCGAGCTCCGGCTCGGCTTCGACGCCGTCAACTCGAACACCTTTCAGGATCAGGCCGGACAGCCGCTCAGCTACAAGTTCGGCTCACTCAGTCACACAGATACGGCAGTCCGGGAACAGGCCATCGCCCACAACCTGCACGTTATCGAAATCGGTCGGAAGCTGGGCTCCGACGCCATCACGGTCTGGCTAGCCGATGGATCGAACTATCCCGGGCAAACGCACCTGCGGCGCAGTTTCGAACGCGCTCTCGCGAGTCTGCAGGCGATCTACGCGCACCTTCCCGAGAGCTGGCGGCTCTTCACAGAGCACAAACCCTACGAACCCGCCTTCTACTCGACGGTCGTTCAGGATTGGGGCTCATCGCTCATGCTCGCGCAAGCACTGGGCGAAAGGGCGTCGTGTCTGGTCGATCTGGGACATCACCTCCCCAACACGAACGTCGAATTGGTCGTCGCCCGACTCATTACGGCAGGGAAACTCGGCGGATTTCACTTCAACGATTCCAAGTACGGTGACGACGATTTGACGACCGGTTCCGTCCGGCCGTATCAGCTCTTCCTGATCTTCAACGAACTGGTGGACGCCAGGTTGGAACTCGGCAATGAGTTCAAACCGGCGTACATGATCGATCAGAGCCACAACGTCAAGGATCCAATCGAGGCACTGCTGCAGAGTGTCGTTGCCTTGCAGAATGCATATGCGCGTGCGCTCCTGGTAGATCGCGCGCGGCTCTCCGAATTGCAGGAATCGAACGACGTGATCATGGCGGAGCGCGCGCTGACCGAGGCCTATGACACGGACGTGCGACCGCTGGCGGCGGAAGCGCGGTTTAGGGGTGGTGGAGCGCTCGATCCCGTGCGGGCGTTTCGCGATTCAGGATACCGGGATGGTGTCGCTCGGGTCCGAACGTTGGGCGCCTACGCCCCACCCCAGAGCTTATGAGTTCCGAGGAGCCGCGGTCCTATCTTGCGTTCGATCTGGGTGCGTCGACGAGCCGGGCGGTCCTCGGCACGCTCAGCGGGAGTGCGCTTGAGCTGAGTGAACTGCACCGGTTCACAACCCCGGTCCTTGAAATCGGCGACCATCTGTACTGGGACATCGATGCGATGTGGGCGGAGCTCCGGACCGGGCTCGAACAGGCTAAGGGGGTTGCTCCCGGGCTCAGGAACCTGTCCGTGGACTCATGGGGGGTCGACTACGTCTTGCTCGATGCTTCGGGCGCCCCCATCCGGAATCCCCATTGCTATCGAGATTCGCGCACCGAGGGCGTCATGCAGCGCGCGTTCGAGGTCGTGCCCGCGGGAGAGATCTACTCCGCGACGGGCATTCAGTTTCTCCCTTTCAACACGCTCTACCAGATCCTGGCTGACGCGCAGGACGAGGGCTACGGTGATGCCGCGTTTTATCTCCCTATCGCGGACTACTTCAACTGTCGATTCTCGGGTCGCCGGGCCGTCGAGGTCTCCATGGCCAGCACGACGCAGATGATGGATGTGAACACCAGGCAGTGGTCAGGTTCGCTCATTGAGAAGTTCGGATTGGACATTTCTCGCTGGCCGGAGATCATCCCATCAGGAACCCGACTCAGCGCGGTGTTGCAGGACTCACAGGTGGAAGTCGTGGCGACCTGCTCACACGATACCGGCTGCGCCGTCGCGGCCGCTCCCGCCGTCGGGCCGGTCGAGAACTGGGCTTTCATCAGTTGCGGAACGTGGTCGTTGATGGGCGTGGAGCGACGTACTCCGCTCCTAACCGATGCGGCGTGTGATGCAGGGTTTACGAATGAGGCAGGCCTGGATGGCACGATCCGCTTTCTGAAGAACCTCACCGGACTCTGGGTGCTGCAGGAATGTTCGAGAGAATGGCGCACATCGAGCCGGATCGACTGGTCGGATCTGGAGCGCGAAGCGAGAGCGGCAATGCGCAAGGGCGCTCACGCACGCGACGACACGCTCATCGATCTGGAGGACGGCCGCTTCCTCCCGCGCGGTCCGATGGAACATCGCATCCATGCTTACTGCCACGAGCAAGGCATGGCAGAGCTGGGGTCCCGCGGTGAGATCGTGCTTGCGATCCTTTCGAGCATTGCTGCGAGCTACCGGCGAACGCTGGCCGAACTGGAGCGCATCACTGGAACCGCATACGATCGGATCTACCTCTTCGGAGGTGGCTCGCAGAATGCACTGCTGTGCGAACTCACTGCCAACGCCTGCCGGCGCGAGATCGTGGCAGGCCCGGTCGAGGCAACCGCAATCGGGAATCTATTGATCCAGGCGCGTGCGATGGGAGATCTGCCGACCGGCATGAGCATTCGCGCTGTCTCCGCAGCCTCGAGCGATCTCAAGGTATACTTACCCGATTTCAACTGAAACCAACTGACATGCATACAAAGACTGCTACCGCATCCTTCACTTTCATCGAGAATCTCTGGGACGACGCTGTAGCGGAGAAACTCGATCCGGTCGAGCGGCTCGTTTACCGATCCAATCTCCTCGGCAGCGACTGGCGGATCACAAACACGGGCGGTGGAAACACCTCCTCCAAACTCGAGGAGAAGGATCCTCTCACCGGAGCAACGGTCGATGTCCTGTGGGTTAAGGGCTCCGGCGGTGATCTTTTCACGTCCAAGAAGGAAAACTTCGCGTCGCTCTATCAGGACAAGCTCCTGGCCCTGCAGCAGGTCTACGACGCGTTCGACGAGCGTGGCCCGAAGACGCCCGCAGAGGACGCGATGGTGGCGATGTACTCGCACACGACGTTCGATCTCAATCCACGGGCATCGAGCATCGACACACCGTTGCACAGCTTCATACCATACGCACACGTCGACCATATGCACCCGGTCTCGTGCATCGCCCTTGCCACGGCCGCGAACGGAGCGGAGCTGACCCGCGAAGTCTACGGCGACGAGATCGTGTGGGTAGACTGGCAGCGGCCCGGCTTCGAGCTCGGCCTCACGCTGCAGCAGGTCTGTCGCGATCATCCGGGGGCACGAGGCGTCATGCTGGGTGGGCACGGGCTCATCAACTGGGCCGACGACGATAAGGAGTGCTACCTCCTGACGCTGCGGCTCATTCATCAGGCCGCTGCCTACCTGGATCGCTTCGATGAAGGCCAGAAGACTCTCGGAGGTTCCCGATACGCCGCGCTGCAGGCCGGCCAGCGGGAGGCGATCCTGGTCGAGCTGTTGCCCTGGTCACGGGGAAAGCTCGGTCGCAATGCGCGGCTGATTGCCACGGTCGAGATGAGCGACGAGGTGCTGGACTTCGTCTGCGCCGAGAACGCGCCCCGGCTGGCGGAACTCGGTACGTCATGCCCCGATCATTTCCTGCGCACCAAGATCAAGCCGCTGTACGTGGATTGGAATCCGCAGAGCGAGCAACTCGACGCGCTGAAATCCAAACTAGACGACGGCCTGGAGAAGTACCGCGGAGACTACACGGCATACTACGAGGAGTGCAAACGCGACGGCTCACCACCCATACGCGGAGGAGACCCGACGGTCGTTTTGATTCCCGGAATCGGGATGATCGGTTGGGGCAAATCAAAGAGTGAGAGCCGTGTCACCGCCGAGTTCTATAAGTGCGCGATCGAAGTGATGCGTGGCGCCGAGGCGGTCTCCACGTACACAGCGCTCCCGAGGCAGGAGGCGTTCGACATCGAGTATTGGGCGCTCGAGGAGGCCAAGCTCAAGCGGATGCCCTCCGAAAGGGAAATGGCGCGGCAGATCGCCCTCGTCGCCGGAGCGGGAAGCGGGATTGGACGCGAGGTAACCGACCGACTGATTCGGGAAGGGGCCGTTGTGGCGGCCGTGGATCTCGATCGAGACGCAGCCCGAAACATGGCGGAAGGAATGCTGGCGCGAAGCGGCAAGGGAATCGGCGCGGCTGGGACGGGCATTTCGGGTTCCGGAGACGTTGTTGGGTTGGGAGCGGACATCACCGACCGCGCGTCCATTCGCGCCGCACTGCAGGACGTGATCCTCGCCTACGGCGGCCTCGATCACGTTGTCGTGACCGCAGGCGTCTACATCAGCTCCGACGGCAGCGGACAGATACCCGATTCGAGCTGGCTGGACTCCTTCCGGGTGAACGTCACGGGCTCGTATTTGCTTGCGGACGAAGCCCACAGGATCTGGTTGAAGCAGGAGCTTTCCGGCAGCATGGTCATCACGACCAGCGTGAACGCGGTCGTGCCGAAAGCCGGCAGCTTCGCCTACGATGCGAGCAAGGCCGCTGCCAATCACTTGATCCGCGAACTGGCCGTGAAGCTTGCCCCGCTCGTCCGTGTCAACGGCGTCGCGCCTGCGACCGTCGTCGAGGGCAGCGCGATGTTCCCGAGGGGCCGCGTCATCTCGTCGCTCGCCAAGTATGGTCTGCCGCATGACGAAAGCGAGGACACCGAGACGCTCAGGCAGCGCCTGGCGAGTTTCTATGCCGAGCGCACACTCACGAAAATGCCGATCACACCGGGTGATCAGGCCGAGGCAATCTTCCTCCTAGTTAGCGACCGGCTTGCCAAGACGACGGGACAGATCATCAACGTCGACGGCGGCCTTCCGGAGGCGTTTCTGCGGTGACGG
>JBDHAS010000131.1:0-10075 GCA_039588015.1 Gemmatimonadota bacterium | reverse complement strand
ATGCCACCGCCACGCGGTACACACGCCGCCGCTTCAACTCGTGGGTCAGCCGTCCAAGACGGGACATGCGGATTCCAGCGGCTCGTGGATTCGTTAGGGCTCGTCTCGAGGAAGTGCGTTCGACTACAAGATGTGAGCCCTTGGCAGAGTGGGCAATCGTCCGCAAGCCGAGAGCTTTCGGGCGCGTTTTGAATATCGAGTATCGCCGGCGAACAAGGAATGTCGAAGTGGGTCGAGAGTCTCTCGACATTCTTGCCTGAAGACGCGTATGCTACAGGGGCCTAGAACGGAGGCAGGCCACCTCGTATCCAGCCGGGAGCGCGCCATGCGAGCACTCACGATGGCACTCGCCGCAGCACTCATCTTTCCTACGCTAGTCGAGGCTCAACAAGCGAAATGGGAGGCTGGGACGCGGCTCGGAATAACGCGGATCTGGACCGAACATGGAGGGGATACCGAACTCAGGCTGCCGGGCGGCGGCATCTACGGCCAGCCGACGCTCCACGCCACCTACTTCATCCCTTCCGGCGAAGGCGAAAACCCAGCGGTGACCTTCATTGAGGCGGAGGTCCTGCTTCGGGCCGGCTTCTCCGGAGGCGGCGGCTCGTGGCTGCAGCTGGGCGCTCAGGCTGGCTACCTGACCCAGGGCACAGAGGTCGGTTCTCCCTACGCGGCCGCCAACCTGGCCTTGCTCTCTATCGAAGGTGGCGACGCCCTCGCGCCGGGCCTGGCCCTGGGTTATCGGGTACCGGTCACACCCACTTTCGCGTTCAGAGCGCAGGCGAACTACCGCCGCTGGATCGACCGGGAAGTCAACGAGTTCAGCGCGGTCGTCATCCTTGCGCTCGTTGGGCATTGAAGCGCGCTGCAGCACCTTCGGTGTGAGCAGCGCCGGGCGGCGCCGCTCTGCCCTTGAGAGCGACGGCCAACGTCCCCGCGATCACGAGCAGAGATCCGGCGGCACTCCACGCATCGAGGAATTCTCCGAAGAAGATCAGTCCCCAAACCGTCACCAACAGGATCTGCGAGTAGCCAATCGTCACCGCCCGGGCCGCCGGCACCAGGCTGAGCCCGCGGGTCAGGTACAGCTGACCGAGCAGCGTGCTAATCCCAATACCAAGCAATAGGAGCCATTCCCAACCCTGCGGCCAAACGAAGCTCGGAACGAAGGGAAGGGTCGCTGGAACGACCACCATCGGGAAGTAGAACACGATCACCAGCGGGTGCTCCGTCTTGCTGGCCTCGCGCACGGCCACGTAGGCGAGCGCGGCCAGCATGGCGCCGAGGAGCGCGGCGCCGACGCCCAGCGCGTCCAACGGCGCTGCCGCGTCTCCGAAGACGACCGCCGGGCGTGCCACCAACACCACGCCGATGAAACTGACCAGAATGGGGCCCAAGACCCAAGGCGAGACGCGTTCGCGAAGCAGCAACGCCGCGAACACCGCGGTCCACATCGGGTTCGTGAAGTGAAGGACCGTCGCCTCGGCCAGCGGCAACCGAGTCAGCGCGAAGTAGAAACAGCTCAATGCCCCGAAGCCCAGCACGCCACGGGTGATGAGTATCCAGCGCCGATTGCCCCACGGCCGAATCCGGGCCCGCCTGACCAGCCAGTAGGCGAGCACGAGACTCACGGCTCCGCGCGCGAGCACGAGCTCCTGGCTGGGCAGAGTACGCCCGGCCACCTTGACCTGCAGGCTCATAAGGCTAAAGAAGAACGCGCTGGCGAGCATGTAGCGCACGCCTTGCGGCAAGGCGCTCCGAGGTCCTTCGGCTGCGGTCGACGTCATGCGGCGAATGTAGCGACCGATCCGCATCGGCAGGAGAGGGGTTTCGCAAAGCGCCCTCAGGTTGAAAGATTATACCCGGCGACGACGCCGATTCGACTTTATGCACATGGCCGAACAGAACGGAGTTCTACGATACGCCCGCACTGTGCTGGGGCAGGCCAAGGGCCGCCCCGGCTGGCTATCGAACATTCTCTGGCACATCACCAGTTACTTCGTGTCCAACATCTCGGCCACCTTCAGCTGGATCTTCTTCCGCCTGTTGAACCGGACGACCTACATCGGGAAGAAGCACATCGGCTCGGAGCCCAACACGCTGCTGATGTCGAACCACCAGTCGATGATCGACAGCATGCCCGTCGCGCTCGCGGCATTCTACCCCAAGTCGTGGCTCAGACCCTATCTGGTGCCGTGGCACCCAGCGGCCCGCGAGAACTTCTTCAAGAACAGGCTCATCGCCTGGTACTCTTCACACACTCGATGCATCGCTGTCCGGCCGGGCCGGCGTGATGTGCATGCGCTCCACAAGATGATCGACGTGCTGCCGAAAGGCGCGATCATCCTCTTCCCCGAAGGGACCCGCAGCCGCAGCGGAGACGTCGGCAACGGCCGGCCGGGCGCGGGCCTGGTGGCGCTGGCGACGAAGCCACGGATCATACCGGTGGCGATCGACGGAATGCAGGACGTTTTGCCGATCGGCAGGACCATACCGCGAATAGGCCAACGAGTGTACGTGAAGTACGGCCCTCCGGTCGACTACGAGGAGCTGATGGACGAGCCGCGCACGAAAGAGACAGCGCAGGCCTTGGTCGACAAGGTGATGGTAGCCATACGGGAACAGCACGCGGAGATCCGGCGCATGCGGCTGGAGCGCAAGCGCAAGCGTTGACCGGCAGAGCCGACTGACCCGCCAACGAACCGGAATAGCGACATGAAAGAACGACTCGTCCTTTCGACCCTGGTCATGCTGTTGGCTTGCGATGAGCCTGCGGAACGACCGGAGGCACCGGCCCCGCTCCAGCTACCGCAGGGCGCCGAGGCCTTCTCGCTGCTCGGCGACACGCTCTACCCGCCCGACCTTCCCGCGGAGGCGCTGGCAGATCGGCAGGCACAGCTGGCAGAAGCGCTCGCGGACTACGAAGCCAACCCGGCCGCCGCTGACGCCATCATCTGGTACGGCCGCCGCACGGCCTACCTCGGCCAGTACCAAAAGGCGATCGCCATCTACGGCGAAGGCATCGCCACGCACCCTAGCGACGCGCGAATGTACCGGCATCGCGGACACCGCCACATCAGCGTTCGCCAGTTCGACGACGCCATCGCGGACTTCCAGCGGGCGGCCGAACTGATCGCCGGCGGCGAGGACGAAATCGAGCCGGACGGTATGCCGAACGCGTTGAACATTCCGACCAGCACGCTGCACTCGAACATCTGGTACCACCTCGGGCTCGCCTACTACCTGAAGAACGACCTGGAGAACGCGTTGCGAGCCTACCAGGAGTGCCTAGCCGTCTCGCGCAACCCGGACATGTTGGTGGCGACTTCGCACTGGCTCTATATGACCCTGCGGCGGCTGGGACGCGAGGACGAGGCGGCGGCGGTGCTCGAGCCCATCACAGCCGGAATGGACATCATCGAGAACGGCAGCTACCACCGGCTGCTGCTCATGTACAAAGGCGAGTTGGCATTGGAGGAGCTTCTAGGGGAGGCGGAGGCCGCCGGCGGCCTGGAAAACGCCACTCTCGGCTACGGCATCGGCAATTGGCACTACTACAACGGGAGGCCGAAACAGGCGGAGGCGGTGTATCGTACTATCCTGCAAGGATCCCAATGGGCAGCGTTCGGCTATATCGCAGCGGAGGCGGACATCGCACGGCTGAGCGAGTAGCGACGTCCGGACCGCCGGGGACGGTTCTCTCGTTCCGGGCAGCCTTCGTGGCGCCTCGTGTGTCTAATAGGGCGGATTCTGCTAAAATCCAGCGAATGCACTAACCACCATTCAATCGTGAGGTCAGCGATGCGCAAACTCGTATCCAGCTTCGCGTTACTGGCTCTATGCGCCGGAACGCTGCAAGCGCAGGTGAACGCCCGGATGTTCCGCTATCCGGACGTGTCCGACACGCACATCACGTTCGTGTACGCGGGTGATATCTGGGTAGCCCCCAAAACAGGCGGCACCGCCCAGCGCCTCAGCTCGCCCCGCGGCGAGGAGAGCTTCCCGAGGTTTTCGCCGGACGGGCGGACCATCGCCTTCAGCGGGAATTACGACGGGAACCAGGACATCTACACCGTTCCCACGATGGGCGGCGAGCCGACCCGGCTCACCTACCACCCGATGGGCGACCGGGTGATCGACTGGTATCCCGACGGAGGCGGGATTCTATTCGCCTCATCCCGGGAGAGCGGTCGGCAGCGTTATAGCCAGTTCTTCCGGGTCCCCGGCGACGGCGGGCTGGCGGAGAAACTGCCCGTGCCCTACGGCGAGTTCGGCGCCGTCTCGCCGGACGGCGAATGGCTGGCGTACCTACCCATCGCGCGCGACTTCCGCCTCTGGAAGCGCTACCGCGGCGGCATGGCACCGGACATTTGGCTATTCAACCTCAGGGACTATTCAACGCGAAACATCACCAACAGCGTAGAGAACGAGAGCCAGCCCATGTGGTATGGGCGCACGCTCTACTACATCTCCGACGCGGGGCCGAACCAGCGGCACAACATCTGGGCCTACGACCTGGACTCGGAGTCGGCCCGGCAGGTCACGCAGTTCACCGACTTCGACATCCACTTCCCGGCCATCGGAAGCTCCGACATAGTCTTCGAGGCCGGTGGCCGATTGTACCTGCTGGACCTCGCCACGGATCGCTACAGCGAAGTGAACATCGATGTCGTCACCGACCTGGCGACGCTGAAACCGCGCACCGAGAACGTCGCGCAGCTGATGTTCGGCGGCTGGATCTCGCCGACCGGTAAGCGAGCGATTGCCGAAGCGCGCGGCGACCTCTTCTCGTTGCCGGCCGAGCACGGCCCGGTGATGAACCTGACCGCCAGCTCCGGCGTAGCCGAGCGCTATCCGAGCTGGTCACCGGACGGAAAGTACATCGCCTACTGGAGCGACCGCTCCGGTGAGTATGAGCTCTACATCCGGCCGACGAACGGCGCGGGCGACGAAGAGAAGCTGACGTCGATGGGCGCCGGCTACAAGTACACGCCCTACTGGTCGCCGGACAGCAAGAAGCTCGCATTCGTCGATCAGGCGAAGGTCATCTACTACTACGATCTCGACCGGCGTCGCCTTACCGAGATCGATCAGGACATGTGGATGAGTCACGGCGGGCTGTCGGGCTTCGCCGTCAGCTGGTCGTCGGACAGTCGCTGGCTCGCTTACTCGCGCGGGCTGGACCATCGTGGCAACGCGGTCTTCCTCTACGACACTCAGGACGGCCGGCTCCACCAGGCGACCTCCGGCTATTACTCCAGCTTCAGGCCGACGTTCGACCCGGACGGCAAGTATCTCTACTACTACTCGAACCGCACGTTCAGACCGTCGTACAGTGACTTCGACAACTCGTGGATCTATCCGAACGCCACGAATATCGTCGCCGTAGCCCTGAACTCCGACGTTCCTTCGCCGCTGGCGCCGCGTAACGATGAGGAAGAGGTGAAGGAGGAGGGCGAGGGTAAGGGCGAGGGCGAGGGGGAGCCGAAGGCGGGAGAAGAAGCCGGCGGAGATGACAAAGCTGTGAACATCGAGCTCGAGGGCTTCGAGCAGCGCCTGGTCGTGCTCCCGCCCGACGCCGGGAACTACGGCGATCTGCAGGCGGTCTCCGGCAAGGTCGTCTACCGGCGCACCCCCAATACGGGATCGGGCGATGAGGAGAGCCCAATCGTCTATTACGACCTGAAGGAACGTGAAGAGAAGACGATCGTTGGGGATGCCGATGGCTTCCAGATTTCCGCCGATGGTAAGAAGATGATCGTCGTCAACAACCGGCGGGTCGCGATCATCGATGTGAAACCGGGCCAGAAGCTGGACAAGCCGCTCCGCACAAACGAGATGGAGGCCATGGTCGATCCGCGTGCGGAATGGCGTCAGATCTTCTCGGACGCGTGGCGCTTCCAGCGCGATTTCTTCTACGATCCCAACATGCACGGCGTCGATTGGGACGCGATGCGCCAACAGTACGGCCGACTGATCGAGGACGCGGTGACGCGCTGGGACGTCAACTACGTGGTCGGCGAGCTCATCGCTGAGTTGAACTCGTCGCACACCTACCGCGGTGGCGGCGACCAAGAGTCGGCTCCGCAACGTCCCGTCGGCACGCTTGGCGTGGACTGGTCGGTGGAGAACGGCTTCTATCGCATCGAGAAGATCGTCCGCGGCGCGCCCTGGGATGCCGAAGTACGCTCACCCCTGACTGAGCCAGGCATCAAAGTGAGCGAAGGTGAGTACGTGCTGGCGGTGAACGGCGTGCCGTTCGACACGTCCAAGGATCCTTGGGCGGCCTTCGAAGGACTGGCCGGCCGGACGGTGGCGCTCACGGTTAACGACCGGGCGTCCATGGATGGAGCCCGCGAGGTTCTGGTCGAGACTCTGCGCGCGAACCAGGAGACAAGGCTCCGCCACCTGGCGTGGATCGAGTCTAGCCGGAAGCGCGTCGAAGAGGCAACGGACGGGCGCGTGGGGTACGTCTACGTCCGCAGCACCGGGATCGACGGCCAGAACGAGCTGGTCCGCCAGTTCAGCGCGCAGTTCGACAAGGCCGGGATGATCGTGGACGAGCGCTTCAACAGCGGCGGCCAAATCCCCGATCGGTTCGTCGAGTTGCTGAACCGACCGCCGCTGGCTTTCTGGGCAGTGCGCACCGGAAAGGACTGGCAGTGGCCGCCCGTCTCGCACTTCGGGCCGAAGGTCATGCTGATCAACGGTTGGAGCGGCTCCGGCGGCGACGCCTTCCCCTACTACTTCAAGGAAGCGGGCGTCGGTCCGTTGATTGGCAGCCGCACCTGGGGCGGGCTGATCGGTCTGAGCGGTACTCCACCTCTCATCGACGGAGGCGTATCGCTGGTGCCGACCTTCCGCATGTATAGCACCGACGGTCAGTGGTTCCCCGAGGGCCACGGGGTCGAGCCCGATATCGATGTGCCGGAAGATCCGACAGCTCTGGCCAGAGGCACGGATCCGCAGCTCGAGCGCGCGATAGAAGAGGTGATGCGCATGATCCGGCAGAATCCGCCGGTCACGGCGGATCGGCCGGATTACGAGGACCGGACCGCCGGTGCCGCGCGCCGCGCAGCTACCAACGAGGAATAGTCCAATCCGAGCAAAGGGGGGGGTGCGGCTCTGCACGGTCCGCGCCCCCACCCTCCTTCCCGCATTCCCACATCCACATCCCCATCCCCATCGCCGTCGCCATCCCCATCGCCATCGTTTCTGCTAGCTTCGCGAGGAGGATGACGATGACGATGGTGATGGCGATGGAGAGAATGAGGGAGTGATGACAGGTCAGACTGAGGGACCCAAACACACAAACAGGCTAATCGACGAGACGAGCCCGTACTTGCTACAGCACGCCCACAACCCGGTGGACTGGTACCCGTGGGGCGAAGAGGCGCTGGCGCGGGCAAGCTCGGAAGACAAGCTCATTCTACTCAGCATTGGCTACTCGGCCTGCCACTGGTGCCACGTGATGGAGCGCGAGTCGTTCGAGGACGAGATCATCGCCGGCCTGATGAACGAGAGCTTCGTGAACATCAAGGTCGACCGCGAGGAGCGCCCGGACCTCGACGAGATCTACATGGCCGCCACCGTGGCCATGAACCGCGGGCAGGGCGGCTGGCCGATGACCGTCTTCCTCACGCCCGACCTCGAGCCGGTGTTCGCGGGCACCTATTTCCCGCCCGTCAATATGCACGGACGGTCCGGTTTCCCGACCGTCATTCGCGAGATCACGCGAGCCTGGGGCGATGACAGGGAGGCGCTACGGACGCGAGCCGGGGAGTTCGCGGAACACCTGCGGCAGCAGAGGACGGTCGGCAGTCCGCTCGCGGTGGGCGCCGCGGAGCTGCGCGGGGCGCTGGCGCAATACAAGCAGGAATTCGATGAGCAGTACGGCGGTTTCGGAGATGCGCCCAAATTCCCACCGGCCGTAGGGCTGTCGATCCTGCTCCGGCTGCACAAGCGGTTCGGCGATCCTCAGGCCCTCGTCATGGCGCGGAGGACGCTCGAGGCCATGGCCATCGGCGGCATGTACGATCACGTGGGCGGCGGGTTCGCGCGCTACTCCACCGACCGGCGATGGCTGGTACCGCACTTCGAGAAGATGCTCTACGATAACGCGCTGCTGACGAAGGCCTACCTCGAGGGCTACCAGGCCACGGGCGACGAGTTCCTTAGGCGTGTAGCCAGCGAGACGCTCGACTACGTCCTGCGCGAGATGACCTCGCCCGACGGCGGCCTCTACTCCTCCACAGACGCCGACTCCGAAGGCGAAGAGGGGAAGTTCTTCGTCTGGACGCCGGAACAGATAGCCAAAGTCCTCGATGAAACGGAGGCTCGCTACTTCTGCGCCTACTACGACATAACGCTGGCGGGGAATTGGGAGGGCGTCAGTATCCCGAACACTCCGCGCTCGCTTTCGGCAGTGGCGGAGCAGCTCGAAGTGGCGCCCGCCGAACTCGAGGCGACGCTACAGCGGGCGCGGGAGAAGGTCTACGCGGCGCGGGAACGACGGGTCAAGCCCGGGCTGGACGACAAGATCCTCACCTCTTGGAATGGCCTGATGATCGGCGCGCTGGCGGAGGGTTACCGGGTGCTCGGCGACGTACGCTATCTGAAGGCAGCCGAGCGGGCCGCCGATTTCGTCCTCGGCACGCTCTCACGCGAGGACGGCGGGCTGTTGCGCACGTATCGCGCCGGCAAGGCACACCTGGACGCTTACCTCGAGGACTACGCCTATCTAAGCGAAGGCCTGCTCGACCTCTACGAGGCCGGAGGTGAAGTCCGCTGGCTGCGGGAGGCCGAGCGCACCCTCGAGCGCACGCTGACCGATTTTCTGGATGACGAGACGGGCGCTCTGTACAACACGGCGCGCGACCACGAGCGGCTGATCATGCGCTATCAGGACGGCAGCGACGGCGCCACGCCGTCCGCCAACGCCGTCGCCGCGCAGGCGCTGGCGCGTATCTCGTACCACCTCGACCGTCCCGACCTTCGGCACGCAGCCGTTCGCGCGCTCAAAGCTTTCGGTTCGCTCATCGCCCGTTACCCGCGTGGCTTCGCAAAGAGCCTTTGCGCCGTCGACTTCATGCTGGAAGGTCCGGTCGAACTGGCCTTCGTCGGGTCCGCCGGATCCGCCGACCTGGAGGCGCTGCAGCGCGAGGTCGCGGGCCACTACCTGCCGAACCGGATACAGGCCGTACTCGATCCGGATTCGCCTGCCGGGGCGGAAGAGCTGCCGCTGCTGGCAGGCAAGACACTGGTCGACGGCAAGGCCGCCCTCTACGTCTGCCACGACTTCGCCTGTCAGGCGCCGGTCACCGAGTCTGAGGATATCGGTTCGCAGCTGGAGAGCGCGGAAATGCGCGAGCCGGTTGGAACGACGATCGCCATCCGTTTGCCTGGCGCGGCCACGGCGGAGGGCACGGCTCGATACTCCGCTCGCTTCGACGCGGCAGGATTCGCGCATCTCGGATCCAGCGAGCTCGCAGCCAGCCAACTCGGGTTCGGCGGCTACCGCGTGCACGACATGGCGCCCGAACACCGCGAAGCGCTCAAGCTGGCGCTGCGCTCCGGCGTCAACCTGATCGACACATCCACCAACTACACCGATGGTGCAAGCGAGCGGCTGATAGGAAGCGCCTTGCGTGAGTTGATCGATGCCGCCGAGTTGAGCCGCGATGAAGTCATCGTGGTCTCTAAGATTGGTTATGTGCAGGGCTCGAACCTCGAGTCTGCGCAGCAACGCGAGACCAGCGGCCGGCCCTACCCCGAGATGGTGAAGTACGAGGAAGGGCTTTGGCACTGCATACATCCGGAGTTTCTGGACAGCCAACTGGATGGCTCGCTCGATCGGCTCGAGCTCGAGACGCTGGATCTCTGCCTGCTACATAACCCGGAGTACTTCCTGTCCGATGCGGCCCGATCGGGTCGGTCGCCGGAGCAAGCGCGAGAGGAGTTTTACCGCCGGCTGAAAGAGGCGTTCGCCTACCTGGAGACTCAGGTTGCGGAGGGCAGGATCGCCGGCTACGGCGTCTCATCCAACACCGCGGCGTCGCCGGCTTCGGACGTCGAC
>JBDHAS010000130.1:0-14607 GCA_039588015.1 Gemmatimonadota bacterium | reverse complement strand
AACACGGGGGCTCCGATACGGAGCGCGAGACGACCACGGAAAGAACGTGCGAGCCTCATTCGTCTCCCAGAACCTCGAGCTTGAAGCCGACGCCGCGCACCGTGCCAATGACCCGCGGCCGTCCACCCTTCTCTAGTTTCTTACGCAGATTGGCCATGTGGACGTCGATCAGACTGGTCCCCGGATCGAAGCTCATTCCCCAGACGCGGTCCAAGAGCTCCGTCCGCTTGACGACCTGCCCGGGCTTCCGCATCAGAGCTTCCAGAAGGTTGAACTCCCTGGGCGTGAGGTCCACGAGCTCTCCGCCGCGTTTCACCTCGTGCTGAATCCGATCCATCTCGTTGTCTGCGACGCGGAGGACGTTATCCTGCACTGGCTGACTGCGGCGGGCTAGTGCGCGCAGGCGTGCGAGCAGCTCTCCGAAATCGAACGGCTTGATGAGATAGTCATCCGCTCCTACGTCGAGTCCGTGCACGATGTCGTCACGTGTGTCTTTGGCCGTGAGCATGAGTATCGGCGTGGGATTACCTTCGGCCCGTAGCTCGGACGCGACGTGGAAGCCGCTCTTGCCCGGCAGCATCACGTCGAGGATGATCACATCGTATTCGGACACGGACGCCAAAGCGATACCCTCAACGCCGTCGGCGGCGGTGTCGACGACATGCCCTTCTTCCTGGAGCCCTTTCCTCACGAATCGGGCTACTCGCGCTTCATCTTCGACCAGGAGAATCTTCATCGCGGATGCCAGGCGGTTCCGCGCTGCGGGGTCCGCCCAAACGAGCGCACACCGTGGCGGTGGTACTCAACAACAAATACACGGCGACCTGCCTTCCGTCTACAGCAGGGCTGTGAGACGGAACGGAGCCATGTCGAGGTTCGCGCAGCCGGCGTCATTGGTCGGGATCTGCGCTTGCCGGCGTTCGCCCGTCGAACTGGAAGGTCCAAAGGTACTCCACTAAAGTCCAGATCTGATCATCGGTCAGTATCGGTCCCCAGTACGGCATGCCCGTCCCCATGCCGCCCCGCACGATCTTGCCGTGCAGCAGAGCCGGACTAGCTCCAAGCATCTGCTGCGGGTCGGTGAAGTCAGCGGGCGATACAGTCGTATGCCCTATATGTGCCGACGTGTCCACAGCCGAGACCGAGAATCCCAGCAGGCCGGCTGGATCGATGGAGAGCCTATCCGCCATCACACCGTCGCCCGACCCGGTCTCTCCGTGGCAAGCTGCACAGTTCTCCCGATACAGACGCTCCCCTTGGAGCAGACGCTCGCTTGCGGTGGTCCGTTCCCACATCAAGGCTGCCAGATCCCAGACATCCTGATCGGACATACCGGCGGTGGATCTGTCGGCTCGCAGATCGCGCCACCAGTTGGCGGGACTATGCCGCCTGTAGTAGTCTGGGGCCAAGAACCGCCCCGGTGGCTCGGTTGCCAAACGGGCACCTCGCTCTGCCGACGGACGCTGAGAAGGTACACGGTCAACCGTGTGCGGCTCATCCAGGTCGAGCCCCATCTCCATGTATAGCGGCGCTACGGATGATAGCTGCTTGCCACTGCCAGTTACCTCGATGATCCCGCGCATGCGCCAGTGGTCGGGCCCGCACCAGCGGGTACAGTAAAAGGTGTAGACACCCGGCTGATCGAACCGCACGATGGTCTCCACCGGTTGACCCGGTATCAGATCTACGGCCGGCCAGTCTAGCTTGCCCACGGCAAAACCGTGCACCACATCATCCGAGCTAAGCCGCAGCCGCAGCGGTTGGCCGACCTCGGCGGTGAGCTCTCCGGGCAGCCAGCCTCCGTCTTCCGGCAGACGGGCCCGCACCTCAACATCCTCCCCTCCACTTCTGCGATCGTGTCCAAGCACAAGAACCGCCGCGGGCATACCGAAGAGCGCAGTCAACGCGAGCAGACGAGCCAAGACTTCCATCTTCATGCCACGAACAGGGCCAGGAGTATGAGCGTAATCAGCAACCCGAAGAGAACGACTGGCAACGCCAGACGATCCCCGGACTCGCCTGCTGCATCGGCTGCCACAAGCTGGCGCGCAATACGTTTGGCGCTGACGCCGCTCCAAGCAAAGCCACCGATCAACACGACCGCCTGGATCGGGCCGACGAGGCCTGTCAGGTACGGCGACCATGACGCTCCCCGCAGCCCGACCAGATCCCATCCCCAGCCCAAGGGGTCGGAGAGCAGCGGCCAGATGTACGAGCCATTCGCCAACGCAAACGAAACGCTAAATGCGACCCATGCAGCGAGGCCGAGGGGTACCAGCGAGTAGGACAGGCTGGTGAACGCCTTGCGCGGACGTGCACAGCCCGCGAGCCGGCACCCGAAGTGAACCGCCAAGAAGAAGAAGCCGGGGAGCGCTCCCAGCACGAAGGCCATGAAGCCTGCCGCATAAGCCGCCCAAGCCTGGGACCCCACACTGTAGGCAGCGGTCTTGAGCACGCTCCACGGACCCAGCATAACCGCCGAGTACACAATAGCGGCGCCCAGCATAATGAACGCCTTGTAGGCCTCGTCCAGCCGCCTCCCCCTCGCCTCAAGCAGGTCCGAGCCGGGAGCCCGCAAGTTGAGCGCGATGTTGTCATACGGGCAGGTGCGTACGCACTCCATACAAAGCCCGCAGTTGATGTTCTTTACCAGACCCGCGGGAAAGACCTGCCAGGGACAGCCGTAGCCATCGTTGTTACCGGTGTAGCAGGTCTTCTCCCGATGCGAAGCGCAGACGGACGAATCCCTGACGCGTAGCTCCACCGGAGCCAGCTGAGAGTACAGCCCTATGAACCCGCCTACCGGACACAAGTAGCGACAGAAAGCTCGGCGCTCGAAAAGGAGACTAACTCCCGTTGCCAGGAGTAGAATCACCAGCAGCAGAACGGCCGTCACGGTCGGATGCGTGAGAACCACAACTGCGAAAAGCGCCAGCAGTAGAAAGCCCGCGTTCTGCAGCCAGATATTCCTGAGTCTTCGCGGCCAACGGCGGTCGAAGCCCAAACCACGGCGGTCCGGGCCGAGAATCGCGCCCCGCTGCAGCCACTCGCCGGGGGCCGGGATTGGGCAGACGCTGCACCAACCGCGGCCAAGGATCGGTACGAGCACAAGGACCAGCACCGCCCACCATGCAATCCAGATGAAGACCACCGCAAAGTTGCGATTGCCCACCGGTGTCCCGAAGAGGCCGGCTGCGATCGCGAAGGTGAAGCCGGAGAGCGCCGCGAGCGTGGCCAGAAGCTGGGGCCAGCGACTGCGCAGTAGTCGCTTCACCATTACCGGCCGAGCGAGGTCCAATCGCCTCATCGCCATCGCACAAGGAAAAGCGCCGCTGCCCCGATCAGAACGATCCCCGCCGCACGCCAGAACAGTCCGCCGCCGCCGACCTTCAGCCTGCCGCTCATGAACGGATGAAGCGGACCGCACGAAACCGAGCAGTAGAAGCGGAACGAACCGCCGCGATCCGCGACGAACCGCAGCCGGGCAGTCTGACCTGGGTCCGCGCTGACGGACAGGTCGTAGCCCTCAATGTAGATGCCGTGGACAACGTCGTTGGAGACCAACTCGATCTCCACCGTGTCGCCGTAGGCGACCTCGACGACCGCCGGCGTGTACGCGTACGCCTCCGCATCAACGCGAACCGTGCGGTACGAGGGGAGCTGGCGCGAGCCGGGTACGGGCAGGAGCAAAACGGCCAGGGCGGCTACGGCCAGGATCGCCGAGGCGCGAAGCCGCAACGGACTCTGAACCGTCCCCAGTCCGACCCGCCGTCGCGAGTCTGATCGGCGCCTGAGCATCGGGCCTACATGTTCGATGGACCGAATTTGGAGTAGGCCTCGTCGACGTACAGCCGGATCGACTGCACACTGGCCCCCCGCTCCGTCATTCGCATCGCGTCCAGCGCGATGTCCACACAGATCGAGCACCCGAGAGCGTGGCCATCGAACTGCCTGCTACCGCCGGCCGTCACACCGACAAAGCACGAGTAGTTCGACGTATGCCCCATTCCACCGCAGCCGCAGTAGCACGGGATCTCACTCAAGACGTCCGGATTGGCCACTGCGAACTGATAGGCTTCCCGCACGACCTGCGGCGCCCTCTTGACCGCCGGCGGCATGATATCGAGAGATGCCATGGCGACTGCTATTTCATCCGCACCGGCGTCTTCGCGGTTGACCATGTACGCTCCCGCAGCCAGGAGAGCGATCCCGATAGCCGGGATCACCTGCCACTTCTTCATGTTTACGCCTCCTTCTCAGCAGAAGCCCTGAAGCTCCGCTGAATCCACTGGAAACCGCTTCAGCCGTTACATACCCGTGCCGTGCCCCGAGTGGCCGCGGTGGTCCATGTGGTCGAGCCCATGGTCATCCAACGACGCGAGTACCGGTATGTGGAAATCGCCGCTCGCAGGGTCCCCGTCTGTTTCGATCTCAAGATGCAGCTCGTAAAGGCCCGCCCCTCCGAACGTGTGATCGCCCTCGTATCTCCCCGCAGCAGCCTCCGCCAAGCTGACCAACGACTCGGTGCCGTCCGGGTCGTGGACGACGACCTGCACGGTGAGCCCTGAAACCGGCTCACCCGGTCCGTCACCGCTCGTTTCGAACACGAAGAACCGAATTCGCGCGGTCTCGTATTGAAGGACTGGCGCGGGCTCGACCTCGAACTCGACCCAGTACGGACCGACCAGCGCGTGCTGGCGGTGCACGAGTATGCGGTGACTGCCCTCGTCCTGCCTCATCCCGCCCACCTGCCCGTGGCTCTCGAAGTGGAGATCGTGCTCACCCGGCTCGAAGAACATTATCCTGCCGGTGTAGCCAGAGGTCATCGATGTCATCTCGAAGGTGTGGCCAGCACCGCCGCCGAGGTGCTCGATGTGTATCTCGCCATGCTGCAGCATCTCGGACATCCCGTGTCCGGTCACATCCACGCTCACGGGGGTGAAAGTCTCTACGCGGCTGGCGCCGATCTGAATATCCACCTGCGAAGACCCATCCGGGTTGCCGGTGGGATCAGCGCCGCACCCGAGAACGACGCCCGCCGCGACCGACGCGGTCAGTAGTATGTTTGTCGCCTTCATGAATGCCGTTCCTCCCCAATCGCTATTGTTTATTCGCGGCCGAGTTCTTACTCCTTCCTACAGACGCACCACGTTCGCCGTGATGGTCAGTTCCGCCGTCGCGCCGCCTCTTGTATGCAGACTCACGACCCGCATCACGTTGCCCAGTCCCTGAGGGCCGTGCGCCGCAGGATCGAAGGCCAACTTGACTAGAAAGCTCTCGCCCGGAGCGAGGGTCCGGCCGATCTCCAAAGGATCGCCGTGACCCGGCATTCCAAACGGCCCGACCGTCGAGCCGTCGCCGAACTCCAGGACGGCCGACGTGCATCCGCAGGAGGTGTATACCGCGACGAGCCGTGTTTCCTCACCGTCGTTCTCGACCTGGAAGACCGTCTCGACCACGCCGCCATCGATCGGGATGTCGCCGAAGTCGTGACTCACCTGGTCGCTGCGGAGCGAAGACTCGGCCTGCTGTCTCTCGTGCTCGAGGAGTGAGCGTGGGTGGCCGGCTTGCGCCGTACCTGAGCGCTCCGCCCCGCCTGTACACCCCAACCCGCCCGAGACCGCTACCAGAAGCAGTAATAGTGTCGCGCGCATCTGTTCATCCTCTCGACTGACTTGAACCACGAAAGAAACCTCTCAAACGAATCGCTAATCCACGCGTCGTATCCGTGGTCGCGCGGGGGAATCAGCTTCGCGTTTCGCAACCGCCGCCGTTCCAGCCTGGCGCAGATAGCGGATCACTGCCGAGCATCGGCAGCGTGACGCGCATGCTGAAAGCATCCACGCACAGCCACTTTTCCCCGGAGCAGTGACCCGGGGAAGGTGCTCACCAATTCGTTAGGAAAAGCTCAGGCTTTGGGAGGTTGGTATGGGGGAGAGCGTGAGCCCGCGTCACGTCTCAGAGACACGTCGTTCTCCGCCATTACGTCGACGGACGGCAGCAATACGAGCGACGTCTCCTTTGTCATCGCTGGCGCCATTCCGGCACAACCGGCCATCATGTGGCAACTGGGTAGGTCGCAACCCTCGCAATCCGCCTCATTCACCAAGCTTGCCGCAACGCCCTGGGTAGCCGTCCGTACGCACCCAGATTCCATCGCCACCGCCCGTTGCACGGTGACCATGGGCTGGGCAAGCAGGGCGACTACGAGTATTGAAGCCAGAAGTCGAAACATCGCAATAAAACTTAGGCAGAACGGTCAAAGCTCACAAACCCGTCGCTACCTTAATTCAGGGCAAATCACATGCCATGCTGCATCCGCCAGAGATGTCATACGGGAGTGTGGGCGGTGAGTACGACGCGCGACCAGTTGGGGCGAGATGTCCCAGCTAGGTGCCAACATGCGGCTTAGAGAGATATTCACGGAAGAGCAGAACAGTGGACAATGGACACTTTCACAATCCTCGTAATCGCGACGCTCGGTCTGTGCGCGGTCATGCTTCTGTTTGGGCACGGACACCGACACGGGAACCACATCGAGAAAGGCACTAGACGAGCGGAAGCCGGTATCGGCGAAAGGGAGCCATCCGACCAGGCGTCGGAGCCGGTAGGCACCGGTCACAGGCGCAGTCGCAGCGGCTGCCACTGAACCGGCAGTGCAGCCTGAGCGGGCCGGCACTCGCCGCCGAAGAATACGGCGGCTCCGGGCGAAGACGCCGGCCGTTCTCTCAGACTCCACCTCTCCTGTTCATGAGTGACGGAGAGATGGTTGGCGGGCGGCTAGCGCCCGCCAATCTTCAGCTTCTAGTTCTTATCCATCTCGCCCATCATCGGGCAGCGCGCCGTTCCGCCACCGTGCATCATGCCACCCATCATGCCCCCGCCCATCATGCCGTGCATGAGGCGAATACCGTACCGCACATTGGAGCGCTGTTCCGGGCTCAACACGTCCAAAGCTTGCTGGAACTGGCGGGCAACAAGGACCCGAAGCGCCACCTCATGCTCCGCCGCAGTCCGAACGGCCGATTCGTACGCGGCGAGGTCGGGTGTATCGCCGGCGAGCGCGGCCTGCGCCTGCCGGTGAAGTGGCCAGACCTCCTGCAGATGCTTCTCACGCGCCTCACCGGCCTCGTTTACCAGCACCTTGAGGCGTTCAACCTGGGCATCGCTTAGGCCGAGCGCGTCCTTTTGGGCGAGGATCGCCTCCGGACCCGGCCCGGACATAATACCTATCCCTGCCATCCCGTGCCCCTGGCCCATCATGCCCTGACCCATCATGCCCTGTTGGGGCTTTTCCTGTTGTTGCTGCGCGTGGTGCTGCTCGTGCTGGGCCAGCAGCGAGCCGGGCAAAACCAAGACACCCATCAGCACCAGGGCTAATCCATTCGCCTTTCTCATCGTCTCTTCCTCCTCCAGACCGTCGCGTGCGCGTCGCTCCGGACGTTGAGTTCCCATTTCACACGAAGACACGATGGCAAATCTGTGGCGTAGCTCCTTAACTGCGCTTGAAGTCATCATTAAGGTATCTTGAGTGTAGCGCCTGAATCCTAGCATTCCTTTCAGGCGACCTTCGACGCAACTCGTGCCAGGGACGGACCCGGCGCCGCGATGGAGGCTGGCCGCAAGCACCTTAAGGAACCTTAGTCTCTCATTTAAGGAGTCTTAAGCTGGATTGAACGATCTTTCTCCTTGATCGTTCGGCATACGACCGATAGAGAGAAGGAGACAGACCCATGAGACAGAGACGGTTAGTATCCGTGGCGTTGCTCACGATGGCGCTCGGGGCCTTCGCCGGACCGGATGCCCTTGCCCAGGACGAAGCTCAGCCTACGCAGCGACACAAGGCCCAGATGCAGGCCATGATGAAGCGCATGAGTGCGATCGAGCAGCGGGCAAACCGCCTATCGGAACAGATGGCGGAGCATCGGAAGACAGGCAAAGACCAGGCTATGGAGAGCCATCGAGCAATGGAGCGCATGGACCAATCTATGGCAGCCATGGCCAAGCAAACGAAGAATCTCATGTTCGACGCGCTGATGATGATGCAGGACCGGGCAATCATGGGCGACAGCGAGATGCGAGCGGACCTGATATCTCTCCGTGAGCACTTCGAAGCTGCCGCCGGATGGATGGAGGGCGCGCTAGAAGTCATGGAGCGGACGCACGAACGCGCACCGCACCACGGTTCCGGCCACTAAACAACAGGGCAAGACGAACAGGAAGCCGCCGAATTCAGCCTTGGCTTGCCGCAGCCTCACAGCCCGGCAAGACCGGCGGGAATTCACCGTGTGATCCAACAACCTGGATGGGAACCATGATGCCTAGTATGAGAGGAAACTTGATCGTCGGTGCCCTCGTGGTCGGCGCCGCTGGCGCTGGCCTTTACGCGTTGCAGACCCGGCAGGCATCAGACTCTGAGGCGGGCCCCAGTATTACCGTCTACAAGACGCCTACTTGAGGCTGCTGCGATCAGTGGGTGGTCCACCTACAAGACAACGGATTCGCAGTCAAAGAAACCAACGTGAGCGAGGCCAAGTTGGCCGAGGTAAGAGAGGACAACGGTGTTAGTGGCCCGCTCGCCGGCTGCCACACGGCGCTGGTCGAGGGCTACGCTGTGGAAGGTCACGTGCCCGCCGAAGACATCCTTCGAATGCTCGAAGAGCGGCCAGAGATTGCGGGGCTCGCCGTACGGGGAATGCCCGCCGGCTCACCTGGCATGGACCAACCGGGCGGTCGGAAGGAACCATACGTGGTTATCGCGTTCGACGAAGAGGGCACCACGCGTGTCTACGCGCGGCACTGATAACCCTACTTTGTCCTCTACCTGCTTCTGGCTCGCTCAATGTAATCGTTGACATTGCGCTCGAGGATACTCAACGGCACAGCTCCGCTGCCGAGCACCACATCGTGGAATTCGCGTAGATCGAAGTCCCCGCGAAGCTCGCGCCGCGCCTCTCGACGCAAATCCCGGATCTTCAGCTCGCCCATCTTGTAGGCGACCGCCTGACCGGGCCAAGCGATGTAGCGATCGACTTCCGCCTCTATGTTATGCAGGCTGAGCGCCGAATTCTGCGCCATGAAATCGATGGCCTGCTGCCGCGTCCAGCCCAGGTAGTGCATGCCCGGATCCACCACCAACCGACAGGCGCGCCACATCTCGTAACTCAACCTGCCGAAGTCGCTGTACGGGTCCGTATAGAAACCGACCTCCAGACCCAGCCGCTCGGCGTAGAGCGCCCAGCCTTCTACGAAGGCCGTGAAACCGGAGAAGCGACGGAACTCGGGCAGGCTCTCGATCTCCTGCTGCAGCGCGATCTGCAGGTGGTGGCCGGGAACGGCTTCGTGGAAGGAAAGCGCCTCGATCTCATAGAGCGGTCGGCTAGACAAGTCGTACGTGTTCACGTTGTAATATCCGGCACGCGTACCATCACCGGCGCCGGGGCTGTAGTAGGCCGTGGTCGTCTTCGGAGCGATGAAAGCAGGGATCTCTCGGATCCCGTACGGCAGGCGCGGCAGCGTCTTGAACAGCTTGGGTAGCTGCCCATCCATGCGCTTTAGCACCAGGCTGGTTCTACGGAGAAGCTCATCCGGCTCGCTGACATAGAAACGCTCATCCTCGCGCAGGAACTCGACGAATTCGGCGAAGTCGCCTTCGAATTCCACCCGCTGGATGATTCTCTCCATCTCCTGTCGGATTCGCTGCACTTCGATCAGTCCGACCGAATGAACCTCCGGCGGTGTCAGGTCGAGCGTGGTAAATCTTCGCACCCGATGCTCGTAGAACGTCTTGCCGTTGGGAAGCAGCGAGGCCTCGATCATTTCACGTGCGGACGGATGGTACTCATCGGTCATGAAGCTCAGGAACTTCTCGTATCCAGGTACGACGGACTCGGAACGGCGCGAAGAGCAAGCTCTCGGTCGGGTCGCTCACGATGTGTGGTTCCAGGGTACTCTCGAAGCCTTCCAGCACCACCTTCGGCAGCGTGAAGCCCTCTTCTATCCCGGCCTTCATCAGGTCGATATGCTGCTCGGCATAGTCTTCGAACGCCTCGAGCCGGGAGATATAGTCCTCATAGTCCTTGACGTCGTTGAGCGGAACCTGGCTCGGTAGCTGGGGAAAATAGACGTGAAAGCCCTCGCGGCTCGTGATTGGGATCAGGTAGGAGCGGAACGTGTATTCGGCCACCTGATCACGCTTCAGCCGTTCGAAGATCTCCGCATTGACCCGCTCGTCGGGGGTCAGTTCCGACCGGTCGATCGACTGGACGCGCTTCAGGAAATCGCGCTCCGCTCTGAGGCGTCGCTCCTGATCCCTCACCGACACGGACGGTAACTTGTCGTTGTAGCGATAATCGCCGACGCTGGTTGCGAAGAGCGGATTATGCTCGAGCCGATACTCCCACGCGTCCTCGATAAGCTCGCTCAGTTTCCGAGAGGCTTCGGTCTGACCCAGCGCGCCGCTGGCGGTCACCACCGAGGTGACAAGAACTATGAGAAGTGTGCGGATCGTGCACCTCATGATCACTCATTCCTTCCGGCACAATTGGCCGTGCTCTCGCCCGGCGAACCAATCTACCTAGTGTTCGATAAGCCCGGTCTCGCCGTCGCGGGCTACTCCTCCGTGCCAACTGGCTTGTCGAAATCCACTACCGCGGCGAGCCCATACGCCTCGTAGGTCCCAATGCGGACAGCGCGCAAGATACTGCCAAAATACGCTGCGTAGTACTACCACGATAATGACGGTTCGGTCACAGGCTAATCTCGTTGACGACACCGCGACCGGCCAGACCGACGGCCGCCGCCTGTCTGAAGTCAAGGTCGAGCAAAACGTCAGGCAGCACGTCCGGGCAGGCAAGGTTCTTGCGAATCCGGCCCAGTCTCAGATCTTACGTTTCCGCCGGACCCCGCCGAAGGCGGAGAGCCCAGCTGAAATCAAGGAGGTCCCATGGCCAACGAATCCCCCATCTACCACCCCGCCGAGGGAATCGTCAAAACAGCCCATGTCCCCGACTATGACGCCTTGCGGGCGGAAGCGGCGGCAGACCCCGTTGCGTTCTGGGAGCGGCGGGCCCAGGAACTCGAGTGGTACCAGCCCTGGGAGACAGCCCTCGACGATTCCAACGCACCATTCTACAAGTGGTTTGTGGGCGCCAAGACCAACATCGTGCTCAACGCGCTCGACCGGCACCAGTGGACGGCCACGCGTAACAAGCTCGCCTTGGTCTGGGAGGGTGAGGACGGCACCCTCAGAACTTTCAGCTATTTCGCTCTGAACCGCGAGGTCTGTCAGTTCGCCAACATCCTCAAGAGCATGGGCGTGCGCAAGGGGGACCGGGTGACGATTTACATGCCGCGCATCCCGGAGTTGATGATGGCGATGCTGGCGTGCGCCAAGATCGGTGCTGTCCACTCGGTGGTATACGGCGGGTTCTCGGTTGAAGCCCTGGCCGATCGGATCGAGAATTCGGAATCGCGCGTGCTGATAACCGCAGATGGCGGATATCTGCGCGGGAAGATCGTTCAATTGAAGCAGATCGCTGACGAAGCGTTGCGCCGTTGCGGCACGGTGGAGCACGTGGTCGTCGTGCGCCGCACCGGCGAGGCCGTGGCCATGGAGTCGGAGCGGGACTACTTCTACGACGACCTCATGGCGCTACCGGTCTCACGCGGCGACGGTAAGCGCTGCCCGACCGAGGAGATGGATGCGGAGGACCCGCTTTTCCTTCTCTATACCTCCGGCACGACCGGCAAGCCCAAGGCGATCGTTCACACCCACGGCGGTTACCAGGTGGGGATCTCGACCACGTTGAAGTACGCCTTCGATCTCAAGGATGAGGACCGCTGGTGGTGCGCCGCCGATCCGGGCTGGATCACCGGCCACAGCTACATCGTCTACGGCCCGCTCATCCTGGGAGCGACCTCGATCATGTACGAGGGCGCGCCGACCTACCCGTATCCCGACCGCTGGTGGCGGATCGTCGAGAACTACGGCGTCACCATTCTATACACCGCGCCGACGGCGATCCGCGGGCTGATGCGGTTCGGCGAATCCTGGGTGAACAAGCGGGACACGTCGACTCTGCGCCTGCTGGGCAGCGTCGGCGAGCCGATCAACCCCGAGGCCTGGCGCTGGTACTATGATGTAGTCGGCAAGGGCCGTTGCCCCATAATCGACACGTGGTGGCAGACCGAAACCGGCGCCTTCATGATCACCCCCGTACCGTCGTACCCCCTGAAGCCGGGTTCCGGCACCAAACCATTCCCGGGCGTTCATGCCGCCGTGCTCGACGACGATGGTAATCCCGTCAAGCCGGGCGAGGAAGGCAAGCTTGTGATAACGACGCCGTGGCCTGCGATGCTCCGCGGCATCTACAAGGATCCCGACCGCTACGTGGAGCAGTACTGGTCCACCTACCCGGGCAAGTACCTGACGGGTGACTCGGCAAAAGTCGATGAAGACGGTTACTTCTGGATCATCGGCCGCATGGACGACGTGATCAAGGTTTCAGGCTATCGACTCGGCACCGCCGAGATCGAGTCGGCACTGGTCAGCCACCCGGCCGTCGCGGAGGCCGCCGCCATCGGCATACCGCACGATGTCCGCGGCAACGTGATCTACAGTTACGTGATCCTCAAAGCGGGTTTCGATGCCAAACCGGGGCTGGGAGCAGAGCTGATCCAACACGTCGGCCGTGAGGTGGGTCCCATCGCCAAACCGGAGCAGGTCGAGTTCGTGGACAAGCTGCCAAAGACGCGGTCCGGTAAGATCATGCGCCGGCTGCTCAAAGCGCGGGCCCAGGGTCTGCCCGAAGGAGACACCTCGACTTTGGAAGGGTAGCTGTCGTCGGCTGTCTTGAATGCGACGGGTAGAGCGTGGGGCGTGTATTCATTTGAATATTCGGTAGCCGATATTCGACGGCCGAGTCTCAGATTTGTTTCAATGTTCGACCTTCGACGCTCCACGCACGATTGGCCGAGTCTAGGTGCCGGCGTCGGGCGTCGAACGTGGAACATCGAATATCGATAGTCGAAGAGAACTCGGAACTCGAGCACCGGCTATCGGCTATCGGTTATCGAAAAGCACCAACCCGCATCAGCATGGCTAGCGCTAACGGCGGCTGAAGTTGGCCAGGCGCTCGATCGCTAGGTCCTGGAGGTATTCCGCCGCGCGGGACGACACATCGAAGTTGTTCGCGATCATGCTGAAGATCAGCAGCTCGCCATCAAGCGTCGTGACGTAACCGGACAGCGCACGGGAGTTGGAGATCGAGCCCGTCTTGGCGCGCGCGTTGCCTTCGGCGCGAGTGCCGCGCATACGGCGTCGCAGCGTCCCATCCACGCCAGCGATAGGCAGCGACTCGTAAAAGACGTCGAACTCGGGCCGCCGAGCCATCACTCTCAGCAGCCTCACGAGCGCGTCCGGGCTCACGTAGTTGTAGCGCGAGAGGCCCGAGCCATCTACGTAGATGTACGACTTCGGCGTGAGCCCCCAATCGGTGAGCGTCGCCTCCACCGCCTCTCGCCCCGCCCGAATGCTGCCGATATCCGCGGCGGCGGCGCCCAGATAGCGCATCAACATCTCGCCGATCTGGTTCTGACTACGCTTCATGAAGGGCTCGATGATCTCGGCCAGCGTCGGCGACTGGTGGACAAAGAGTGTCTCGATATCCTCCTTCGTCGGACGTTCCGCACGATCGTCGAGGTCCGCCGGACCACCGCCGACCTCGATACCCTCGGCGGCGAGCACTTCGCTCAGGACCGTGACGAAGAAGAGGGTCGGGTCGTGGGGCGCGATGTAGCGAGTGACGGTGTCACCACCCAACCAGATCTCCCCCCACAGTCGCGCGTCGTTGGCAAACGGGCTACGATCCGCGCGGACAAAGACGCCGGTGCTGTCCGCCACAGTCGCAACGTCAACCTTCAGTTCCAGGTAGCTCGTCCGCGGCAGGCTCTCCACGCCTGCCGGAGCGCCCACCGAGTCGCCGGGCGCGATCCGGAACGTGACAGCGCCCTCATTATAGAGCAACGCGCCGATTTCGGCGGCATAGTAAGAGTCCAGGTAGTCCCAAGCCCATCCAGGCCCCACGTGCACGTCATCGAACAGGTCGTCATCGCCGATGATGTCGCCACCGATCCGCGTGATGCCGCGCGCTTTCAGCGAATCGGCCCAGTCCCTGAAAGCTGCCGTCGGATCGTCATCGTAAAAGCGCTCCGAGATCGCGGGGTCGCCACCGCCGATCACGACAAGATCGCCCTCCAAAGTACCGCTCTCAGAGACCGGGCCCGTCGCCGCTACCCGTGTCGTAAAGCGGTGGTCGGCTCCGAGTCGCGCCAGCGACACCGCCGCCGTGATCAGTTTGTTGTTGGAGGCCGGCATGAACAGCTTCTCGGAATTATGCCTGTAGAAGATCTCGCCGGTTTCCAGGGACTGGACCATGACGCCCCAATGCGCATTGCCAAACGCAGGGTCGGCGAAGATCTCCGACAACTCCGAGCGCATAGCCGGGACCGGCGCTGTTGGGGCCGGCTCCACAGGGCCTGCCGTACCCCTCGCACAGCCGGTCGCGAACAGCATGGAGAGCAGCGCCCAGGCCAACCTGGTTCGGC
>JBDHAS010000129.1:0-16920 GCA_039588015.1 Gemmatimonadota bacterium | reverse complement strand
ATCGCCACCATCACTGCGGCCGTGGTCACCGCCGTCACCAGAATCGGGCCGAATCGTTCCCTCGTCCCCCGCGTGACGAGTTCGGGGCCGAACGGCACGCCTTCGTGCTCCTCGAGATGCTGATAATGCGTGATCAGCATGATCCCGTTGCGAATGGCGATCGCCAGGATGCCGAGGAACCCCATCAGCGAACCGAGCGAGATCATGCCGCCGTTGAGCGCCGCGCCGAAGACGCCGCCCGCCAAAGCGACCGGCAGCGCCAGGAAGAACAGCCCCGCCATGCGCCAGCTGCGGAACGCGGCCTGAAGCAGGAGGAAGATGCCGATGGCGACGCCCAGCGCCAGACCGAGCATGCGCTCCTCGGCAGCCTCGCGCTCCGCGTATTCGCCGAGCACGAGCGGATAGTACTCGACTGGGAAGTCCATGGTGTCGAGCCTGTCTTCCACTGCCTCGGCGACCGAGCCGAGGTCGCGCCCTCGCACGTTGGCGACGACGTCAAGGCGCCGCGAGAGCGCCTCGTGGTTGATAACGGTGGGAGTCGCGGCGATCCGGACGTCCGCGACGTCACCCAGACGCACGTGTCCGCCGCGCGGGCTGTCGATCAGGAGGTCGCTGATGTCGCTGACGCTGTTGCGCGTCTCCGGCGTCCCCCACACCACGACGTCGTACACCCGCTGTTCTTCGAAGACGAACCCGACGTTTAGGCCCGCGAAGTGCGTGGCTGCCGCTCGTCGTACATCGCCCGGCTTGAGTCCGTAGGGTTCGGCGGCCGCGAGATCCACCTCGATTTCCACATGAGGCTGTTCGACTCGCCCCTCCACTCGCAAGTCGGCGATGCCGTCGATATCCGAGAGGGCCGACCGCACATCCTCCGCCAGATCGCTTAGCACGTCGCGCCTCTTGCCGTGGATGCGCACGACGATGGCCTGGCTCGCTCCTGACAAGACCTGGCGGATCCTGTCCGTCAAGTAGCTCTGCACGTTGTGATCGAGTCCCGCGTAGCCGTCAATGGTCTGCTGAACCGCGGCGAGCGTCGCTTCGTAGTCGGCGTCCGATTCGATGCTGACCCAGATCTGGCCGGAGTTGACATCGACGACCTGGTCACCTGTCACCGCGCGCCCCAAGTGCACGTGGGCGTCGCTGACTCCCGGAATGGATCGCAGTTCCCCCATGGCACGGGACATGATTCGGACCATCTCCGGATGAGACGTGCCCGGCGCGCCCGCCCACTCGACGCGCAGAAACCTTTCCTTGAATGATGGTAGCAGCGACTGCCCGAGCCAGGGCCACGTTGCGAGCCCGACCACGAGAATGACCGCGGCGGTAACGAGCGCGTAACCAGGTGCCTGGACGGTGCGAGCCAAGACCGCGTCGTATCGTCGCCGCAGCCAGGCGACGATGGGCGACTCGCGCCGCTCGAGCGGCCCACTGCGCAGGAGCAGCAGGCCCAGCGCCGGTGTCACGGTCATCGCGACCGCCATCGCGACCGCCAGCGCGAGGGCGAATGAAAGGGCCAGCGGCCTGAAGAACGCGCCTGCCAGGCCCCCCATCAGAAAGACGGGCACCACCGCCAACAGGAGGATCAGCGTGGCGTAGAGCATCGGTCCGCGCATTTCGAGCGTGGCTTCGACGATGGTCTTCCATCTCTGCTCGTGGGTGCCCTCCTCGCGCTGTTGCCGGAGCCGTCGTGCTAGGCTGTCGACGCCGAGTATCGCGTCGTCGACGATGACCGCGAGAGCGATCACCAGTCCCGCCAACACCATCGTGTTGAGCGTGTTTCCGGTGACTCCGACCAACACGACAGCCGCGAGCACCGAGACGGGGATCGCGACCAGGCTGATGAAAGCGGCACGCCAGTCGTAGAGCAGGACCCCGAGAACCACAACGCCAAGGAGTGCCGCGAGGATCAACGCCGTGGTGAGATTGCCGAACGTCGTTTCGATGTAGTCGGCCGATCGGAAGACGGAGGCGTCGATCTGGATGCCCTGAAGACCGGGCTGCATTTCGGCCAGCGCCGCTTCCACACCCCGCGTTACGTCCAGGGTATTGGCACCCGGGAGCTTTTCGATGACGAGAATGAGGCCGGCCCCGTCGTTGAGCAGCGCGTCGCCGATCAACAACGGATGCCCTTCCACCACGTCGGCCACGTCGCCGAGGCGCATCGACGCGCCCTCGACCGGCACCCGAGCCAGTTGGTCGGGCGTGTTGACCGGCAACACGTGCCGGACCTCGAGCCGTTGATTGGGGCTGTCGATCCAGCCGCCGGTGCCTGGGAACGATGCCTCGAGGAAGGTCAGCGGGGAGACCCACAGCGCGTTCCCGGCGGTCTGGATGACCTGTTGCTGCGTCACGCCTTGGGCGCGCAGCCGCTCCGGATCGATTTGCACCTGCAACTGCCGATCGCGGTCGCCCCAGACGGCGACGTTGGCCACTCCCGGCACGCCCAACAGCTTGGGCTTAATCGTCCAGCGCGTGAGGACGGACATCTCGATCAGGGGAACGACGTCGGAGGAAAGCCCGACCATCATGACCCGGCTCGTCGCCGACAGCGGTTGAAGCATGACCGGCGGCTTGGAGGCGTTGGGCAGCGCGTAAGCCAAGGTGAGCCGCTCCTGCACCATCTGCCGGGCGCGCATGAGGTCCGTCCCCGGCCGGAAGATCATGATGATCGACGACATCCCGGGCACGGACTTGGAGCGCATCGTTTGCATCCACGGGACGCCGAGGAGCAACTCCTCCACGTTCAGCGTGACCAGGTCTTCCACCTCGTTCGCCGAAAGCCCCAGTGCTTCAGTCTGAATCTCGACGTACGGCGGCGCGAACTCGGGAAGGACGTCGACCGGCATCTTCCGGATGCTGTCGACACCGACGACCATGATCACCGCGGCCGCGGCAACCACGAGGACCCGAAGTCTCAGGCTCGATTCAATGATCCGACGTATCATGGCTGGAAACCTCTGTGTGGAGTCACTTGCCAACGGCCCCAAACAACTCGGCCCCGAACAACTCGGCCGCTCCCACCGTCACCGCCATTGTGCCGGGGGGTGGGCCGTCAATAAGGACGGCGTCGCCGCCGTCGATGTAATCGATGCTGACGCTATGCCTGACAAAGACGAGGGGGTTGGGGTTCGTGTACGCCCAGGTGTTGCCGTGCGCGTCGTACAGAACCGCTGAATAGGGAATGACCGTTCGCGTTTCCCTTGCGCGTACCGGGGCCGTCTCGATGCCGAGGCGCTCGGCCGCCCGCTCCGACAGGACCACTTTGTACACGCTGGACCCGGCGACCGCCTCGAGCGTGACAGGCCTGCTGTCGCTGCGGGCGGAGGGCGCATCGGCTGAGTCCGATCCGCTTGAAGCCGCCCAGAACGACGCCCCGGGCAAGACGATCGCCACAGCGAGCGCGGGTAGAAGTGTCTTGATCCTCATACCTGCCTCCTCAAGGCCCGCCCACCTCGGCCGGCGGGGTCTGAGCGTAAACGTTGCTTCGCTGGTAGCCGCTCTGCTCCAACTCGAGCGCCCCGGCGCGAACCTCGGCCATGGCCGCTTCATCGAGCTGCTCGATCCTCACCAACTCCAGCGTCTCTTTCGTCGGTTCTCCCTCGCCTCTCCATCCGACCCGCACGTTGCCCACCCCGCGCGCGAAGTACTTGAGCTGCTCCGCGTCCGGCTCGCTCGCGCTGACCTCTACGATCACCAGCACGTCCTCGTAGCAGTCGAGCGGGACGCAGGTCCGCTGGCCCATCTGTTCCACCAGGCCGCGGTCGGTCCAATCGACGGCGGGACCCCACCCCTGGGCGTAGCTCGGAGTGCCGAGCTGGGGGTCGGCCATCATCATGATGCCCGCCTTGGCGTCCTCGAATCCGTGGATCCAGGGCTTCGCCTCGATGAACTCCCCGTCCTCGTACTCCTCGGGGTACTCGCCCATGCGCCAGACGGTGCCCAGCGTGTCCTGGGCGAGGAAGGCCAGTTCCGCCTCCACCAGCTGCCCTTCGCTGTAGTCGAGATCCCAGGTGACGAGCGCGCGGATGCCGCCGATCTCCTTGGTCAGGTCGGTGACGTTGACCACTATCTGATGCGGCACTTCCGTGCCATCGTCCTCGACGGTGGTGCCCTCGTAGACGAAGCGTGTGCCCGGCTCGAGGGGCATCCATGCGTTGTCGATCTGGGTCGAATGGGCGAAGCTGTTGGGGTCGAATTCCTCGGGCTCGAGCGCGGCCGGCGGATCGGCGGCCTGTCGATCCTGCGCGTCCCCGCAGGCGGTTAACGACCCGATGCAAGCCAAAGCGATGGCCGCGACAGATGTCGCGACACGCGTTGTGCTGATCATGCTTCGTCCTTTCCGAGAGAGGTTCGGCATCGTCCGTTCGTCAGCCGCAATTGTTCCGCTTATAGGCATCGGCGCGTCGCACGGTGGTCGCACTTTTGAGCGCGGTCAGGGGCTCCGCGCGGAGAAACGTCGTCGTGCTCGCACATTAGTCCTGATCAATAGCGGTTTACCCCTGTTGCAAGGGATAGGCCATATCGGGTAACCCCACAAATGCTTCGTATGGGCGCTTGGATGGGCCGCCAGCCCTATGTTACAAAGGGAAACCGCTTGCAGCCGTAGCGGTGGAGCCGCATCTGCTGCGGAAACGCAACTACGCTGTGCCGGGCGCAAGGTAGGCCGGGGGAAACAATTGAGTGCCGATGTACTTCGCCGCGGAGTCGGCCCCCGGCCAACAACCGGATGCCGACCCCGCGGCGACGGGACCTGCTAACGGACTGCCGTTCGCTAGAAGCGCACCAGATAGCTCGCCTTCACGAAGATCTGCCGCCCGACCGACAGATGGGGATTCTGGCTGCGCTCGATTTCTTCCGGGGGCGATCCCACCAAACGGAGGTTCTCACGCGCGTCGGTAAACCCTAGGTACAGCGCCGTGCCCGGGTGCAGCAGGTAGGTAAGGAGGAAGTCCATCGCAAACTCCCGCACGCGCGGATCGTCCGCGTCTACGGTCGAAGATCGCCCGAAGCGACAGCAGTCGGCTGAACTGGTAATCGAACCTCGCGCGCAGTAATCGCTCCGTGAACAGGTGCTCCGAGGTATGCTCTCTGTGCAGCCTGCTGTCTACGTAGCTGCCCTCGAAGCGCAGTTGCACGGTCGGGCGAAGCGTGAGGCCGATCTCGGCTTCGCTCGCTCGCCCGCGCTCCGGATCGAGCTCCTCCGCCGGATCGTGGTTGACTTCGGTCCCCCATAAGTACGAGAGGTCCGCCCCGAGCCAACTGAACCACTCCGTCTTGAACGTCAGCTGATTGGAATACAGGTCGAATCCGAATCCTTCGAACAGCTCGTATGCCTGGATCCGGACGAGCTCGATCTCCGAGCTCCGGACCATTTCGACCGCGAATATCAACTCCAGCTCACGGTCCGTCAGAACCCCGCTCCCATGATCCCACAGCCACTTCATCTCCAGCTTAGGGCCGAACTCCCTAACCATGTCGCTCTCGGGCAAGAAGAAGGTGTACTGGCCGTCGAAATCGAGTCGGCGATAGTTCCACCGATTCACGAAGCCGAGCGGTGCGCGGAAGTTCGGGCCGAACTCCCGGTATCCGGCCGAGCCCTCCCAGGTGCGGCTCCTGAACTTCAGGTCGCCCCGCATGCCCCAGTCATCGATTCGTCTGCCGTAGTGCTCCCGGTTCTGGCTCTGCATCAGCTGCCCGATCAGCTCCCAGTTGTCGCCCAGCCGGAAGCGCGCGTCGGCCGCTAACATGCGATCATATTTATCGCTGTCGGTGAACTCGCGGTCCGTTGCTAGTAGTCCGACGGCCGACTCCTCGCCCAACTCGCGTTCCACGCGGGCCGCCCCGATCCAGGCATCGTTTCCCGCGGCGGGCTCGTCGGACTGAAGCGCGGCTCGGTCGTTCATCACGAGCGCGCCGATGGCCCAGCGGCCCACTTTGCCGGTGGTGCGAAACCCCACCCCGGGGTCGATGATGCGCCGCGAGAAGAACAGCTGCTCGGGCGTCTGAAAGTAGTCTGCATTCTCGAGGAAGAACGGCCGCCTCTCGGGGAAGAAGACCTCGAAGCGCTCGTTCACGGTCACCTGTGGATCGTCGCTCTCGACCTGGCTGAAGTCCGGGTTCAGGGTTAGGTCCAGCGTCAGCGCATCGCGCACAACCATCTTGGCGTCCAATCCGATGCGCTCGTCGCCCTCGTTCACGTGGTCCGGGATCTCGTCGTCGAGCACCCGCGCCCGGGCTGCCATCGCGTACGGGATCACCTGCATGTTGCGGCCCGGGGAGATCTCGGCCAGCCCGTCCGCGTTGCCGAACTGCGAGACGAAGCCTTGCCGGCGCTTGGTGATGTGCGGCCAGAACGTCCTCTCGTTTTCCCGCGAGATGATGCGGCCGACGGCGATGCCCCAGGTCTGCTCGCCGCCGGGCCGGAACCGCAGGCTCCGGAAGGGGATCGCCAGACGGACCACGTAGCCGTTGTCGAACACCCGGCCTTCCGAGGACCACACCTCGTCGAAGGTCAGGTCTACGTTGCCCGTTGACTCGCTGCGGATGCCGTCCCGCTGGACGCCTAACGGGTTCGAGTCGAACTGGTAGGCGCGCTGGCGGGCGTGGAACGTGTCGAGGTAGACTGTCACCCGGTCGTCCTCGCCGATATCCTCGCGCCGCGCAATGTTGGCCCGCACGGCGCCGGGCTCGTCGTGGCACACGAATACCACGTAGAGATTGGCGTTATCGTAGCTTAGATAGGCGGCGGTGGGCTGACTTGGCGGGTCTCCGTCGCCCGGTTCCCGCTGACCAAATGCGGTGACCGACGCCCCGTCGACCGGCGGCATCAACTGGCCGCCCACGAGGAAGTCCTCTATCTGCGGCGGCCGCTCGGTCCGGGGGATCGTGATCGTCATCGTGTCCGGGGCCTGCGCCGCGAGCGGGACGGCGGCGAGCAGCCCCGTTGCGAGCAACGCCGCGCTGCAGGCGGTGAAGCGAATCTTCACTGGCAACATGGCATCTCCGGTACTCATGGTCCTCCGTCGGGAGGAGCAGGTACGTTAGGGTTTCGTTACAGACACTGCAAAAACAAGGCCGAGTCCCGGGGATCTAGGTGAAGCCATCGGCCTCCATTCTGAGAATAAGGAAGACCTCCTGTATCTCAACGGCTACTGGCGCCGGGCCGACTTCTTGCCCAAGCTCTATCGGCAGCGGGCGGGTTGCGGACGCGTTGGATGTCGCGGCCTATCTTGGAGAGGATTCTCGAATGACGCGAACCCGGATCGGTCTGATAGGGCTAGGGGCGTACGTGCCAGAGCGCGTCATGACCAACGACGAGTGGACCCAGTACGTCGACACGTCCGATGAGTGGATCACGACGCGGACCGGGATCAAGCGGCGTCGGCTGGCGGCGGACGACGAGAACACGGCCGACTTGGCGGTCTCTGCAGCCCAGCAGGCCTTGGCAGATGCGGGCCTCACCCCCGACCAAGTCGACGAGATCATCGTCGCGAGCGATACGCCGGAAGTCTACACTCCGGACACGGCCTCGTTCGTTCAGCACAAGCTGGGCGCCGGCGAGATCCCCTCGTACGACCTGGCGGGGAGCGGATGCGCCGGATTCGTGCTGGGGCTCGACATCGCGCGCTCGCGAGTCGGGAACGGCGAGCGCCGCGTGCTGGTGATCGGCGTCGAGCTGCTGACCCGGCTGATGAGCTGGCGCGATCGGAACACCTGCGTGCTCTTCGGTGTCGCGGGGACATACTCACCGCCAAGGTCGGAGGAACGCAGGCGCCCTTCAATATAGAGCGGGCCGAGCAGGGCCTGCACCAATGGATCGTGATGAAGGGGCGCGAGGTGTTCAAGGAGGCGACGACTCGCATGAGCGCGGCCTCGAACGAGGTGCTGGCGCAGGCGGGCGTCGCTGTCGAGGACGTCGCTTTAGTCATACCCCACCAGGCCAACCTGCGGATCATCCAGGCGACCGGCAAAGCGCTCGGCGTTCCCGAGGAGAAGGTCTACGTGAACGTCCAGGAGTACGGGAACACCGGGTCGGCCTCGGTCCCGCTGGCGCTATGGGAGGCCCGGCAGAATGGCCGGATCGGTGCGGGCGACCTGGTGCTGCTCACATCCTTCGGCGCCGGTTTCCACTGGGCGGCGATGCTGTTGCGTTTCTAGCCCTTGCAGGGCCGTGTCGCTAATCGACCCGCTCATCAACCGTTCGACGCCGTCCAGGATCTTCTGGAGGCTTGCGCGGCCGTGCCGGCCCGACAGATTGACGAATAGTAACAGCCTCTCAGCGGCCTCCCGGCCTCCGCCGCCGCGGTAGACGCCACGGTATGGCCCCGCCTGACGACGAGACCGAGAGACGGTGACGGCATGGCGGAGGGCGGTCCATGAAACTTCCGATCCACGACCTGCCAATCTCAGTCCGCTCGCTGGGAAGACGCCCCGGCTTCGCCGTGGTGGTCGTGCTCACCCTGGCGCTGGGCATCGGGGCCCCGGTCGCGATCTTCAGCCTGGTGAGCGGGGTGATGCTGCGTCCCCTCCCGTATAAGGACCCGGACCGGGTTGTGTCGCTGTGGGAGAAGCCACCGGGCCTGGACCGCTTTGCCGTCTCGCCGGCCAACTTCCTGGACTGGAGGCAGCAGAACCAGGTCTTCGAGGACATGGCGGCGACAATGCGGGCCATCGTCAACCTGACCGGCACCGGTGAACCGGAGCGGCTTCTCGCGCACCGCGTCTCGGCCAGCTTCTTCCCGATCCTCGGCGTGCAGGCCGCTCTGGGCCGCACATTTCTGCCAGAAGAAGACCAGCCCGACGGAGAGCGCGTCGTCGTCTTGAGCCACGGCTTGTGGCAGCGGCAGTTCGGCTCGGACTCGAGCGTAGTCGGGCGAACCGTGTCGCTCGACCGCGGGAGCTATACGATCATAGGAGTGATGCCCCGCGGCTTTCGCGACTTTACCAACATCTTCTCGACGGAGGAGGTCAAGCTCTGGCTGCCCTACCCATTCGCGAGTGACGGGCCCACCGTGCGGGATGCCAGACGGTTGAGAGTGGTGGCGCGCCTCAAACCCGGCGTCTCGCTGGCGCGGGCTCGCGAGGACATGGACCTCATCGCCGAGCGGTTGGTGGAGGCCTATCCGGAGGCATTTTGGAGCCCTGAGGGCTCCGACGAGAACTGGGGCGTCCGGGTCGCGCCGCTACAGCAGGAGTTGGTGTATCATGTTCGCGGTTCGCTGCTCGTCTTGCTGGGAGCTGTCGGCTTCGTGCTGCTCATCGCCTGCGTCAATGTGGCGAACCTTTTCTTGGCACGGGTGGCGGATCGCCGGAACGAGGTCGCCATTAGAGCCGCCATCGGAGCCGGACGGGGGCGGCTCGTCTGGCACGTACTCAGGGAGAGCGTGTACCTCACGCTGCTGGGCGGAGCGGCGGGTCTTCTGTTGGCCCACTTGGCGGTCAAGCTCCTCGTGGCTCTCTTTCCGCTCGATGTGGCGCGTCTGGACCAGGTCGGAATCGACGGTCGCGTTCTGGGGTTTACGCTGCTCATCGTGACCTTCACGGTGCTCGCCGTCGGTCTAACACCTGCTTTGCGAGCTTCCAAGCCAAGACTGACCGAGTCGCTCAAGGAAGGTGGGGCGCGAGCGGGTACGGGACTGAGTCGTCGTCGTGGCCGGGAGGTCTTGGTGGTCGTCGAGATCGGTCTGGCTCTGGTGCTTCTGATCGGCGCGGGACTGATGCTCAACACAATGCTTCGCCTACAGGCGGTGGACCTGGGCTTCAAACCGGACAACGTGTTGATGACGCGCGTGTATCTACCCCGGACGAAGTATGCCGAGGCGACCGGACTCAGCGAACGAGGGTACACCGTGTGGACGGTGCGTCCCGCGCAAAAGGCCTTCGTTCAGGACGTTGTCCGAAGAATGAACACGCTGCCTGAAGTCGAGTCGGCGGCGGCGGTGAACTACCCTCCCGCGAGCGGGGAAGGCTGGGGTCATGGGTTCGATATCGAGTGGCATGCTCCTCCGGCATCTCCTCAGGAAGGGCCCGGTGCCATGTTCAAGTCGATCACGCCAGGCTACTTCCGCACGATGGGGATATCCCTGGTCAGGGGACGTCCGTTCACCGAGCAGGACGGGGCCGGCGCCCCGGGTGTGGCGATCATCAACGACGCGGCAGCACGGCGGTTTTGGGGGGAGGAAGATCCTATCGGCACCCGCATCAGGACGCGGGACGGTCGTGAAGACGACGAGCGATCTTTCGAGATCGTTGGAATCGTGGGAGACGTCAAGCAGTCGGGCTTGGACGCGGAGCAGGAGCCCATCCTCTACATGCCCTACTTTCAGCAGGCGACTAAATACGTCGACTGGCAGGTCGGCTTTCGCATGGGGATCTACTTCGTCGCACGCACACGCGGCGATCCGCAGAGTCTAGGCTCGGCCATGCGGCGCGCGGTGTGGGACGTCGATCCGGATCAGCCGATCAGGCAGATGTTGACGATGGACCAGCAGGTGGCCGAATCGCTTTCGGCGCGACTTTTCTACGCGTACCTGCTTGGCAGTTTCTCCGTGGTGGCGCTCGTACTGGCTAGCATGGGGATCTACGGAGTGATGTCGTATTCGGTCAGCCAGCGGACTCACGAGATTGGTGTGCGGATGGCTATGGGCGCCGAGCGTGGCAACGTGCTGAGGCGAGTGCTCGCCCGGGGGCTGTTACTCTCCGGTGCTGGCGTGGTTGTGGGCCTGGCGGGTTCCATCGGATTGACGCGGTTCATCGCCAGTCAGCTGTATGCCGTAGGCGCAACGGATCCCATGACCTTCGCGGGCGTCTCGCTGCTGCTGGTTGGCGTGGCGCTGGCTGCCTGCTACATCCCTGCCCGGAGAGCTGCGGGGGTGGATCCGCTGACCGCGCTTCGATACGAATGATCTCTAGGGAGGCCGCGCCGCCCTACCCATCGTCGGCCCCTGAACTGCTCTACGAGCTTGGCCCACTCCTCGGTGAACTCTCTGTTCTACCTACTGGATGCACCCTCGCCATTGCTGTCTTCTCTGTGCGGTCCCATACTGGGGGCTAGTGCGATTAGCAGGGTATGATGTGCAGATCCCTGACGCGCGAGAACATCAGCATTGGAAGTGCCTGACACCCCCGCTCGGCTGCCAGCCTGGCCTCCGGTCACGCATGTAATTCCTTACCCTAGCCGGCCATTGCCAAAGCAACATGAATCGCGCCCGGCCCTCTCTAGGTCCGGCTGGTCTGGCTTTAACAGTAATAGCCCGGGAGCGTTGAGATGAGGCTGAGACTGTTATTCGTGGTAGGCGCAACAATCATTCTTGGTTCTTCGTGTGGTGACGATAACGTGAATGCGCCGCGGAACAGTCCCCCGATGGCTGTAATCGACAATCCCGGGCAGGACACGACGGTGATGCGGCCCGATGCGGTGTACTTTCGGGGGACGGCGAGTGATTCGGATGGGACGATTTCCAGTCACAGGTGGGATCTCGGGGATGGCAACGAGGCGAGTGTGGGGGACCCTGGGGCGCACACGTATGCAGCTGTGGGCACGTATATGGTCACGTACGAGGTGACGGATGACGACGGTGCGGTCTCCGAACCGGCGGAGGTGGCGGTGACTGTGGAGAACAGTCTTCCAACGGCTGTAATCGAGAATCCCGGGCAGGACACGACTGCGCTGCGGCCGTATGCGGTGGACTTTCAGGGAACGGCGAGTGACGCCGACGGGACGATTGCCAGTCATAGTTGGGCTTTCGGGGATGGCAACGAGGCGAGCGTGGAGGATCCGGGGCCGTACGCCTATGCGGCGGTGGGCACGTATACGGTCACGTACCAGGTGATGGATGACGACGGCGCGGTCTCTGAGCCGGCTGAGGTGGTCGTAACAGTGGAGGAGCCTACAGGGGTCGCACCTGAACCCGGTCCCTGGCTCGGGGGCGCGGAGTTTGGTTTACTGGACTTCGCCGTGAATGGCCAAGGTACGGCAATAACGAATATTGACTTCATCTTCGACGATTGGCAGTGCGGCGGTGAAGCCCGCAGCGAACGGATCACGTCGAGCAATCCTGCTGGGTGGCCGATCACTGACGGTCAGTTCACAATCGAGGCCACGTTTCCGATCGAGCTCAGCATGACGGTCCATGGCACATTCGACGCCAACACAGCAGCTTCCGGCACCTGGAGTGGAGTATCGCACGGGACGACATGCTCCGGTGGCTGGCAGGCCAACAGACAGCCGCCGGAGATCGTGGTCTTCATGGATGCCGACTTCACCGCGACACAGGGCATACTCGGTTTCAAATGGCTTCCAGGCAGGCTGGTGACCCTCGAGATAGACAACGGTGCAAACGGCACCATCGACTTCCTTCGCACAACGAGAGCGGAGAGTGACGGTGTCGCGAGATTCCACGAGGGGGGACCTCCTCCGCCTTACACCGTGGCGGAAGGTGATCTTGTCAGAATGTACGATGCGGTCAATCAGCTGACATATGCCGTCCTATATGTCACGCTAGAAGCCGTGGACGCAGGCGCGGATCGAGTGAGCGGTTCCGCTCGCGAGGGCACCCTGTTGGTGGTGGGGGTCGATAGTCCCGTCCCGTATATCGCAGGGCCTGAACTTCGTGTGATAGCTGGTGCTTCTGGGGCTTGGAGTGCGGACTTCGCCGGAATATTCGACATCCTGCCAAATACGGGCCTGTGGGTTACCGCTAATTGTCTTGCCGGTGGCCCGGGCTGTGATGGCAACACCTTAATCGTCAGCCAGCCGTAGGGCGGCGTCACCCGTCGTCTGTCGCCCTGAATTGCTCTACCAGCCTGGCCCACTCGTCGGTGAACTCTCGTCGCTCCACGTCCTGGAGGACACCGATCAGCATTCGATCCTCCGCGGCCCGTTCCTCGTCGGTCAGCTGACGGTATTTGCTGGCCAGCAGCGTGTGCTGCTTGTACCAGTCCCAGATCTGGCGGTTTCCCTTCAGCTCGCTCTCGGGACTGTACCCCGTAGGGCACGGCGTCAGGATCTCGATGAAGGAGAACCCCTTCTTTTGGATGCCCCGCTTGATGGTCTCGATCGTCTCGTAGGGATAGCCCATGGTCCAGCGGGCCACGAAGGGAGCGCCGGCGCCGACTACTAGGGCCGCCAGGTCGAACGGCTCCTCCAGGTTCCCGAAGGGAGACGTGGTGGTTCTTCCCTCGATCGGTGTGGTGGGGGAGAGCTGCCCGCCCGTCATTCCGTAGTTGTAGTTGTTCATCTCGACGACCGTCAGGTCGACGTTCCGGCGAGCGGCGTGGATGAGGTGATTTCCGCCGATCCCGGCGCAGTCGCCGTCGCCCGTGAAGATGATGACGGTCAACTCGGGGTTCGCTGCCTTGATCCCGGTAGCGAAGGCGATGGCCCGTCCGTGTGTGGTGTGCAGGCCGTCGGCATCGATGTAGCCCGGGAGCCGGGAAGAACAGCCGATGCCGGAGACGAAGACCACTTTGTCGATGTCGATGCGGAGCTCGTCGATCGCGCGCAACGTGTAGTTGAGGACGTTGCCGTTTCCGCAGCCGCTGCAGAAGATGGAGGGAAGCATCTCGGCCCGCAGATATTCTCTGATTCTCTCCGCCTTGTTGAACATGGTCCCGTCCTTACCCTTTTCTCCCCGCAATCAACTGCTCGACGGCTGCGACGATCTCGGCCGGCGTATGGATCGCTCCCCCGATCTTGGATAGTGGCGCTACCCGGCACTCCCCGCTCGCAGCCTCGCGCACGGGGTGGTAGATCTGCCCCAGGTTCATCTCCGGCACCAGGATCCCCTTGACCTGCTTGCCCAGCTCGAACACGCGCTCCTCGGGAAAGGGCCAGAGGCCGATGAGGCGCAGGTATCCGACCTTGTGCTTCTTTCTCCTCAGCTGGCGGACCGCGTTCAGGGCTACGCGCGACGTGATGCCGTAGCTGACGACGGCGAACTCGGCATCGTCCAGGTAACGCTCTTCGACTCTGACCAGAGAATCACTTGCCTGGCGGATCTTCTCGCACAGTCGGCTGACCAGCTTGGTGTGTTCTTCGGCGCTCGCCGTCGCGGGGAGCCCCTGCTCGGTGTGGGTCAAGCCGGTAACGTAGGTCCGATAACCCAGGCCGAAGAACCCCATCGGGGGGACGCCCGCTTCACCGCCGGCGAACGGAACGTACGACTCCTTGGGGACCGTGGGCGTCTCTCGTTCCACGAGGTGCAGGCTCTCGTACTCGGGGATCACGGTCTTTTCCCTCATGTGGCCGACTTCGCCGTCGGTGAGCACGATGACCGGGTTGCGGAAACGCTCCGCCAGGTTGAACGCCTCGATGACCAGATCCAGGCATTCCTGCACCGAGTTCGGAACGAGCGCGATCATCTCGTAATCGCCGTGGGACCCCCAACGGGCCTGCATCATGTCGCCCTGCGCGGGTTCCGTAGGTTGCCCGGTGGAAGGTCCCGAGCGCTGCACGTTCACGATCACGCAGGGGGTCTCGGTCATGCAGGCGTACCCGATGTTCTCCTGCATCAGCGAAAAGCCCGGCCCCGATGTGGTGGTCATCGCCTTGACCCCGGTCCACGAAGCTCCGATCAGCGCGGCGATCGACGCGATCTCGTCCTCCATCTGGATGTAGGTGCCGCCGATCTTCGGCATGATGGCGGCCATCGACTCGGCCGTCTCCGTGGCGGGCGTGATGGGGTAGCCGGCAAAGAAGCGGCAGCCGGCCAGGGCGGCCCCGTACGCGCAGGCGACGTCGCCCTGTATGAAGGCCGGGCTTTCTCCCAACTGCTCGCGAATGACGTCGTAGTTCTCTCTGTCCATCAACCGCTCCGGAAACCGGCCTCTAACGCTTCGAGATTCAACTTCTCGGTACCTTTGGGAATGCTCTTCAGTACGGCGCGCTCCAGCGAATCGCGCGAAACGCATTCGCTGACTTTTGCCAGCGTCCCCAGCATGATGACGTTGGCCACGATCCGGCGTCCCAATTCGTCGGCCAGACTGGAGAAGGGAACACCGAGGACTGCGCCGTCGCTCTCTACCAGGTCGCTGTCCACGATGGCCAGCCCCTTCTTCCCGACACCACTGCCGTACTTGTCCCAGGCGGGCTGCGAGAGCGCAACCAGGACGTCGGGAGATACGACCTTCGGATAGTCGATGGGCGCTTCGGAGATGATCACGTCCGAGCGGGCCGCCCCTCCTCGCGACTCCGGGCCGTAGGACTGGGTCTGAACCGCGTTCAGGCCGTCCATTATCGCCGCTTCCCCGAGAATCACCCCGGAAAGCACTATCCCCTGGCCCCCGAAGCCCGCCAACTGGATCTGCTTCTTCATGGAGATGCGCCCTCTCCGATCCGATACCCTTCCTCGAAGGCCTGCTGGTTCATCGACTCCGTACCTTTCGGCACGTTGCCGAGGATGGCCTGCTCGAGGGTGTCTTTGGAGATCACCTGGAGGATGGCGCAGATGAAGCCGAGCATCACCATGTTGGCCATGATCTTGCGCCCGAACTTCTTGTGAGCGATGTCCGTCGCCTTGATCCTGAACGTGCGGGTTGGAGTGCCGTCGCTCGCCTGCACGAGGTCGTCTTCAAGGATCAGGGTCCCGTCTTCCTTCAGCGCAGGCCGGTAGGCATCGTAGGCCGCCTGCGACAGAGCGATCAGCACATCGAGGCGAGGGGGAGCCAGCTCGTAGATGTCGTCGTCCGAGATGATGACGTCGCTTCGGCACCCGCCGCCCCTCGACTCGCTGCCGTATGACTGAGTTTGAAGCGCCTGCTTGCCGTCGAGCACGGCGGCCACACCGTAGATGTAACCGGAAAGGACGATGCCCTGGCCGCCGAAGCCGCTGAACCTAATGTTCATCGCCTCCTCATGCTCGTCCCTCTCGGAACTTCTCGTTGATCCGCCTCAGCGATGCTCCGAACTCCGTGCGCTCCCTTTCCACCAACTTGCCGATGACGATTTTCCCCTCCAGCTCCTCGTCGCTCATCTCTTTGGCCTTGTGCACCCTCACCGACTGGTCCCTGTAGAATCTCAAGAAGTCGGAGGCCTTCCGCATGTTGACCATCTTCCCGTAGCTGACGGGGCACTGCGAGAGGATCTCGATGAACGAGAAGCCGTCGATTTCGAGGGCCTTCTGGATGGATTCCATGAGCGGGAAGACGTGGTATGTGGTCCAGCGCGAGACGTAATTCGCGCCGGCGGCGGCTACGAGTTCGGCGGCCTCGAGCGGGTGCTCCACGTTCTCGTATGGAGTCGTCGTCGTCGGTATGCCGAAGGGGGTGGTAGGGGAGACCTGGCCCCCGGTCATGCCGTAGTTCCAGTTGTTGACCATCAAGACGGTGATATCGATGTTGCGCCGCGCCGCGTGAATCAGGTGGTTCCCGCCGATGCCCGCGATGTCGCCGTCTCCCGCGATGATCACCACCTTCAGGTCGGGACGCATGACCTTGACCCCGGTGGCGAAGGCGATCGGCCGCCCGTGCGTCGTGTGGAGCGTGTCGCCCTTGAAGTAGGGGCTGGGGATCCAAGAGGAGCATCCGATCCCCGTCACGAAGACCATGTCCTTCGGCTCGATCGCCAGCTCCTCCACGGCCTGCGCGAAGGCGTTCAGCACCGTTCCGCAACCACACCCGGGACAGAAAGCGGTGGGGAGGATCTCCTGCCGCAAGAACTTCAATAGCCGGTGCGGCTTGAGTTGCCTGGCTGGCCCGGGAATGATCGTCGCATCGTCCATGGAGCTATCCCGACCGGGACTCGGCCCGGGCGCCGTTCGAGAGAATCGCCTCGAGGATCTCGTCCACCGTGTGCGCTACGCCGCCGATCTTGGATACCGGCACGACTGGAAGCGAGGTGAAACGCTGCACTTCCCGTGCGATCTGTCCAAGGTTCATTTCGGGCACCAGAATCGCCTCAACCCGACCGGCAAGACGCTTCAC
>JBDHAS010000128.1:0-10319 GCA_039588015.1 Gemmatimonadota bacterium | reverse complement strand
CTCACCATCGAACTTCGGCGTCCAGGGATGAGGCGCGCCGGGTTTCAGCTCGCCGTTCGGAGTCCCGACGGTCGCCAAGCCGGCAGACTGCGCCCTATCGACGATCGCGCGGCCGTAGTGGCCCACGAAGGGATCGACTACGCCTTCCACACCCGCTCCGGAGCGGAACTAGGTATGCCCGACAAAGCCGTCTGGTATGTGGAGTGGGAGGCCCCAGTGGGCTCGCGTCAGGCGGTGCTTCTGCACGGCGCCTGCAACGCCGCCGATGGCGACGACTCGCCGTTCGGAGACCACATCTACACCTATACCGCCGGCTCCGCCGCACCCAGCGAAGGCTGGCAATGAACCGCCAATGACCGGAAGGTCAAGCAAGACCTCTATGCCTGCGCGGCTAGCGACTGCGTCCGCTAGGGGTGATTGCTGGCCTGTTCGACGTGGCATACGCCGCAGCTCATCTTGCCACGAGTATTATCCAGGTCGGTTCCCCATTCGTGGCAACCTCGACACGCGACCACCGCCTCGGTATGGGGATGAGCGGCCTTGAAACTCCCTTCCTCCTGCGCGTTTAGAACCTCGGCTGTGAACTTCGCGACGGACGCGACAAGCTGAGCACAACGGTCGAGCCGTTCCGGCGATGACGCTTTGTAACCGGACGCCTCGCACCACCTAGAAATCGACACATGACACAGTGGAGAGTCAGCGACGGAAGACGCCACCTCGAGTTTGGGCTGCGCGGGCAGGTAGTTCGGCAAGGCCTCCTGTTCGTAGAAGGCCATGACCTCGTTGATGGCTGGTGCCGGATCCTTCGACACCAGGTATATGGCCATCGCGGCGCCGTTAGCTGCGCCGCACAAGGTTCCCCACCCCATTACACCGCCGGCCCCATAGCGCGTCACCGAACTGGGAAACGACGCAAAGGGCTCACCGACTTTCTCGGCAAGTGCGTCGACGATCGCGCCGAAGACGCCGAACATGCAATCGCCTCGGTAGAAGTCGCGGTAGCCCAGCTCCGCCACATGCGCCGGATCGAGCTTAACGTACGGTAGCGGCTCGTGTTTGACGTCGCCCTTCTCGCTGGAGTCACCGCGCGCACTCTCCACCGAACGGTCCGAGGTGCAGCGCAATAGGGACGTGCCCAGCCCGACGGCTGCAACGCCTCCCCCAATCAGACCCAGTGCCTTTCTTCGATCGTAATCCATGACGTTCACCGATGTGCTGGGCCGCACGAATTGAGACCAGCCGCCGGCCTGTTGTATGAATCAGCTGTCTTGATGTGGGCTGCCGCGGATGTGTCGCGGGCACCGATGGAGGGGCATTCAACGGCGAGCGGATAATACGCCAGGCCCCCGCACCGTACAAGCGATCGCGCCAGCCGTAGCTGAAACCGCCTCACTGCGGCAGCCGTAGTTGCCCCTTAGCGGAGACAGCCGCTTCGTGTCGGGCGCCTTGCCCCAGCCCGCCTCACAAGCCTCGAGCATCGGAAAGGCGAGGAACCCGCATGGCGACGCTGACTCAAGATGTCCGCTACGCCGCACGCCTCCTCAGACGATCGCCCGGCTTCACAGCCATGGCCGCACTCACGATCGCGCTGGGAATCGGGCCTACTACCACGATCTTCAGCGTGGCCAACTCGCTGCTGATCCGCACGCCACCCGGAGTACGGGACCCTGGCACGCTCGTGAGCGTGTACGTCTCCCACGCAGAAGGCAGCCGTTTCGGTACGTTCTCTTTCAACACGTTCGAGGCTCTGCGTGACGGCCCCAACGGGCTCGACGACATCGCGGCGCTCGATGTCTTCTCCGGCAGCCTGTCGACGGGAGGGGATAGCGAGCCTGAGATGATCGGCGGCTTGATGGTGTCTGCGGAGTACTTCAGCATCCTCGGCACTCGTCCCGCGTTGGGCCGTTTCTTTCTGGCCGAAGAAGACGATGTGCCGAACGCCGGCGCCGTCGTCGTCCTGAGTCATCGGCTGTGGTCGCGCCGCTTTGCCGCCGACTCTGCTCTGATCGGGAAGACCGTTGTCCTCAATCGCCACACGTTCACGGTAATAGGCATCGCGGAGGAGGGCTTTCAGGGTCACACGGTGGCGTATGACTTCGGGCTCTGGGTTCCGCTCAGCATGCGAGAGTCCGTCTCCTCCTTCACTCTAGACAACAACTCCACCGGTCTCGTAGGCATCGCGCGCCTGGCCCCGGCAACGTCATCCATGCAGGCGCGAGAGGCGATGAGCATCACGGCCGCGCGTCTGCGCAGCGAGGATCCAGAGGGCTTCGAGAACGCCGACGTAACCGTGGCGCCTTTCTCGGCGATGATCGATGAAGCTCGAGGGCCTGTCACAATCTTCATGGCCGTTCTGCTGGTCGTGTCCGGAATGGTGCTTCTCATAGCCTCGGTGAACGTGGCCAGCATGTTCCTGGCGCGGGCCACGATCCGCGGCCGCGAGATTGCGGTACGTCTGGCTATCGGCGCGGGCCGCACTCGCCTGATCCGCCAACTGACAACCGAAAGCGTGATGCTTTTTCTGCTGGGCGGCGCAGCCGGCACTGTCTTCACGTTCTGGGCGACCGGCGCTCTCGCAGCGATTCGGCCGCCCATCCCCTTCCCTATCAAGCTCGATTTCGCGCCCGATCTTCGTGTCCTGGGCTTCACCCTCGCCCTCGCGCTCGTCACCGGCGTGCTCTTTGGTCTGGCACCGGCGTTCCAAGCCACGCAACAGGACATAGCATCGACCCTAAAAGGCGAGCGAGCCGAATCGCCGGGCCGTGGTAAACGGATGCGCAACGCGTTCGTCGTAGCACAGGTCGCCGGGTCCGTGGTGCTCCTCATCGGTGCGGGCATGTTCCTCAGAGCGCTCGCGCGAGCGGATTCCGTCGACCTCGGGTTCGAGCCGCAGAACATCCACGTACTTACCGCCGACGTTGCCCTCCATCGGTACTCTGACGAAGAAGAGCTCACGTTCTTCCGGGAACTGCAGGACCGGGCGGCGTCGCTTCCCGGCGTTGAGTCGTCAGGGCTGACCACGGCGCTTCCGTTGGGATTCATCAGGATCTATCAGACCTTCGAAATCCCGGGTCGCGAGCCCGTGATGGGTGACGGAATTCACCAAGCGGACGTCAACAGCGTCTCGCCCGGCTACTTCGCGACTATGGGAATCGACATCGTCGCGGGCCGTGCGTTCGACTCTCGAGACCGCCAGGGGTCGCCACCGGTAGTCGTCATCAATCAGACCGCCGCAACAAGGATCTGGCCGGGTGAAAGCGCTCTCGGCAAACAGTTGAGCGACTACGGCCAGACCTATGAAGTGGTGGGAATAGCGCGAGACGGAAAGTACGGATCCATCGGCGAGGAAGGCCGCTCGATGGTCTACAAGGCCTTCGCACAGCGCTGGTCCTCGAACGCCTCGTTGGTCGTGCGTACAGCTCCGGGAGCCCCACGCATAGACCGGCAGGTACGAGACATCGCTCTCGCCCTCGATCCCGACCTGCCCGTGAAAACGAACGCGCCCTACCAACAGATAATCGGAGTCTCGCTGATTCCCAACCAAGCAGCCGCCGGGATTACGGGTGCGCTCGGCTTCGTCGGAATGATCCTGGCCGCCGTCGGCCTCTTTGGCGTCTTGTCCTACGCGGTCTCGCGCCGCACTCGCGAGATCGGCATTCGCATCGCTTTGGGAGCCGGCACGCGCGACGTCCACCGACTCGTGCTTCGCGAGGGCGTTCGCCTGACCAGCATCGGGCTGGCCATCGGTTGCTCGCTGGCGTTTGCCGCGGCCCATCTCATCCGCGGACTGTTGTACGGGGTGAGCCCGGCCGACCCGGTGACGTTCGGCGGCATCGCGGTCTTATTGATTCTGGTCGGCATTCTCGCCAGCTACCTGCCGGCCAGTCGCGCGACTAACACCGATCCAATGGACGCGTTGCGAGCCGAGTGACGGCGTCAACAACGACTATGGTGTCTGGATTGCGGGCCCGCGCGCTACGGCGGAGCGCTCGCCAAGCCTGAGCGGTAGGGTAAGGCGCCGGGGGCTCCTCAGGGGGCTTTCGGCAACGCGAGCTCGATCCGATGACTGGTCGTTTCCAGGAGCGTCTGACGCTGCTTCTCGTAGTGTCGTTCGCGAGTCATAGCACCGACCGTAGCTCGCAGATACGGCCATACGAAGGCGACGGCGGCGCCGATGTACCAACCCGGGATATCCCAGGGCGTACCGGTGATCCCAGCCAATACGCTCTCGCCGAAAACGGAGAGGGTGATCCAACCGGCGATGCCCCCGCCGAAGAAGCTGCCGAACGCGTGCCCCACGACATCCTTGGGGAACTCAGCGGCAGCCTCGTATTTCTTCTTCATCTGCACGAACGCGGGGACGAATTCGTTCACGATGATGTGTGCCTGCTCGTGTGAAAGCGCCGGCTCGCGACCCTTGTGCCGCCTCTCGATGAGATCAAGATAGTCGAGCGTCCGCTCTCTCAACGCCTTGACCTCGGTGGTACCCTCCGACTCGTAGCGCAAGAACGCCTCGACGGCCTGAAGGATGCCGTGCACCCGAAGTTGGGTGCTCATCGACCTCGATTGGACGACTTTCTCCAGAGCCTGGCTGCGGTCGCGCTGATAAGCCTCCAGACCGTCGCGACCGAGAGAAGTGACGTTGGTCAGGTGTCTGACCGCCGTGACCACGCGGTCGACCAACTCGTGTAGGAGGCGAGCCTGCGCCGCCGCCTTCTCCGATAGATCGGCGCGCGCCGAACCGCTCTCATCCGCCCTCCGAATCGCGCCCTCGAAGAAGAGATGCTCGGCTTCGGCGGCTTCGACCGCTTTCTCCGCAGATTCGAGCGCCTTGACCTGAACCGCCGCCCGCACGACCTCATCCATAAAGCCGTAGAGGCCCCGCTCGACCAGCCCGATCTCCCCACCCACCCTGTAGTTGTGCGGGATTTCGTATTCGTGCGCCGTTCCGGGCTCGCTGTCGCCTATTCTGCCTTGCACCCGTGCGATCACGCTGCCGGGAAGCACCATCATTCTCTTCTTGCTGGTCACGTCATAACTGATCGTGATCAGCACCCCTCCGACCTCGAAAAAGGTGGAGTTGTTCTTGTCGGAGTAGCGAGTTGGGATCAGCCCTGTCATGCGGCGCACCACAAGCGTTTGTTAAAGGCGGTGGGCCCATTCATGCTGCGTACAATATGGCCGCCGTTAGCCGGGTCAAGGACCTGCGGAGGCCTCGGAGCCGAGCCGGACGATTCACTCAATCGACCACTGCATCAGTCTTGCGGGCAGGCCCTCGATGCTTAGCATGCCACCAGGATCTCCATCATCACGAAGTATCCACGCTCGACGAGGTATGTGACATGTGGCCACACGTCCTTCGTACCCTCCTTGCCCTTGTCCTGAGCGCGACCTTCACGAGTACCGTCGAGGCTCAGACCAGACAGCAGACGCCGATCCGGCAGTCCGACCTGACCGCCGAGACGGCGACGGTCGCTCCGCTGACGCTGCGTGACGCCGCGCGTGACGACCGCTGGCTCGGTCTCGGCGTGCGCGACGTGCGCTGGGCGCCCGACGGCTCCGTCGTCTATTTCCGCTGGAATCGCCGGCCCTCCGAGGACGACATCCCCGCCGCCGACCCGTGGTTCAGGGCGGACCGTTCCGGCGCCTGGGCCGAGGAGGTGCCGGCCGAGGAAGTCGAGCAGATCCCCGCTCCGGACCCGTCGTGGAGCGACGACGGCCGCCGCGCGACCTGGGTGAGCGGCAACGCAGTCTACCTATTCGACGAGAGCGCGCGACCGGCGATCCGTGACGTGGCGTCGCTCGAGAACTCACCACGGCGCGCGCGGATGGCCGAGCGCGGGGCCGCTATCCACTTTGAAGTGGGAGAAGCCTTGTACCGCTACCACGTCGAGTCGGGCACTCTTGGAGTCGTGGCAGCCCGAACCACAAAGGCGGACGAAACGGAAACCGAGGCGGCCCGCTGGCTGTCCGACGAGCAACGCGAGCTGCTCGATCACATTCGGCGGCTCGATGACCGACGTCAACGTAGCGAGGCGTTGGCACGGTCCGCTCCACATCGCCCGCAGTCGATTCCAGTCGCTGGGTCGATGCTCGTAGACGCGATCCAACTCACACCCGACGGCCGTTACGTGACGTTCCGCGCCCGCAAGCGCGACCGCCGGCGTCCGCCCACGCAGTACGTGGACTACGTCGACGAAACCGGATACAGCCGCGTCAGAGACGCCCGCCCCAAAGTGGGAGAGCCACGGGACATCGTTCGACTGGGCATCGTTCGCGTTGATCCCTTGGTTCCCGTCGATTCCATCCAAGTCACCTGGGTCGACCTGCCCGAGGCGGGCGACCAGAAGACAGTTCCGCACGGGCCCTACTGGAACCTAGAGGGCTCCCGCGCCGTGATGCAGTTCATCGGTGAGGATCACGAGGACCTCTGGTTCGTGGAGCTCGACGTTGAGACCGGTACCACGACGGTGATCACGCACGATCACGACGATGCCTGGATTGGCGGGCCGCCCGTTCAGGCGAACTACCTGCAACCCGCTCTCTTCGAGTGGTTGGAAGACGACCGGTTCGTGTTCGCGTCGGAGCGTAGCGGATGGAGTCATCTCTATATGGCGGAGCCCGACGGCTCCATCGTCCCGCTGACCGAGGGGAACTGGGAAGTCCGCGGCGCTGCGCTCTCGCGTGATCGCTCGCACTGGCTGCTACAGGCGAGCCGCGAACACCCGGCCGACGATCAGCTCTACGTCATGTCGGCGGCGGGAGGAGACCTTGTGATTTTGACCAGTCGGCCGGGACGAAACGCCGGCTTTCTCGCGCCGGATGGGGAACATCTAGCGATAGTCTACAGCGAATCCGTTCAGTTGCCTGACCTATACCTGCGCAGGGTTCGCGCCCGGATCGCCGAACGTCGCGTCACGGTCAGCGGCGCCGACGCCTACTTCCAGCATCCGCTTGTCCGCCCGGAGATCGTATCGTTCGAACATCCCGACGGCGGGCCGCTCTGGGCCGCTCTCTTCCGTCCCGAGCGCCCAAACCCGGAGCGCGCCGCTGTCCTCCACATCCACGGCGGCGGGTACCGGCAGTTCGCGCACCGCGGATACTCGGTGTACGGCTATGACCTACACCTGGCTTTCATCAACTACCTCGTGCAGCAAGGCTACACCGTGCTCGACTTCGACTATCGGGGCAGCGCCGGCTTCGGACGCGATTACCGCACGGATATCGCCCGCTCTGCGGGCATCAAAGACACCGACGGTGCAGCGGCCGGGGCGCGGTACCTGGTGACAGAGCACGGCATCGATTCGACGCGAATCGGGATCTACGGCGTGTCATACGGTGGGTTCCTGACTCTGATGGCCCAGTTCCGCTATCCCGGTGTTTTTGCGGCGGGCATCGCTCGGGCAGCCGTGACAGACTGGGCTCACTACAACGACGGCTGGACGAGCCGCGTCCTCGGCGTCCCGCACGAGGACCCGGAGACGTACCGCCGCTCGAGTCCCATCTACTACGCCGATGGGCTGCAGGACCACCTGTTGATCACACACGGACTGGTGGACAACAACGTCCACTTTCAAGATGCGGCGCGTCTGGTGCAGCGTCTGATCGAGCTGGGGAAAGACTTCGAGGTGATGTACTACCCGGTCGAGCCGCACACGATTCAGACGGAGGCGAGCCGCTACGACTACGTCAAGCGCGCATCGGCCTTCTTCGATCGGCACCTGCTACGACGTGAGCCCTAGGCGGTCGCCCAGGCCAGTAGTGCCGGGCTGCCGCTAGCTCCCACAGTCCCTTCGGGTCGGACTAGCCAGAGACCGGCGCTGCCGTCTAGGGGTTGGCGTTCTCGGCCAGCCTTGCCATCTTCTTGCGCCATGAGTAGCTCCAACCTCCGAACTCGAATCGGTCAGGCACGGCTGGGTCGGCTCGTCCTCGTGTACGCGGGCGCCTCCTGGGCCGTACTAGAGGCGACCGACTTCTTCATCAACCGCTTCGGACTACCCGAGTGGTTCATTCCGGCAGCGCTGGTCCTCCTGCTAGTCGGCTTTATCGTCTTCATAGCGACCGCGCTCGTCCAGGCGCGACAGGCGCTAGGCACCTCGACAGGTGACCCTGACGCCGCCCGCGGTGCCGGCGAAATCGGTGGTGCCGACTCAGGCCTGCCGCGCCTCCTCACCTGGAGAAACGCACTAATTGGCGGTGCCTTTGCGTTCGGACTCTGGGGTGTCGTGGCAACGGGTTGGCTACTGCTACGCGGTGACGGCAGGATCGGTGACCGGGACATGAAATCGATCGCTGTCCTTCCCTTCGCCAACATGAGCGCCGACGCGGACAACGAGTACTTCAGCGACGGAATCACAGACGACATCATCACACACCTGTCGAAGATCGCCGACCTCACCGTCATTTCGCGTACGTCGGTGATGCGCTACAAGAACACGGAAAAAAGCATACGCGAGATCGGCGAGGAGTTGGGCGTCGCAGCAATCCTGGAAGGTGGGGTGCGTCGCTCCGGCGACCAAGTTCGCATCAACGCTCAGCTGATCGACACTGAGACCGACGCACACCTTTGGGCGGAGATCTACGACCGTCAGTTGACCAATGTGTTCGCCATCCAGAGCGACGTCGCACAACAGATCGCCAGCGCCTTGCAGGCCACCCTGACGCCAGCGGAGAAAGAGCGTATCGAGCGTAAGCCGACCGATAACCTCGAGGCGTACGACTACTACCTGCGCGGCAACGCCTTCTTCGACAGGTTCGGCTACTCCGTCGACGCCACACTCGAGGCAGAGCGGCTATATCGGAAAGCTCTCGAGCTCGACCCGAGTTTCGCGTCCGCATGGTCTCAGCTCTCCCGCGCTCACTCAGGACTCTATTGGGGTTTCTTCGACCGAAGCTCGGAGCGCCTCGCAATGGCTCGGGAAGCCTTCGAGCGCGCGTTCGAGATCGAGCCCGACCTACCGGCAGCGCACGTAGCCGCCGGCTTCTTCTACTACTATGGAAGCCGCGACTACGAGAGCGCGCTGCGAGAATTCGAGGCCGCGCTCGCCGCAGAGCCAAACAATGCGGACGCATTGGAGGGTTCGGGCTGGATTCAGCGTCGACTCGGCCGTTGGGAGCAAGCGTTCGCGACGCTCGAGCGAGTGGTAGAGCTCGATCCGCGATCCACGACGCCGCTGCTTACTCTCGCTGAGACAGCCTACTATGACCGCCGCTACGAAGACGCGGAACGCTATCTGCTCCGCACCCTAGCGCTCACCCCTGGTGACGCGCAGGCCTCCCGCTTGCTGGCCTGGGTCTCCGCAAGCTGGCACGGTGATGCGGACACAGCCCGCGCGTTTGTCGAGGCTGCCTTGGACGCCGACCCCGTCGCTCTACCGGGAGCCGATGACCTTCAATCGTGGTGGCTTGTAAGGGTGGCGGCCGACAATTCCGGCGATCTGCTGGGGCGGCTCTCGCTCGAGAGCTTCGGGGGCGACACGATCACCTACCTTCTCAGCCTGGCTGATCTGGAGCGCCGCCGGGGCCACGTTGATGCCGTTCGGGCGGCGTATGCAGCTGCGGTCAGCGTGCTGGAAAAGAAGTTGGCTGCCAATCCTGAGGAACCTCGCTACCACAGCGAACTGGGAGTGGCACTCGCCGGGATCGGCCGCCGGGAGGAAGCGATCCGGGCCGGCCAGAGGGCGCTTGAGCTATTGCCGGTGGAGCGAGATGCGCTGTGGGGCCGCGCATTCATCGACAATCTCGCACTCATCTACGCCCGGGTGGGCGACCCCGAGGCTGCTTCCGAGCAACTGATGCGCAGCCTCGGCCTGGCCGGGCCGCTGACCCGTGAGTGGCTGCAGGTCGATCCCGCTTGGGACCTACTCCGCGATGAGCCCCGTTTTCAAGGCCTGCTTCGTCCCGACAAAGCGCCCTAGCAGTTCTTCTACCCGTTTAGGTCCTGTCGCCTCGACCGAACAGGAATGCTTGCGCAATGGATCAAGAATGACTATCATTCTCAACTATCTCGGACGATCGAAGGGGTTCGTGCGCCCCTTCACCCCCAACCATTGAGGCCGACAGGCGTGACAATAGTCCTACATCTGGGCACCGACCCCGTGGGCTTTACCGCGGACGGACCCTACGACAACCCGCGGCCCGATCCGATCCTCACGCCTGTCACACCAAGAGAACGACCCGGATACTTCCAGCAGTCACCCCCGATCCAATTACTCATTTCGCATTCTCAAGACTCGTGATCACTACCCCAACCAGGAGGCTTGAAATGAGCCGATTCTTTTCTATCGCACTCACCCTAGCCCTTGCCGCGCCCGTAGCGG